>URKE01000044.1 GCA_900548285.1 uncultured Eubacteriales bacterium | reverse complement strand
CGGGGCGAGCATTTTTGCAAAATGCTCGCCCCGCCCGGCGTTATAAAATTTTTTAAATTGATTTCAGAGCGTTTTCAGGTCGCTGCCTTTAAGCCCTATTCTCGAAAAAAGCCTTATGCGTTCTTTAAGCGAAGGGGTGTGTTCGAGCGTTATTCCCGAGAACATTCCGTCGCACGGGTCGAGAGAAGAGGATATTTCATGCCCGATTACGGCAAAAGTCGTTTCTCTGTAAAGGCTCGCTGTTTCTTCGTCGCCGAACTCGCGGACGAGTTTCTTTTTGGGGTAATCGCAAACCATTCTCGCAATCGGCAGAATATTCGCCGCGATGCACTTGTCGTAAAAAGTCCTCGCGTCGAAATCGTCGGGTTGTTTGTCGATATTGAAAACCACGCTCCGGATTCCGTTTTTAACGGCGAAGTCGATCGCTTCGTCTTCGTCGCCCTCCATAACGAGCGCGGAAATTGCCCCGAAACCGTTGCTCGCGGCAACGAATTCCGAAACTTTTTTCAGTTTTCTCGGCGGGAGTTTCATTTTGTAATTAAAGAAAAGCGTGGCGGCGAGGTCGATTTCGTAATAAACGTTGGCTGTGTCCTCGAGGCGTTTTTCGTCGTATTCGGAGAGCGAAATCCCGAGATCCTGCGTTATAAACGCGGTTATTTTATCCGCCGTTCTGAACTTTTCGATGATTGCGTCCGCAAGGCAGACGAAAACGTCCTCCGTGGAGGTGGTTTTGAAAAACGACCGCGGGGGAGTGGAAACCGTAATTCCGTATTTTTTCAGGCGGGAATTAAGTTTGCCGAGAAGTTGGTCGGTAAAATCGTTCTGAATTTTTCTGTAAAAGAATAGGTCAAAGTTGAACGCCTTCACGTTTTTGTGGGGAATACCCATCGAAATCATTCTGACGGGCGCGCCTTTTTCGTCCTCGACGTCCGTTTCCGCGCCGATATAATACAAACCGCCGAGGATTTTTTCGGCTTTCATCAGTTCTTTCGCGCCGGAAAGAGAAGCGTAATCGACTATCGCGACGGCGGGAAATCCGTTTTTCATCAGCCTGTAGGCTTCGAGCGACGGCGTTGAACCGAAGCAGGAATATTCTGTGCGGCAATGAAAATTGAAGTTGGCTTTCCGGTTTTGTTCCGGTTTGAAATCTTCGCTTGCCGCAAGTTTTTTCAGGGCCGAAAGCCGTGAAAATCTGCCTTTATTTCTTAAGTTGGAAACTAATTGTTCGTCCTGCATAGAAGTCACCCGATAAAATATCTGAAACAACTATAACATTTAATCCCCATTTTGTCAAGCGTATCAACCATAGCCGAAAACCCGACGAGCAAAAACGCAATCTCTCTCGGCTAACCGGGAGAGGTTCGAATACGCCGCGGCGGACGAATTTTCCGTGAGAAAACGCCTTTTTTTGTGAAAACTTGTCTAAAATTTAAAAAACGCCGAAAAAAACTGAAAAAAACGATTGATTTTTTTTGCAAATATGTTATAATGAGCCTAAGCGCACGGGGAATTGACGAGAAGTTGTTTCCGGGGTCGCAAATCAAGTAATATCGGAGGAAATTATGAACAAAAGTGAATTTATCAGGGCTTATGCAGACAAACTCGGCGTAACGATCAAAGAGGCAGACGCGAATTTCAGCGCGTTGGTGGAAACGCTCACCGATTCTCTCAAGAACGGGGAGTATATTCACATTTCGGGCTTCGCTACTTTCGAAATCAAGGACAAAGCGGCAAGAGACGGCGTAAACCCCCTTACCGGCGAAAAGGTTCAGATCAAAGCGTGCAAGGCTCCCGCGGTTAAGTTCAGCAAGACTTTCAAAGACGTTTTCAATAAGTAATTATCCATAAAACAACGATTTGGTCCGGCAAAAATGCCGGGCCTTTTCTTTTCACAAAAAAATCGTTAAAAAATTGCCCTTTAGTATTTACAAAACGGGGTATGTGTGATATAATAACTTAATAGGTAAAAACGTCGGTCGCAGGGGCGAGATTTTAAGACGATAATACGCCGAAATGCCGGCGGAATATGAAACGAACGGAGGGCGAAAACTTGAAAAACATAAATAAAGAAATGTCGGTTAGGCTTCTCAACGCCCTTTCCGAGGATTACAAAACGGACGCGAAACTTCAGAGCGACAAAGAACTCACTCTTTCGCTTGTCGAAAAGAGACCCGAATTGTACGAATACGCTTCCGAAACGCTTAAAGCCGACGAGGAGATTGCCTCGATTTGCTTTAAAAGCGACGGGCGGCTCATTCGCTTCGCTCCAGAAAGTATCCGCTCGAATCCGAAAATCGCGCTCATCGCCGCAACCGATTATCCCCTTTGCATTTCGTTTTTAACGGGCGAAGCGGCTGATTCGAGAGAAATCGCGGAGGTGGTTGCGAGAAGCGGCGGCTCGGCAATCGAATCGTTGCCCGAAAAATATTTTTCCGATAAGGAAATCGCCCGCATAGCGGTAACGAAAAACGCGAAAAATATCCGTTTCTTTTCGGAAAGCGTAAGGGCGGACGAGAACGTTTGTCTTGCCGCGCTTGCTCAGGACAGAACGGTGTGCGCTTATTTTGCGGACGACGCGTTCGCGAGCGATAAAGTTTTCGAGCGTTCCGTGCGGGCGGATAGGGGCGTGATCGGCGCGAACACGCTTTCCAACGATATGCCGCTCGGGCTTTTCGAGAAAATTACCGAAAAAAACATGACCATAAGGCTCACCGCGCAAAAACTCGACCTTCTTACAATAGACTATGATAAATTGTACGCCGTTTTGAGAGCGTGCGAGGGCAACGTTATCCGCAAAAAGGAACTGCTCATGCGCGTGGTGGAAAAGGACGACAGAAAATGCGCGGAACTTTTGTGCGAAAAATTCTCTGTTTTGCCGCAGACGGTTAAGGAAATTCTCCCTTACGCCGTTCAGCACAGAAAAATGCGCGTTCTGCCTTATCTCATGTCCTTTATGAACGCGAGAAGCGTTGGAGAGAGAGAAGAAAGAGAAAAAATAATCCGCGGATTGAAACGCAATTCGCCAAAAGCCGTGCAGACGCTTTTCGATTCCGTCGCCGAATATAAAAACGACAGAGAAGTTATCGCGCTCTGCGCCGGCGTAAACGGCGAGATTCTGAAACATATCGAGGATTCGCCGCTTTTCCGCGATCCGGAAATCGTTTCGGCGTGCGTAAAAAGTTACGTGGTGAAAAACGCGGACAAACCTTTCGTTCAGTGGTTCAAGGACGCGAATTTTTCCTATGACGACCTGAAAGTTCTGTGCCGCAAGGATTACCGCAACTATTTTGCGTTAAGCAATGATTTGCAAAAAGACGTCGGTTTGTGCGTGGAAGCGGTGCGCTCGGGAATCGGCGTTTACGATAAAATGGACGAGGAAATGAAAAAAATCCCCGCGGTTAAAGAGGCGAAAAGATGAGCGGACTGACGGAAAGCGCAAACGAAGTTTTAAAACTCGCCGTTTCGGCGTTCGGTTCGGCATTTTCCTATCTTGCCTATGCGGTGGGGAAAGCGAATCCGGCCGTCACCGAAGAAAAACCGTTTTGCTATACGGACGGCAACGGGATTTATTTCGGCGAAAAGCAGTTGTTGTTTCAAACTGCGTCGAAGGGGTCCGAACTCGCGGTGCTGGGGCTGTGCCACACGATTCTCCATTGCTTGTTTCTTCACCCGTTCAGAGCCGTCGGCAAAGATGCGGATATTTATGACGTCGCGTGCGATTTAACGGTTGCCTATTACGTGGACGACCTCGGCGCTCCGTTCGGCGACAGAAAACATATTGAATACAGAAAACACCTCTATAAGTCGATTATCGAGCAATTCGGCGGCATAACGGAAAGTTTTTGCTCGGCTTATCTCGCCGGGGTTGATAAGGAAAAACTCGAAGAAATCGGCAATGCGATCAGGGTTTGCAGCCATTTTATGTGGCGGCGGGGCGAACAGAGAGAAAACGACGGCGGGGCGTCCGGTCAGGATAATCGCGACGAGGGCGAAGAAGATAAAAACGCGGAAAAACAGTGGATAGAGATCGCGAAGAAAATTATTCCGAGGCTCGGAAAAGACCAGCGGGAACTCCAAAGGAGGCTCGAAAACGTAACGGGCGGGAAGAGAGATTACCGCAAACTTTTGGAACGATTCATCAAAACGAGCGAAAAACGAACGCCCGACGACGATTTCGATTATATATTTTATTGTTACGGGCTGAGCCTTTATAAAAACGTGCCTCTCATCGAAAACTTAGAGACGAGCGACGCGAAAGATTATTCGCAGATAGTCGTCGCCATCGACGTGTCGGGCAGTACCGCGGGCGAACCGGTCAAGGTGTTTTTAAGAGAGGTTTATTCCATTTGTTCGCAGATTTCCGAACGCGACAATCTGAAACTCAGGATAATTCAGTGCGACAGCGATATTCGCTCCGACGAAATTATCGACGGCGACGAAGATTTCAAAAACAAAATGAAGAATTTTAAACTCGAGGGCGGCGGCGGAACGGATTTCCGACCTGTTTTCGAGCGGCTCGAACTCGATAAAAAACGCGGAGCGAAAATCCGCGCTCTGTTATATTTCACCGACGGATACGGTACGTTCCCCACGGAGAACCCCGATTTCAAAGTGTGTTTTCTGCTTTACGGCGAAAACGCCGACGAGATCAGAACCCCGTACTTTTCATACAAAATCGTTCTCGATAAGGACGATCTTTCATAAAAGCGGCGGTTTATATGTTTTGCGCGAGCAAAAAAGCCGCCTGCATAAAAGCGAAACTCAAACGATTTTAACGCCGAAAGGAGAAATTTATGAACATTCTCGAAGCAAAAAACGAAATTAAAAACGCAATCACGATTTATCTCGCCAAGGACGCGAACGGCAACTACGAAATCCCCGTGGAAAGGCAACGCCCCACGCTCGTTATAGGCGCGCCGGGAATAGGTAAAACGGCGATAATGAGTAAAATCGCCGCCGAACTGGACGTAGGTTTTTTAGGTTACACGATAACGCATCATACGCGTCAGTCGGCGATAGGTTTGCCGTTTATATCGAAGAGGACTTTCGGCGGTAAGGAATATTCCGTGACGGAATATACGATGAGCGAAATAGTCGCCGAGGTTTACGAGGCGATCGAAGCGCAGGGCAAAAAAGAGGGCATTTTGTTTATAGACGAAATCAACTGCGTTTCGGAGACTCTCGCGCCCGCGATGCTCGAACTTCTGCAACATAAAAAATTCGGGACGCATAAAATTCCCGACGGCTGGATTTTAACCGCCGCGGGCAACCCCGAAGAATTCAACAAATCGGTCAACGAACTCGATATGGTCACGCTCGACAGGGTGAGAAAACTCGACGTGGAGCCGGATTACGAAGCGTTCAAAACCTACGCGCTCAATTCCGGCGTGCATAGCGCGATCGTCGGATTTTTATCGCTCAACAGCAACTGCCTCTTCACGGCGGAGAAAAAGCCGGAGGGGCTTGAACTCGTAACCCCGAGAAGTTGGGAGGACCTTTCTTACGCGATTTACGAGTATGAAAAACTCGATATACCCGTCAATATGTCGCTTATCGGGGGATATATTCAAAGTCCGGCGATAGCGAGCGAGTTTGCCGGGTACTACGCGATTTTCCGTAAATTCGGCGCGATCGTTTCGGGCGACGAGGTGGAAAACGGCAGTCTTAAGGATATCGACCTTTCGGGAAGCAATTTCGAGGAGAAATTCGCGCTTTCGGAGATTATGCGCGCGAAGGCGGTTAAGATAGCCGACAAAGCAATGGCTAAGGAGGAAGCGGCGGACGCCGCGCTCAAAGCCGCGGAAGCGGAAAACGTCAACGTTTGCGTTAAGGAACTTTTGAGCAAATATAAATCGGGCGCGCTCAGCAGATATCAGAAATCGGAATACAGAGCGGTTATAGAAGGGCTTTCGTCCGTGAACCCGCGCGACTTTGCCGCGAAATATGCCGCGGACTGCGAAGAATACGGGCAAAGCCACGTTAAAAAGATAGAAAACGTTCTTTGTTTTGCCGAAAAATCGCTCGGCAAAGGTCAGGAACTCACTTCGTCCGTCACTTCGATGCTCACGAGCGAAAATTTCGTGGGGTTCATCGCCAAGTTCGGTTGCCCGAAGTTTTACGAACTCAACGGCGAACTTCTTCTCGGCGGCGGAGATAAGGCGAGAGATATCGCAAGACGCGCGATAAAAGCCGCGTCCGGCAAATAATTTTATGCGCGCCGAGTTTCCGACTCGTATTATTTTTACTTGCATTAAAACGTTGACCGACATTAAAACAGAATATGAACAAAGTTTTTTCAAACGTTAAAAAGTATAAAAAAGAGTGCTTTTTCGCGCCGCTGTGCAAACTCGTGGAAGCGCTTCTGGAACTTATCGTTCCGCTTTTCGTCGCGGATATAATCAATCGCGGCGTGAACGGCGGGGATACGGGTGTTATAATCAAAGACGCGCTCATAATGGTCGCGCTTGCGCTCGTCGGGTTCGGATTTTCGATTTTCGGGCAGTATTTCTCGGCAAAAGCCGCCACGGGTTTTTCGTCGGAAGTAAGATCGGGATTATACAAAAAATTGCTTTCCGCGCCCCTTTCCGAAACGGACAGGATGGGCGTTTCTTCGATGCTCACGCGGATGACGAGCGATATAAACCAGATGCAGAGCGGTCTTAACATTGCGTTAAGGCTTCTTTTGCGTTCGCCGTTCGTCGTTTTCGGCGCGTTTGTCTGCGCGTTCTTAATCGACGCGGAAGTGTCGCTCGTCTTTCTCGCAACCATTCTCGTTTTGTCGATAGCCGTCGTCGCGATTATGAAGATAACGATGCCGAAATACGTCAAAGCGCAGAAACTTCTGGACGACGTGGCTTTGTCCGCGAGAGAAAATCTCACGGGCGTGAGAGTTATCAGAGCGTTCGGCGCGGAAAACGACGAAGTGAAAACTTACGAAGCAAAGAACGCGAAACTCGAAAAATTTCAGAACGCCGCAGGTAAAATTTCGGCTCTTTTAAATCCGCTTACGTTCACGATAGTCAATTTCGCCATAGTCGCCCTTTTGTGGAGCGGCGCGATTAAGGTCAACGACGGAGTTCTTTCGCAGGGTATGACGATCGCGCTTTACGATTATATGTCGCAGATTCTCATCGAACTCGTCAAATTCGCGAACCTCGTCGTTTCGATCTCCCGCGCGCTGGCTTCCGCCAAGAGAGTTCAGACCGCGCTCGATATGCCCGACGAAAAGAGCGGAACGGAAAACGGCGATACCTCGGACGCGTATATAGAATTCAGAAACGTCGGAGTGACTTATGCGGACGGCTCTACCGGCGTTAAAAATATTAATTTCAAAGTAAACAAAGGCGAAACGATAGGCGTGATCGGCGGAACGGGCAGCGGAAAATCCACCGTTGTCAATCTCCTGCCGCGGCTTTACGACGTGAGCGAGGGGACTGTCTTTCTGGACGGAAAGGACGTGAGAAGTTATCCGCTTAAAGAATTGAGAAAAAAAATCGGCTCGGCATTGCAACGCCCCGCGATTTTCAAAGGGACGATTCGTTCCAACGTTCTCCCGCTCGGTGAAGCGGACGAAGAGAGACTTTCTTCCGCCGTGGACACCGCTCAGGCGCGCGACGTTGTGAACGCCAAGGAAAACGGTTACGATTCCGTTCTCGAACAAAACGGCAGAAACCTTTCGGGCGGGCAGAAACAGAGAATTTCCGTTGCGAGAGCCATCGCAAAACGCCCCGAAGTGCTTATTCTCGACGACAGTTCGTCGGCTCTCGATAATATAACCGATCTTAAGTTAAGGCGCGCAATAAAATCGCTCGATTATCCCGTAACCACGTTCATCGTTTCGCAAAGGGCTTCGAGCGTGCTGGGAGCGGATAAAATAATCGTTATGGACGAGGGAGAAATCGTCGGAACGGGAACTGCGGACGAACTCAGAAAAACCTGCGCGGTATTCCGCGAAATCGAGGATTCGCAATCCTCGTCGGAGGCGCGCAAATGAACGAAAAGAACAATAGGAAAAAGAACAATCGGAAAAAGGACAATCGGGAAAAGAACAATCAGGTCGGCGGGCAAAACAATCGTATGAACGCAAACAACAATAAAGCAAAAAACAAAGGCGTGATAAAACGCCTCTGGAAATACGCTTCCAAATTCCGCGCGGCATTCGTCGTTTCGCTTGTCGCTTCGGCGGTTTACGTTGCGTTTTCGCTTATTCTGCCGATAATTTTCGGCAAGGCTACCGACCTTATCGTCGGCGAGGGCAACGTTTCGTTTTCCGAACTCATAACTCTGCTTATTTACGCGCTTTGCGCGGCGGCGGGCGCGGGAATCAGCCAATGGATAACGGAAATTCTGTGCAACAAAATCTCTAACGGCATCACCGCCAAAATCCGCGACGATACGTTCGGAAAATTGCAGAAAGTTCCGCTCAAATATCTCGACGGACGCTCAACGGGCGACGTTTTAAGCGTTGAAATCGGCGACGCAGACAAACTTTCGGACGGGCTTCTGCTCGGCTTTTCGAGATTTTTTACCGGTATAATAACGATTATCGGCACACTGGCGTTTATGTTTGCGATCAACCCCGTAATCGCGCTCGTCGTGGCGGGGCTTACCCCGATATCTCTTCTCACGGCGAAGTTCATCACCGGCAGAACTTACGGTCTTTTCAAGGCTCAGTCCCGCCTTACGGGCGAACAGACCGCGCTTGTCGAAGAAACTTTGTCGAATTTGCCCACGGTCAAGGCTTACGCCACGGAAGAAGTGAACGGAAAAAAATTCGACGACATTAACGAAGAGCTTAAAACGACTTCGTTCAAAGCGTTGTTTTTCTCGTCGCTCACCAACCCGTCCACAAGACTTATCAATGCGGTGGTATATGCCGCCGTCGCGCTCACGGGCGCGTTGCTTGCAGTCAACGTTCCGCAAGGCGCGTTTCTGGCGGTAACCGCGGGCGAAATACTTTCGCTTTTGAGTTACGCCAACAGATACACAAAACCGTTCAACGAAATCACTTCGGTCATGACCGAACTCACCGGCGCGAAGGCTTGCGCCGCGCGTCTGTTCGAGATTCTCGACGAAGCCGAAGAAGTACGTTCTCCGCTTGAAAAGCCCGTTTCGGGGCTTTCCGGCAACGTGGATATAGACGACGTGAATTTCTCTTACGTTCCTGACAAGAAACTTATCGAAAACTTCAATCTTTCGGTTAAAAGCGGCACGAAAGTCGCTATAGTAGGTCCTACGGGTTGCGGAAAGACCACGCTCATCAATCTTCTTATGAGGTTTTACGACGTGAATTCCGGGGAAATCCGTTATGACGACACCCCGATAACGGAAATAGAAAGGCGGTCTTTAAGGCTCAACGTCGGCATGGTTTTGCAGGAAACCTGGATAAGAAAGGCGAGCGTTTACGATAACGTCAGAATAGGCAGAAAGGACGCTACGCGCGAAGAGGTAATCGATGCTTGCAAACTCGCCAACGCGCACGGATTCATAACCCGTCTCGAGGGCGGTTACGACGCTATTATCGGCGAGGACGGCCTTTCCGCCGGGCAGAAACAACTTCTGTGCATCGCAAGGGTGATGCTTTGCCTGCCGCCGATGCTTATTCTCGACGAGGCTACTTCGTCTATCGACACGAGAACGGAAATGAAAATCCAGCGCGCTTTCGATACGTTAACCGCAGGCAAAACGAGTTTCATCGTCGCGCACAGGCTTTCCACGATAAAGAGCGCGGACGCGATACTCGTAATGAAGGACGGAAACGTCATCGAGCAGGGTACTCACGCCGAACTTCTCGAAAAACACGGATTTTACTACGATTTATATAACAGTCAATACGCGGCTGTTTCCGCCGAAGGGGCTTAAAAAGAACCCGAACGCCGAAGGAAAACCGAGGAATTTAATCACTTGTGGCTAACTGCCGGGGAGTGTAAAAGAAATGATCATCACGATTAAAAAACGCGCGGACGAAAAACAACTCGATAATCTCATAGTCTGGCTCAATCGCTCGGGCGTGTCTGCGGAAACCGAAACTTTCGGCGACAGGCTCGCGATAGCCGTTTTCGGCGACGTTTCTCTTATCGACGAAGAACTTTTAAGGGATATGGATATCGTTGAAAGCGTTACGCGGGTGAGTGAAAAATATAAACTCACCAACCGGAAACTTCACCCGGAAAACACGATTGTGGAAGTTGGCGGGAAGAAATTCGGCGGAAATAATTACTCGTTCATCGCCGGACCTTGCTCGGTGGAGAGCGAAAAACAGATTATCGGCATCGCGAAAGCGGTCAAGGCGGCGGGCGCCGCCGCGCTCCGCGGCGGCGCGTTTAAACCGCGTACTTCGCCCTACGATTTTCAGGGTTTAAAGTCGGAGGGGATAAAACTTCTCAAAAAGGCGAAGGCGGAAACGGGTTTGCCGATCGTGACGGAAATAACGAGCGTTAAAAGCGTGGACGATTTCGAAGGGGTTGATCTGATTCAGGTCGGCGCGAGAAATATGCAGAACTTCGAACTTCTCAAAGAGGTGGGCAAACTCGGCGCGCCCGTACTTTTAAAACGCGGACTCGTCAACACCGTGGACGAACTTCTGCTCAGCGCGGAATACGTTATGGCCGAGGGGAATAAAAACGTAATTTTATGCGAACGCGGCATAAGAACTTTTGAAACGCTCACGAGAAACACGCTTGATCTGGGCGTTATTCCGCTTTTAAAAGAACGCACTCATCTGCCGGTTATAGTCGATCCGAGCCATGCTTCGGGATTGAAAAGGCTTGTCGAACCGCTCTCGCTTGCGGCGGCGGCTGTCGGGGCGGACGGAGTTATGATCGAAGTTCACAACGATCCGATTCACGCTCTGTGCGACGGCGCGCAATCGATTTTGCCCGAAGAATTCAAAACCGTAGTCGAAAAAACCGCGGCGATTTTAACCGTTTGCGGCGGCAAAAGGATAGAAAAATGAGAGAAACGGTTATAAGAACACATAAACCTTATAAATATATAACCTACGATTCGTTTGCGGGGCTTTCGGAAGAACTTTTCGCCGTCGTGAAAAGCGACAGGCTTTTCGTCGTTTACGATAAAAACACCAAGAAACTTTTCGCGAAAGAATTGAGAGAGGAACTCTGCGAATTTTCGCTTTGCGAAATAGTCGTTCCCGAGGGCGAAAAATGCAAAAATTTCGGTTGTTATAAAAGGCTTGCGGAAAAACTCGCCGAAAACGGCGCGGACAGGACTTCCGCTCTTTTAGCCGTGGGCGGCGGAGCGGTGAGCGACCTCGTCGGGTTCGTCGCGGCGACTTTTATGCGCGGGATAACCTATTGCGTATGTCCCACGACGATTTTGTCGGCTATAGACGCGTCCGTCGGCGGAAAAACCGCCGTCGATCTTTCTTTCGGGAAGAATCTCATCGGCGCGTTTTATTCCCCCGCGCTTGTTTATGCGAACGTTTCGTGTTTCGATTTTCTGCCCGCTCGCGAGGTTGAAAGCGGAATGGGCGAAGCGGTGAAATACGCTTTCATAGATAAACGCGTTTCCGCCGAAGATATTGCGGGCGATATGGAAAATCTCGTTATGAAATGCGTTGAAATAAAGAACGAAATCGTTAAAAAGGACGAGTTTGCAACAAAGCCGCGCGGCGGCAGAACGGTGCTTAATCTCGGACATACGATAGGTCACGCGCTGGAGGCGTCGAGCGGCTATTCGCTTTCGCACGGGCTTTGCGTTGCTTACGGAATTAAGCGGATAATCGACTTATCGGCGGACTTTTACGGTTTGAGTAATGAAAAAATCGAAGAGATGAACGCGCTTTTGAACGTTTATCCGTTCGATTTTTCGTTTGCGGCGGATATGCGGGACGTCAAGTCGCGTATGTTATTCGATAAAAAGGTTACGGGGAGCGACGTAATGCTTGTTCTGCTTAAAGGCGTGGGAGAACCAGCCGTTGAAAAAGCACCGATTTCAAAGGTCTGGAAGTTGTTGAAATGAACGTCGGGATATCGAAATTTTCGGCAAAAGGGAGCGTGGTCGCGCCTCCGTCAAAATCGCTCGCGCATCGCTTGCTTATTGCCGCCGCGCTTAAAAACGGTCGCACGGTCGTAAAAAACGTAGGTTATTCCGCAGACGTGACGAGAACCCGCGATTGTTTGGCGGCTTTGGGCGCGAAGATAACGGTTGAAAACGGCAATGCGGCGGTTTACGGAATACAAAATTCCGCCGCTAATGACTTTTTTGGAGAGAAAGATTTTATCTTAAACACGGGTGAAAGCGGTTCAACGCTAAGATTTTTGATGCCTGTCGCAGCCGCGCTCGGAATCCGCGCGGAATTCATTTGCGATAGCGGACTCCTTTGCCGCCCGATTGACGAAATGATAAACGTTCTTTCCGCTCACGGCGAGAAGATCGAAAAAACAAATCGCGGTTATCTTCTTTCGGGGAAAATTCATCCCGGGAAGTACGTTATAGACGGTACGGTTTCCTCGCAGTTCGCTTCGGGGCTTGCGTTCGCTCTTCCTCTTTTAAGCGGAGAGAGTACGCTTGAAATAACCGGTAAACTCTCGAGCGAAAGTTATTTCGATATGACTTTGAACGTTCTCGGACAAAGCGTCATCAAATTCAAAAAGATAGGCTATAAGTCGATTATTTTCAATAAAAGTGATTATTGTTTACCCGATGAAACGGTCGTTCCGGGCGATTTTTCCTCTGCGGCGTTTATGCTTGCCCTCGGCGCGCTCGGCGGCGACGTTACCGTTTCGGGGTTGAGTAAACACGATAGCGGCGGGCAGGGCGATGAAAAAATCGTCGATTTATTGCGCCGGTTCGGAGCGGAAATAACCGTCGGGAATGATTTTATACGGGTTGCGCGTAAAGCAATTAACCCGATTGAAGCGGACTTTTCCGATACTCCCGATCTTGCGCCCGTGGTTTGCGTTTTGGCGGCGTTCGCGCAGGGCAAAAGCGTGTTCCGCGGCGTGGAAAGGCTGAAATATAAGGAGTGCGACCGGCTTATCGCCATAATCGACATGCTCGAAAAAGCCGGAATAAAAACGGACTATAAAGGCGGCGTTCTGTCCGTTTTCGGCGGCCTGCCGAAGGGCGGAACGACGTTTGATGGGGTCGGCGACCACAGAATGGTCATGGCTTCGGCGGTTTTCGCTTCCGCGCTCGAGCCTGCGTGCGTTATAAAAGGAGCGGAACACGTTTCTAAATCTTATCCAGATTTTTTTGCCGATTTCGGGCGGCTCGGAGGTAAAACAGATGTCGGTGTTTAACGGAAAAAGAATCAAAGCCGAGATTTACGGCGCGTCGCGCGGGGAAAAAATCGGCGTTAAGATCAGCGGACTTGACGGTTTTTCCTTTGACGAAAACAAACTGAAAGATTTTTTAAAACGGCGCAGTCCTTCCGACAAGGTTTATTCCACCGCAAGAAAGGAACGCGATATCCCCGTTTTTTCCGGCGAAATCACAGGTAAAATCACAGGTAAAATCACGAGCAGAATTACGGGTGAAATTACGAACGAAATTGCGGGCGGCGTTACCGAAAGAAAAATAGGCGGCGAATTTTCCTGCGAGATTTTCAACGAAGACGCGGAGAAAAGCGACTTAAAAAAAGCGAGCGGGAAAAACGAGGTCGGCCCGGAATACGGAAAAGAAACCGTGAAGTCGAAATTTTACGGAATACCTCGTCCGTCGCACGCCGATTACGTGAGATACGCCCTTTCGGGTACTCTCGATTTTTCGGGCGGGGGCGAATTTTCGGGCAGGTTGACCGCGCCGCTTTGCGTTCTCGGAGGAATCTGCAAACAGATTCTCGAAGAGAATTTCGGCGTTAAAACGCTTGCGTATCTTACTCGCGTCGGCAATGCTTCGGGCGAAGATTATTACGACGTTTGCGGAAAAACAAACGTTGCGGACGCGTTCGGTTATATCGGCGGTAAGTTGGGGGATAGTAGTTTTCCGTCGATTTCGGACGGGAAAGAAATGCTCGATGAAATAAAAAAGGCTAAAAACGACGGCGACAGCGTGGGAGCGACGGTTGAGTGCGTTACGACGGGGTTGAAAGTCGGTATCGGCGGCGCGCTTTTCGGAGGTCTTGAAGGTAAAATTGCTTCCGTAGTTTACGCAATTCCCGCAGTCAAGGCTGTGGAATTCGGTTACGGAGAGCGTTTCGCTTCGGCGCGTGGCTCTTTCGTTAACGACGCTATGCGTTTTGACGAAAACAAAAACGTGATTTTTGAAACCAACCGCTCGGGCGGAATCAACGGCGGCGTTTCAAACGGAGCGGACATCGTGTTCCGCGCGTCGTTCCGTCCTGCCCCGACGATTTCAAAACCACAGAAAACGATCGACCTTGTAAATAAGGAAAACGTCGAAGCGTCATTTTTCGGACGTAACGACGTCTGCGTGGCGGTGAGAGCGGTTCCTGTTGTGGAAAGCGCGGCGGCGATTGCTTTGCTGGACGAAATTCTCGCCACGACGAATCGTAAACTAAACCGATAAAAACGAACAAGATTATAACCGCAAAGCGGAGTTAAAAAACCAGAGTTAAAAAGCGGAGTTAAAAGGCGGAGTTAAAAATATGACTATAGACGAATTGAGAAAAAAAATCGACGAAAAAGACGACGCTCTTTCCGAACTGTTTGCGGAGAGAATGGCTCTTTGCAAGGAGATCGGCAAAGTTAAAGCCGAGGAGAACAGAGCGATAAACGCGAGCGGACGGGAGAATGAAATCATCGTCCGCGTTGCGAAAAACAAGCCGGAAGAGTTGATTAAATACGTCGCGTTGTTTTATCGGAACGTCTTTTCGCTCAGCAAGGCCTATCAGAGCGAATTTTACGCCGAAAACGCGATTATCGGAAAAAAAATAAGCGAATCCGTGAGAAAACCCGTGGTTTCCGCGACGATTGCGGTGCGAGTCTCGGCGGAAGAAAGGGCTGTCGCTTCGACGGTTTTCCCCGTTGCGGTCGTTACGGAATTCAAAAACGACGAAGGAATCGTTAAAGCCGTGAAAAACGGATTATGCGGTTTCGCCGTTCTGCCTTGCGACGAGGGCGACGGGTTTGTGTCGGACACGCTTGAAAAAATAATCGAAAACGATCTGAGCATTGTCGGCATGATAGACTGCGAACGCAATCCGGACGGAGAAACGCGGAAAACCTGTTATGCGGTTCTCGCGGCAAAGCCGACGATATTCGCGGGCGCGGACAGAGCGGCGGTCGTTCTGGAATTAAAAAACACTGCGGGGAGTTTACTGTTGCCGGTGTCGCGGCTCGCGGGAGCGGGGCTGAACGTTACGCAGATAAAAAGTTTTGGTTGCGGCAGAATGAAAACGCTCGCTTTTATCGAGTTTGAGTGCGACGTAACTCAAAAGGAAACGCTCAACGTCATCGCGGAATTGAGCGGTTCGTCCGAAAAATTCCGCTTTCTGGGCGCGTATAAACATACGTTATAACCACGGCGTATATAAACAACATACGTTATAACCCAGGCGTATATAAACACACTCCGTAACAACGTCGGAAACTATAAAAAGTATTAAATATAAAAAAGTATTAAATATGAAAAAGTATTATTTGCTCGGCGAGAAACTTTCGCACAGTTATTCCGCCGTTATTCATTCGTTTTTCGGGTTGGATTATTCTCTTCGCGAGTTACCGCCCGAAAAGTTGAGCGAATTCGTAAAAAGCAGGAAGTTCGACGGGCTTAACGTTACGATGCCTTATAAAAAATCCATCGTTCCGCTTCTGGACGAAGTTGACGGAATCGCCGAAAAAACGGGCGCGGTGAACACCGTTCTGAACAAAAACGGTAAACTTATCGGGTATAACACCGATTATTACGGTATGAAATACGCCCTCGAAGCGGCGAAAATCACGCTTAAAGGAAAGGACGTTCTCATTCTCGGGAGCGGCGGCGCGGGAATCGTTGCCGAAAAACTCTCTATAGACGAGGGGGCGGCGAGCGTTGAAATCGTTTCGAGAAAGGGCAAACTTAACTATGAAAATATTTACGATCGCGAGAAAACGCAGGTTATAATCAACGCCACGCCCGTAGGAACGTTTCCTTTTGCGGACGGCGCGGCTTGCGACGTTTCGAGGTTTAAAAATCTCGAGGGCGCGTTCGATTGCGTTTATAATCCTTTCCGATCAAGGTTTGTTCTTGACGCAGAAAAAATCGGCGCGAGGGCTTGCGGCGGTTTAACGATGCTTGTTGCTCAGGCGGTATATTCCGAAAAAATCTGGGACGAAACAACGGGAGGAATTGCGGACGGAACGTTTGAAACGGCGAACGGAACGGCGGACATAACGGCTGACGGATCGGTTGAAACGGCGGATTGCGAAAATAAAATCCGCGCGGTTCTCGGCGAAGTTTTGAAACGCGAAACGAATATTTCGCTCGTCGGAATGCCGGGCGCAGGGAAAACTACGGTCGGACGGATTTTAGCGGAAAAACTCGGAATGAAGTTTTGCGATACGGACGAAGAAATCGAAAAAATCGCAGGCGAGTCGCCGGAGAAAATAATAGAAAAATACGGTGAAGAGCGTTTCCGCGAAATCGAAACGGAGGTTGCGGAATCGGTTTCATCATTGCGCGGAGTTGTAATCGCGACGGGCGGAGGAACGATTCTGCGCGAAAAAAACGTTGAAAAACTGAGAAGTTGCGGCGTTGTGATTTGGCTCGGAAGAGATCTGAATCTGCTTGCGCAAAATAACAGACCGTTATCGAAAAGTATGTCTATAAGTCGATTATTCAAGCAAAGAGAGGGGTATTACGTTGCCGCGAGCGATAAAAAAATCGAAAACGACAAAGCCGCGGAAAAGACCGCGGAGAAAATAATAACGGAGATTTTCGGGTAAAGGACAAATGAAAATACTTGTGATAAACGGAGTGAATCTGAATATGCTCGGCATAAGAGAGCCGGAAATTTACGGCAAGAAGTCTTATTCCGCGCTGAAAAAGTATATCGTCGCCGGAGCGAAAAAAGCGGGCTTGAAATGCAGGGTTGTTCAAAGTAATTACGAGGGCAAAATCGTGGAGTTTATTCAGAAGGCTTACGGCAGGTTCGACGGAATAATCATCAACGCCGGCGCGTATACTCATACGAGCATCGCGATTGCGGACGCGCTCAGAGCGGTGAGTTTGCCGGTCGTCGAAGTTCATTTGAGCGATATCAATAGCCGCGAAGAGTTCAGGAAAAAGAGTTTTATTTCGCCCGTTGCCGAAAAGGTTATCGTCGGAAAAGGCTTCGCCGGTTATGCCGAAGCGATAGGTTATTTCGCCGGGCTGGCGGGAAGTGTCGGGCAGTAAGGTCTGGTAACGATTGAGATAAATCGGGCGGTTCGTCCGAAAAAATATCTTATAGACGGTTATCGTTTTATAGATGGTTATCGTCATTGCAAGGTAGATTGTTCGATTTAAGACCTTGTCGATAAAAATCCGTAAAACTTCATAATATAACGCCGCCCGAA
>URKE01000043.1 GCA_900548285.1 uncultured Eubacteriales bacterium | reverse complement strand
CAAGCGAGGTGTTGTCAAAATCGATTTTCACTTCAAGATGAGAATCAGGTTTTTTGCGGGATAATACCGCCAGCGTTTCGACGTGTTTCGTCTGGGCGAACATGTCGTACGGACGGACGGATTCGATTTTGTATAATCCTTCCGGATTTTCGCTTTTCTTCAATTCCTGCCCGTTGCGCTCCAACGTTCCCGTAAGCAAGCCCAGATCTCTCGAAAGCGTCTGCGGAGAACACGATATGTAAATTATCCGCTCGGGGCGCGATTTTTTTATCGCTTCGATGAGTTTTTCGTTAACGCCCTGCCGCGGCGGATCGAGAACAAGCACGCAACGCGCGCCCGACCTTCTCTCGCGCTCCATGACGAGCGGCAACATCACTTCGCACGGCGCGCATATGTTTTCCATCCTGCCGTCCAGCCCGTTGACGCGTTTCAACTCGTCGGCGCAGTCGACCGCCTCCTTGACTATCTCTATGCCTATAGCCTTTTGCGCGCGACTCGCGAATATCGCCGTGAGAAGCCCCGCGCCGCTATATGCGTCGATAACGGTCGTTCCGGGGATAATCTCCGCCGCCCTGACCGCATCGTGATAAATCTTTCTGCGGACGAGGTCGTTGACCTGCATGAACGACTCGGGCCCGATTTCGTACCTGACGCCCATATCGGACGAACCGATTTTTTCCGGACCGTAAACGCACCTGAACTTTTCGCCTAAAATTACGTTTGTATCGTCTTTGTTTATGTTTTCAAAAAGGCTGAAACTTTTGAATTCTTCGCTTAAAATAGCGATAAGTTCGGCTTTTTTCGGCAATTCGTTGCCGTTTATAACGTAAGTTATGAGCAGTTTTCCGTCTACGTCCCTGACGACGACGTGCTTTAAAAGCCCCGCCTTGCTCTCTTCGCTATAAGCCGTAACGTCGCACTCCGAAATATATCTCCGCGTGGCTTTGATGATTTTTTTACACCAGCAAGGCTGAATCGGACAATCGTTTATAGGCACGATTCTGTGGCTGTTCTGAGCGAAAAACCCTACCGCGACGCCGTATCTTTCCGTTCTTATCGGCAGTTGAAGTTTATTTCTGTATTCGTATTCGAGTTCGCTCGGCACGACGGATGAAACCTTCTCGTCGATAAACGCTATTTTTGAAAGGCAGTCCTTAACCGTTTTCCTCTTCAACTGAAGTTGCAATTTATATTTAAGATGCTGAAGTTGACAGCCGCCGCACTTTTCGTAAACGGAGCATTTCGGTCTTACTCTATCCTCCGCGGGAACGTATAACTCGGTCATTTTGCCGAAAGCAACGTTCTTTTTTACTTTCAGAACCCTGTATTTAATCTTTTCGGTAGGGAGAGCGTACGGAACGAAAACAGTGTATTCTCCGTTTTTTATTATCCCCTCGCCGCCAGAACCTATCCGTTCGACAATGCCGACGTATTCCTCGTTTTTTTCCATCATTCCTCCGACGTAAATCCCCTTTAAAATTTCTTGATAATCTGCTTGTCGGTCGAGCGGGATTCCGCCGGCATTTAAGATTACGGTTGTTTTTACAAATTTATTTTCACGGTAGCGTTGCGGCGCGTTACAAATGCTTTATAAATACTTTACAAATTCATTTTTGCGACCAGCGCGTCCGTGACACGCTGAAATCTCAGCATCAGAAAATCGTAAACGACGAACAACGCTCCGCCGCCGACCACGAGAATCAGATAAATATATTTTTTAACCCATTCTTTCTGCAAAAAACTCGCGTCGAATAAAAAATCGGTGAATACGTTATAGATCAGTATCAACACGCCGATAAACCACGCTGTTTTTATGAGCAAAGCGATATATTTATTGAAATTCTTTTCGCGAAAAAGGTAATTTACGGTCGGATGAAGTCCGAAAAACAAGCCGTAAATCACTATTAATTCCCACCTTGCCGTGGTGGCGCCCACAAGCACGCAACTTAAACACAAAGTCGCCGCGTAGGTCAGAAAACCCGCCTTAGCGCTCTTTTTTGAAAGCGGGACCATAATGCAAAGGCTCGCCATGAATATCCCCGAATAATCGAATGCGGGGATAAGCGCGCCGAGCGACATAAACACCACCGAAAACGCCGTCGCGATTGCTGACAGCGCGATAAGTCTGGATTGCTTCATTTTTGCTTTCAGCCGACCTTCCGGCGTTAATGGCAACTGTTGCAGCAGCAGTTCAGAGCAAGGTTGCAGATAGCCATCTGGCAGCACCAGTCGATGCAGGAATCGCCTCCCATCTGGGGCGCGCCCGTTTCGTCGCCGCGATAATGCTTTCCGTTTTTGTCGCCGGAATAACTCGAGAAACTCCTGTCCGAATCGGATTTGATTTTATCGACGAGTTTGTTATACGCGGCTTTATATTTTTCGTTGGACGAATCCATCTGCATTGCGATTTCGAGTTGTTTTTTACTCTCGTTCGTCCATTTTTTCTTATAGAACACGACCGACTGCAGATAATGCCACTCCGCGTTACGTTCGTTGAACGAATCGAGTTCGCTTTGCGCGCCCGCAAGGTCGCCGTTCTTGATTTTTTCCTCGACCGAACCGAAAGCGTTGCTCGCGGAAGAATTTCCGCCCGCCGCCTCTCTGCGCATCGCGATTATATCGCGGTAAGCGTTGTCGAGTTCGGTGAGTTTTTTCGCGGCGATATTACCCGCTTCGCCCTCTAAAAATCTGTCCTCGGCATACTGCGAACGCAACGTTCCGTAAGCCGCGTCGAGTTGTTCGTCGGTACAGGTTTCGTCAAGCCCGAATAAGCCGTATAAATTATTTGCCATTTTTCTTTTTTTCCTTTTTGAAAGTTTTTGACGTTACAGAGGGAATCCCTCTGAGAATTATATTGCCGATGAGCGCGGAATCGAATTTGAATACGCACTCGTCAAACGCTTCTTTAAGCCCCGAGAAAACCGACGAGAACACAAACGAAACGTCCTGTCCGCGATTTTTGAGGAGCAAACCGAAATCGGGTTCTTTCCCGAAACAGAAATAAAACGGATTGTAGTTGTTCTCTTTGATATCCTTGTCGTAATCGTCGAGCGCGTCGATAAGATAAATCCACTTGCCGAGATAATACGTAAGTTGCTCAACGCCGTTAAATTTCTTCTCGTCGTCTTTCCCGTCTTTTCCGTATTTTGTTCCGGCAAGAGCGGCGTTGCAAAGTTCAACCATCATCTGCGAGAACGGTTCGCAAACCATATCGACGCTGTCGCACTCGACTTTTTCAAGATTGCGAAGTTCCGAATATCTTCTGCGGATAATCTCGCCTATTTCGGGGTGCTTTTTCTCCACTCTTTTATTGCCCTTGGAGAAAAACAACTTTTTTATCTGTCCTCCGTTGCCGTCCACGATATCGTCCTCGATTTTATAATAAGCGAGCGCGACGTTGGCGCAGGCGCAGAAATCGGTTATATCGTCGCGATCGGCAATCGGGCGGCTCGTTATCGGGTGAGCGATACAATGTTTTTTTTCGATTTTAACGTCAACGCCCGCAACGTTGTGAATAAAGGCGGACATAAACGCTATGTCATACGTTAAACCGAGCCGAGCGCGCTGACCGCAAATCTTCCCTATGCTTTTGCATACGGAACAATAAAGCGACTTATAAAGCGTATCGTCCTTTATGTACAGATACGGCGTGTCGGGTTTTACGTAGCCGAACATACAAAAATCTCCTGAATAAACAAAAATCCCCTGAGCATCTGTGTTTAATAATATAATATAAAGCGATTTTTGTCAATTATATTTAATCGACCGATATTTTTACACAATTCTTTCATATTTGCGGCGTTTTATCGTTTTTAAAAGAGGTTTTTTCGGTTTTTGTTTCGTTTTTCGCGCAAGCGTTTGACTTTTCGGGGTTTTGCCCCTAAAATAGAAAACTATGAAAGGCTTGATAATTATTAACGCTTTCGCAAAAGAAGCGAACCAACTCAACCAGCCGCTCAGGCTGAAAGAAGAATTTGAAAAAATCGGCGTCGAAGCCGATATCCGCCCGCTCGACGTTTCCGCGTGCGGAATTTCGGACGGAGAAATCGCCGTGAAATATATCGGCTATGATTTCTGCGTTTTTTACGACAAGGACAAGCACGCCCTTCTGCAACTCGAAAAAAGCGGTTTGAAATGCTTCAATTGCTATGACGCGATGACCGTGTGCGATGATAAAATGCTTACTTATATCAAACTTTCCGGCTTCGGAATTCCGATGCCCGAAACCTATTCCGCGCCGCTGTGCTACTCGCCTTACGCCGCGACAACCGGCGAATCAATCGATTTTCTCGCCGACAAACTCGGGTTTCCGATGATCGTTAAGGAATGTTACGGTTCGCTCGGAAAAGGCGTGCATATCGTTTGCGATAAGGCGGAACTTGCCGACGCGGCGGATCGGCTCAGATTCGTTCCCCACGTTTATCAGAAGTTTATCGCCGAAAGCAAAGGGACGGACCTTCGCGTTATCGTTGTCGGCGGGAAATACGTCGGCGCGATGAAAAGAACGTCGGCGGGAGATTTCCGCTCAAACGTTTCCGCAGGCGGCAGGGGCGAAGCGTTCGACGCAGACGAAAAAACCGTGACTTTGGCGGAAAAAATCGCGCGCATACTCAAAACAGATTATTGCGGAATAGATTTTCTGTTCGGCAATAGCGGACTTATTCTCTGCGAAGTAAACTCCAACGCGTTTTTCAAAGAATTTGAAAAAGTAACCGGGATTAACGTCGCCGAAAAATACGCGGCGCACATCGTTCGCTCCGTCAGAGGTCTGAACGCATAATCCGTAATCAAAAACTTAATTAAGACATAAAAACCCTCGTATAAGCCGATTATCGGGGGTTTTATTTTTATAAAAGCAACATCCGGCACAGGAAAATTTTTAATAAAAGTAACGCCCGGCACGGGAAAATTTTTAATAAAAGTAACGCCCGGCGCAGGAAAAATTTTTAATAATAGTAACGTCTGGCGCAGGAAAATTTTTAATAAAAGTAACGCACGGCACGGAAAAAGCATACACTGTGTTATGGATAAAAATCACAGCGGAAACAAAAATTACAGCGTGGCTGTCGTCGGCGCGACGGGACTTATCGGCAGAAAAATTCTCGGAACTCTTTATAAAAGGCGTTTTCCGATAAGCGAATTAAGAGTTTTCGCGTCCGAAAAAAGCGAAGGCAAAAAAATATCGTTCGGCGGCGAGAGGCTGACCGTCGAAAAAACAGACGAAAACGTTTGCGGAAAGTTTGATTTTGTATTTTTCTCCGCAGGGAAGGACGTTTCGTTAAAATACGCGCCGCTTTTCGCGAAAAGCGGCGCGATCGTGATAGACAATTCGAGCGCGTTCAGATCGGATAAAAACGTTCCGCTCGTTATTCCCGAAATAAACGGGGCGATCCTTTCGGAAATTCCGAAAAGAATCGTGGCAAACCCCAACTGCTCTACGATAATCGCGCTCGTTCCGCTGAAAAACGTTATCGCGAAATATGGCGTTAAAAGCCTCGTTTTTTCGACGTATCAGGCTGTGAGCGGCAGCGGAATGAAAGGCATAGCCGATCTGTTGCTGACAAGGCAAGGCTTCACGGGGAAATTTTATCCTTATAATATTTCCGGAACGTTCATTCCGCAAATCGGCGAAGTTCTATCGGACGGACACACCGAGGAAGAACTGAAAATGGTGAACGAAACGAGGAAAATCACGGGGCTTGACGTTAAAATTTCCGCCACCTGCGTCCGCGTGCCTGTGGAAAACTGTCACGGAGTGAGCGTGGAGGTAGAAACGGAAAAACCCGTGGACATACGCGCGCTTGCCGACGAAATGCAATATTCCGCCGCGCTGTTTTCGGAATTTCCGAACGCAACGGACGCCGACGAGAAAAACGAAGTCCTTTTCGGCAGAATCCGCAAAAGCGGCGTTTTTGAAAACGGGTTTTCATACTTCGCCGCGGGCGATAACACGCTAAAAGGCGCGGCTTTGAATGCCGTTCAGATTGCCGAATATATTGCCGCGCACTGAAATTACGACCGCTCGCCGCAGCAGCCGCCGCCCAAACTGACGCAATAAAAACCGCTATTAATCGACTTATAGCCCGCCTTTCTCTGATTGTTCTTTTTCTCCGAGCGAAACCTCGGGGATTTTGTCATATGCGGAACTGCGCAGATGAACGTCTATTTTACTTCTCGTTACGACGATTTTTTCGACAAGGCCGCGGATAATTCTCTGTCTCGTTCTGCCGTCCATCTTATCCCACGTGTCGGGCAACGTACGGATTATTTCAATCTTTTTCCGCTCTTTTTTCAGGAGAGTTTTCTTCTCCGCTTCGTCGGCGATATCCTTTTCGATTCGCCTGATTTTTCGTTTCGTCGCCGCCGCCTGCTCTAACAAATCTTCGTCGCCGAGTTTTCGGTAGGCGTTGACGAGCCGCGAATATTCCGCCGAGAGTTTTGCTTTTTTCGCGTTCAACCCCTCGGTTATATCGTCTGCGGACAACTCTTTTCTCTCTCTTTCTTCTCCGTATTCCACCGCGAAACGCATAACGGACTCAATCACCGCGGCTTCGATTTCCTCTGCGTCGAAAATCACGTTCGGGCAGTTTTCGGATTTTACGAGATACTTTTTGGTGCTGTTCGGGAAATACGAATAACACAAAATTCTGAGTTCGCCGTCGCCCTTTGCCGCGTTCTTTTCTCGCCCGTTTTTTATCTGCCTGCCTTTTCTCCCCCACTTCATATAGCGCATTTTCGCGCCGCACTCGCCGCACACCAGAAGCGATGACAAAAGATAGACCGAACCGCTCCTTTTAACGCTTTTTTCTCTCAGTATTTCCTGCGCCGATTCAAACGTTTCGGAACCGATAATCGACTTATGCCGCCCCTTATAACTCTCGCCGCGATAAAAAACCTCGCCGATATAGATCCTGTTTTTCAGGATATTGAACACGGCTTTGTCGGACGAAAGCCCGACTATATCCGCGATTTTCTTCGGCGAAAAACCGCTCGTAGTATAGATGTCGAAAACCTTTTTAACCTTTTCCGCTTCTTCCTCGCAAACGATTAGTTCGCCCTCTTTTTTCGAGTATCTGTAACCGTAAGGCGGCTTTCCCCCACCTTTCCAGAAACCCTCTTTTGCCCGTTGAATTCTGCCGCTCGTGAGTTTTGAAATTATCGCGTCGTGGTCGAACTCGGCAAAAATCGACAAAATCGAAATCAAAATGCCGTAGGTCTGCCTGCTCCGAGAATCGACGTTGTCTTTGACGGCGTAAAAATCACACTTCGCCGTTTCGCACTGTTCTTTTAAAAAACGCAGAATTATCATCTGCGTCCTTCCGATTCTGTCAAGACTGTAGGTGATAACGAACTTGACTCTGCCCTCTTTCATCAACTTCGACATAGCCGAAAACGCCGGACGAACTTCGTTCATTCCGGTGTAGCCGTCGTCCGTAAAGATAAAAACGTTTTTTATGCCGTAAGCCTCGACGTATCTTTTTATCGCGGCGTACTGCACGTCCAGCCCGTATCCTTCCTGCGCCTGCGTATCCGTGGAAACGCGGAGATAAGCCGCCGTTATCTCGTCGTCATCGTCGGTTATTTCATCGTACAACGGATAATCGAAGATGATTTTTTTGCTCTTTTCTTTCACCTGACGTTTTTACCGCCGCGCGACTTTGCCTGTTCGTCGAGATATCTGTAATACGCCTCGTTTACCGCGTCTTTCACGACCGCGCTTACGCATTTGTATTTTTTCACGTCTTCGTTTTCAAGCCTTTCGTCGTTGAGATAAATATTTACTTTCATATATCGTATTATTGCGTTTTTCGATGATAAATAAACGCGGAATCGGTTATGTCGGTCAAAAATTTTTCTTGACAAACCGCTCGTCCTTTAGTAAAATATTTACATAATTTCTTCAGGCGTACGGGCGAAATAAATGAAATACGAATTGATGATTAAAATTTTGTTTTTACTGCTTTCCAAAAAGAAAGTCAGCGCGGCTTATATCGCGAGGCGGTTCGACATTTCCACACGCACCGCGTTCCGCTACCTTACGGCGATAAGCCTTGCGGATATTCCGCTTATTTCCGAACCGGGCAGAAACGGAGGCTATTACATCGCCGAATCGTTCAGACTGCCCGCGAGCGTTATGACCGAGAGCGAATTCAACGCCGTTGTTTCGACGCTCGAATCGTGCAACGAGCAACTCGGCAGCAGCGACCTCGAATCCGCGCTGGACAAACTCTGCTCGCTTAAGCGTTCGGATTTTGCGAGCGAGGGTATGCCCGCGTCGCACTTTATCATCGACGGTTCAAACTGGTACGGCAACGACAACGTTAAAAACGTGGTTTACACGGTGGAAAAAGCGATCGAAAATCAATCTACGCTCGAAATTTGCTACCGCGACAAATCGGGCGAGGAAACCGTGCGCGAGATCGAGCCGCAGATTATTTTGCTTAAACAAGGTTTCTGGTACGTTTACGCGTTTTGCCTTTTGAGAAACGATTTCAGAATTTTCAAGACTTCGAGAATTGTTTACGCAAACCTTACCGACAAAAAATACAGCCCGCGCGAGGACGCGAAAAGTAATCTTAAACTTGAAAAGTGGTTTGAAGATCTGCCTTGCGAAACAGTCGAACTGAAACTTACGGAATCCGCCCGCGCGGACGTTGAAGAATGGTTGGGCGTGGACGCGGTTTATATGGGAGCGGACGGAAATCTTTACGCTTCCGCAACGATTCCGTGCGACGACTGGCTTATTTCCAAACTGCTCGGATTCGGCGATAAGGTGAGTATTTTACACCCGAAAAAACTTATTTACGACGTTTGCGACGCGGCGAACGCGGTGATTAATCTTTATTCCGACAAACACTGAACGCAGGCTTTTACGTTATTAAAGCGGCGGTGGATTGCAAAAAGCAATCCGCCGCCGCTATTATTTTAAATTTTCGCCGCTTATTCTCCGCCGAAAACGCCGAGAATCGCAATTCCGACAACCGTTACGACAATCGCCGCGTAATGCTTCCAGGATAATCTTTCTCTAAGGAATATCGCGCCCCACACGACCGAAAGCACGCAATAGCACGAAACGATAGGCGCGGCGGCTACGGTGTTTGCCGCTATCGCCGTTATGTAAGCAAGTTGCCCCGCAGTTTCGCAGACCGCGCCGACCATCTTCGGCGCTTCGCGTTTAACCGTCGGTTTGTCCTTTTTAATCGCAAACGCGTAAATCGCGGCGACTATTCCGCAAAGGAGGAAAGTGAGTTCGTAAGCGACGTTTGCCACGTCCTCGTCAAGCACGTCGAGAATAAACGAATCGGCAACCGTGCCTGCCGCGTCGATAAAGCAATAAATTACGGGAATAGCGAGCGCAAGCCAACTTTTGCTGTATTTCACGTTTGCGGTTTCCTGCCTGCGCGCCCTGATTTCGTCGTCCTCGCTCATTTCGGCAAAGCCCAGCCCGGTTACGCCGAGCGCGCACACGATTATTCCGACAATCGTCATTATGAGTTGCGTCTGACTTTCGATGCCCGCTCTGTCCGTGAAAAACACGATAAGGAAAAGCGACGCGAATGCGCCGGACGTGTTGCATATCGGCGATGAAATGGAAAGTTCTATATACCTTAACCCTATATATCCGATGAACATCGAGGATATGTAACATAAGGACGCGGGCAGATAAGTCCACATCGCTTTAAGCGAAAACGGCACTTTGAAAAATACTATTTCGACGATCGCATGAACGCCCATTACAAGCCCCACCGCGACAACCATTTTCCATTGACTGAATTTATCGTCCGGCTTGGAACCGATTTTTGAAAACAGATCGGATCCGCTCCAACAAACAAGCGCGATCAGCGCGAGTAAAAACCACATTTTCTTTTGTTCTCCATTATTTGATTTTTAAATTTTCTTTTTTGTTTTCGGGGATTTCTTTCGTCACCCCGGGTTTTATTTTTAAAGTTTTGCAAGCCCTGCGTTGAGCATTTCCTGCAAAGAGGTGAGAATACCTATCTTTGCGTGATACCAGGTCAGACCGCCCTGAAAAAACACCGCGTAAGGCTCTCTGATCGGTCCGTCGGCGGAAAGTTCGATGGACGAACCCTGAATGAACGCGCCCGCCGCCATGATAACTTCGCTTTCATAACCCGGCATTTCCCACGGAATAGGCGTTACGTAACTGTCAACCGGCGCGGAAGCCTGAATACCTTTGCAAAAAGCAATCATCCCCTCCTTGCTGCCGAGTTCGATTGCCTGAATTATGTCGTGACGTTCTTCGCTTGCCGGCGGAAAGACCTTGAATCCGAGTCTTTCGTAAATTTCCGCGGCGAAAATCGCGCCCTTTTCCGCGCCCGAAACGACCGTGGGCGCAAGGAAAAATCCCTGATAAAAACTTTGCATAACGCCGAGGCTCGCGCCTACTTCCTGCCCCAGCCCCGGAGCGGAAAGCCTGTATGCGCATCTGTCCACACATTCCTGCGTGCCGCAGATATATCCGCCGACGGGGGCTAAGCCGCCGCCCGGATTTTTGATGAGCGAACCTACCGTCATATCCGCGCCGACGTCGGACGGCTCGATTTCCTCAACGAATTCGCCGTAGCAGTTATCTACCATTACGATTACGTCCGGTTTGATTTTCTTAACGAACGCGATGAGTTCGCCTATCTGTTTAACCGAAAACGTGGGACGCGTCTGATAACCTTTACTGCGCTGAATGGTCACGAGTTTTGTCTTTTCGCCTATCGCGAGCGCAATATTGTCGTAATCGAAAGTTCCGTCCGGCAAAAGGTCTACCTGCTTATAGGTAACGCCGTATTCTTTGAGCGAACACTTGCTTTCTCTTATGCCGATAACCTCTTCGAGCGTGTCGTAAGGCTTGCCGACGGGGGACAAAAGTTCGTCGCCGGGGAGCAGATTTGCCGAAAGCGCGACGGTTAAAGCGTGTGTGCCGCAAACTATCTGCGGACGGACGAGCGCGGCTTCGGTGTGGAACGTGTCGGCGTAAACCTTTTCGATTTTATCTCTGCCGAGGTCGTTATATCCGTAGCCCGTGGAAGCGGCGAAGCAAGCCGCGTCTACTCTGTTTTTCTTCATCGCGGCAAGCACTTTGCACTGATTGTACTCCGCTATTTTATCGATTTTATCAAACCTGTCTTTTAACGATCCGAGTATTTTTTCGCCGAAGTTATACGCTTCGTCGGTTATTCCAAGTTCTTTATACGCATTTGTTATATTCATTTCCGATCTTTTATCCTCTCGATTATTTCTTCCGCCGTTTTATTCAGAACGTCGAGTTTTGTGATTACTATTCCGCACGTAACGTCACCGAAAATCAGCATTGTGTCGCCCGATTCTATACCGAAAGCCTCTCTCGCTTCCTTAGGGATAACTATCTGCCCCTTTTCGCCTACTTTTGCCGTGCCGAAAACTCTTTTTTCCGCGTTTTTCGCAAGAATCTGCTTACCTTTAGGCATAACCGTCACCCCGCGTTGATGTTGTTATACTTTTCATACTATTCATACCCGTCGATTATACCGCCGCGCGCAAAAAAAGTCAAATAAAAAGCGGCGTTTTAAGCCGCTTTTCAATATTTTCGATAAATTTTTCAGAACAACTGTTTCATTCTGTCTTTTTTGGAAAGTTCGGAGAGTTTTACACCATCTTCCGTAACGGCTTCGCCGAGATTGTAACGCGAAGTTTTCGATATTTTTTTGAGCGAATACACGATGCTGTAATGCTTGACGCCCGCCTGATAAAGGGCGACGAGGGCTTCGTAAGAATCGGCGACCGTCG
Organism: uncultured Eubacteriales bacterium; assembly: GCA_900548285.1. Taxonomy (GTDB): domain Bacteria; phylum Bacillota; class Clostridia; order Christensenellales; family Borkfalkiaceae; genus UBA10281. The sequence goes on along the minus strand of URKE01000043.1, from coordinate 5,978 downwards.
TGAAAAGCGTTTTGGTGGTTTCGCCCTTTTTGCCGATTGCCTTCACCGCGAAATCAACGTTGCCCGTCATATGCTTTTCGGGTTCTTTATCGAGAAGGGAATCGACGTATTTTTCGTTCTCCTCTTTGTTGCCGACGGGTGCGAGGGTTATCGTGAGCCGAACTTCGAGTATATCCGAAATCTTCTTGGCTTCGCCGTTGATCGTTATCGCTTTGGGCGTAATCTCGATAATCGGCTTGCCGTCGACGGGATACTGCTTGAACGACGACGGAATCATCGATAAAAATATCACGACGAAAATAAGCATTATCGCGCCCATAAGATAACCGACGGTACTCGATTCGGGGTTGTTCAGCCCCTGAATGAAAATGCTCGCGCCCATTCCGCCCATAAGAATAACCAGAAGCGCGCCGTAAATAAGCGATTTACGACGTTCTTTTCTGTTAAAATCGATGTCCGGATAAATTTTTACGCTCTGCTGTTCTTCTTTCACTTCTTCGGATTTCACTTCTTCCGAAGTTGCCGGCGTTTTTTTCTGCTTCATAATTCTTTCCTTTTAATGTGTTTTAAACTATTATATATTAATTCCGTCGGTTTGTCAAACAATAAAAAAGGCGGATATCTTTTACGGAAATCCGCCCCGTTTTTATTTTGACTTTTTCTTATACGTATTCGAGCATAAACTTTGGAAGGTCTGCTTTTCCCGCGCTGACAGTCATTTCAAACTTAACGCCTTCGACCTTTTTGATCGCCGTGAAAAGATCTTCAAGGTCGCCGAGTTTGCAATCGGCGATTCTTAAGATACCGTCGATGAAAATCGCTTCGATATCGCTGTTGCCCGCCACAAGCCCCATAATGAAGCCCTTTAACGCTTCAACGGAAGAAATTCCGTATTCGTCGGTGTATACGCATCTTACGTTAATGTTTATCGATACCGAACAAATAGATTTGTCGGTTATAAAAACGACGTTGCCTTTCGCTTTTTCCGCGGCGGCGTTGATATCGTCCATTATGATTTTAGTTTTGCCAAAGCCTTTCGGGCCGTAAATAAGTTTTATCATAAAACGTTCCTCCGTTTTTTCTTTATTATATTCTAAACCATAACCCGAATTTTTTCAAGGGGTTTTGCCAATTATTTTGAAAAATTTAACAAAAATCTCAACTTTCGCCTTATTTTCGGGTTTTGCTTTATGTCGCTCATCTGATTTTGAGCAAAAACCGGTATTTTCGTCGCAAAATTTAAGACAATCAACCGACGTCGCTCTCGGCCTTAGCCGCTTTAACGACCGCCCTCGACGCTATCGAATATTCGGTTACGCCGAGAATGGTTTCGCCGTCGATCTGCACGGCCGTGGGCTTATCGAATTTAACGGTTATTCTGTTTCCGCAAAGAGGCGCGAACATTTCCGTGTGTTTGACGTGTTCGCCCTTGAAAATGGACGGGAAAACCATGAGCGTTTTGAGTTTGCCGGAGCCGTGAAGCACGCCGCAGGTTTCCGTTTCGCATTTAAGTCTGTCCTGAGTGGGGGTGATATTCATTCCGCCGCCGTAAAATCTGCCGTGCATGGTGGGCGCGAGCCATACTTTTTTGAAAAAGTATTTTTTTCCGTCAACCTCGATTTCCGCGTTTCTCGGTTTGAAATGAAAAAGCAAACCCTTTATCGCAATGCCCGCGTAATTGACGGGTTTATCCGATTTTTCGCGAAGTTTATCGCCGATTTCACAGCAGTAACCGTCGATTCCGTACCCTACCCCGTTAAGGAATTTATAAGTTTTGCCGTTCACCGTTACTTCGGGTAAATCTTTTATGTACTCGTTGATAAGCACGGGAGCGTCGTCCTTGTTGCCGCCGATATCGTGGATAAAGTCGTTTCCGCTACCCGTCGCAAAGTAATAAACGTCGTGCGTAATTTCCATATCCGCGGTATCGTTTATGAACCGATTAAGCGTTCCGTCGCCGCCGGAAACGACTATTTTGTCGCACAAGGGAAATCCGGCGATAAGTCCCGCGGTGTCGTTCTGCGTAAGATCGTAATAGACGATCTCTTCGCCCGCAAGATATTTTTCGACGTTTTTGGTTTCGGTTTCGCCCGTTCCGTTTCCCGCTTTAGGATTGTATAAAACGTGATATTTCATTTGTAACCTCTTAAGTATTTGCTTTGCGTTTTACGCAAATTTTTAACATTTTTCCGCTTCCGCGACCGCGTCCGCCTCCTCGAGTTCCCTGTTCTCGATTTCTTTGTTTTCAAGTTCCGTCTTTTCGGTATCTTTATTCCCGGCTTCCGCTTTGGCGATTTCTCTCTTCGCGCGGTTAAGCGTGGGGAAATACATTATCATATAAACGCCTATCGTCAGCACCCAACTTATCGGATAAACGACGTAAACCATTTCGATCGTCGGATTTAACAGATACACCGTTTTGAGCCATATTATTCTGAACAGACAACTGCCCGAAAGGCTGACTATCATCGCCGTGGTCGATTTTCCCAGTCCGCGCATAAAATTACTTAAAACGTCCATTATGCCGCACGTGAAATACGTTGACGCGAGAATATACAGTCTGTTCTGAGCGATTCTTATTATTTCCGCGTCGTCGGTTATAAGCCCGCAAAGTTGCGCCGAAAACAAAATTATTCCGCCGCCTATCGCAAGACCTATCACCGTTACGAGCAGAACGGATTGCCTGACGACCGTTCTTATTCTGTCGAATTTCCTCGCGCCGTAATTCTGACTGACGAACGCAAGACACGAGAGCGCGACCGCGTTCATGGCGTTATAAATAAATCCGTCGAACTGCCCCGCGACCGTGTTCGCCGTCATATACGTTTTTGAAAACGTGTTGATCGTGGACTGAATGAGAACGTTCGAGATAGAAAACACGCACCCCTGCAAGCCGGCGGGCAAGCCGATTCTGATCATCTCTTTCAGTTCGGGCATATATATTTTAAACTTCTTCATATCGAGTTTTGCGTAGCCTTTACCCTTTAAAAGGACGACGATCGACAAAACCGCCGATATACCCTGCGAAACGACCGTTGCAATAGCAACGCCTTCCACCGTTTTATCGAGAACGAGAATGAAAAAAATATTAAGCCCGATATTGACAACGCCGCCGATGATAAGGAAAATCAACGGACGCATAGTGTCGCCGACTGCCCTTAAAATGGACGCGCAGAAGTTGTAAAGCATCATTATCGGCATGCCGATAAAGTATATCTTCAGATATTTCGTAGCCATACCGAGAACGTCCGGATCGCAATTAGTCCACTCCAGAAACGTTCCTGCAAAGAAATATCCGATAAAAGCAAGAATAACGCCCGTAATCAGGCTGACGATAACCGATGTGCCGACCGTTTTATGCGCCGAATCGACGTTTTTCTCGCCCGAAAACCGCGCGACAAGTACGTTCGCGCCGACGGACAACCCGACGAATAACCCGATTATAAGATTTATCAGCGCGCCCGTCGCTCCGACCGCCGCAACGGCGTCGTCGCTGACGAAAATTCCGAGCACCGCGACGTCGGCGGCGTTGAACAGAAGCTGAAGAACGTTCGTCAGAACCAACGGAAGGGCATAAACTATCAGTTTCCCGAATATTTTGCCCTCGCACATATTCATTTCAAAGTTTTTCTTCATAAGTAAAACCCGACTTTTACTTTTACTTTTTTACTCCTATTTCCCCTTTGCTATTATTGATACGCGAAAATTATTGATACGCGAAGCCGAATCGTTGACCGTTTGTCGGAACGCAAGATACGAAACCGTTTTCTGCCGGACGTCGGAACGCAAGACGCGAAACCGTTTTCAGCCGGACGTCAGAACGCAAGACGCGAAACCGTTTTCTGCCGGACTTCGGAACGCAAGGCGCGAAACCGTTTTCTGCCGGACGTCAGAACGCAAGGCACAAAACAATAACGAGTATGCCGAGAACAATTCTGTACCAGCCGAACGGCTCAAAATCGTGTTTTTTAACGAATCCCGTCAGGAATCTGATAACAAAAAGCGAAACGACGAACGCGATAACCATTCCGAGCGCGATTGCGGAAATCTGCGGAACGGTGATTGCTCCGCCCCCGAGGATAAATTTCAGAATTTTATATCCGCTTGCGCCGATCATCGTGGGAATGGCAAGGAAGAAGGTGAATTCCGCCGCTGCCGTTCTCGAAAGCCCTAAAATCAACGCGCCGATTATCGTAACTCCCGAACGCGAAGTTCCGGGCACTGCCGCGAGAACCTGAAAACAACCTATTAAAAACGCTTGTTTAAGGGTTATCTCGCCGACCGTATTCGTTTTCGGCTCTTTGTTTTTATGCAATCTTTCGACGACGATGAACGCAACGCCGTAAAGCGCGAGCATCGCCCCTACCACAATGATTTTCCCCGTTTCGCCGAGATTATCGAATAACTTATCCGCAACGACCGCGACGACCGCCGGAATACACGCAACGAGAACTTTGAGCCAGGTTTGCCACACTTCGGACTTGCCCGCAAGGACGTTTCTCGTCAGCGTCTGCCCGTTTTCGCCGATTTTTTCGCGTTTTTCAAGCGTAAACGGGAAAACTCTCTTCCAGAAAACGACGACTACCGCCAATATCGCGCCGAGTTGAATAAGATATTCGAACATATTTTTGAAGTCGCCCGTGAAAAACCCTTCGGTGAACGCCCCCGCAAAGAAATGCTCGAAAATCATCATATGCCCGGTACTCGATATCGGCAACCATTCGGTTACGCCTTCGATTATACCGATTATTGAAATCAAAACAACGTCGACAATACGCATTATTCCGTCCTTTTCGTTCCCGTTTATTACGCCGCTTATTATTTCGCCCCGATTTAAAATCCTGACGATTTGAAACCCTGACGATTTGATTGATTAATCAATCCGATTAATTATATATATTCGCGTTAATCGACTTATAGACCGACTTTTATAATTTTATCGCGCAACAACTTCCAACACGCCATCGAATCGATAAGTTAAAAAAAATCGCCGCGACAAATCCCGGATAAGTCGCGGCGACGGTTTTGCAATTATTCTGCGACTACTTTTTCAAGAAGTTTAAGGTCGATACCCTTTTCGCCGATTTTGATTATTTCGACTTTAACGGTGTCGCCGATAGCAAGAACTTCGTCGACAGAATTGATTCTCTTTTCGCTCATCTTGGAAATATGAATCATTCCGTCCTTTCCGGGAGCGAGTTCGCAGAACGCGCCCACTTTGGGAAGAATTCTCACAACCGTGGATATAAACATATCGCCCACTTCGGGATCTCTCGCAATGCTCATAATCATAGCCTTAGCCTTTTCCGCCATGGAAAGATCCTCGCCGTAAGTCGCTATGCACACTTTGCCGTCGTCGTTGATGTCGATCTTAACGCCGGTTTCGTCGATAATCTTGTTAATCGTCTTTCCGCCGCTGCCGATAACGTCCTTGATTTTATCCGTTGCGATGTTGAACGAGATAATCTTGGGAGCGTATTTGGAAAGTTCGGCTTTGGGAGCGGGAATGCACTCGAGCATCTTGCCGAGAATGAAGTGTCTGCCTTCGTTCGCCTGCCTGATAGCCTTTCTGAGGATTTCCTCGCTGATGCCTTTAATTTTAATATCCATCTGGATTGCGGTGATACCGTTTACAGTACCCGCAACCTTGAAGTCCATATCGCCGAGGAAGTCCTCCAAGCCCTGAATATCCGAAAGAACGGAGATTTTGCCGCTTTCGGTATCCTTGATAAGACCCATTGCGATACCCGCGACGGGACGCTTGATGGGAACGCCGGCGTCCATAAGAGCAAGCGTGGAGCCGCAGACGGAAGCCTGCGAAGTCGATCCGTTGGAAGAAAGAACTTCGGATACGAGTCTGATTGCGTACGGGAATTCGTCCTCGGACGGAATCATCGGCTCGAGAGCCCTTTCTGCCAAAGCGCCGTGACCGATTTCACGTCTGCCGGGGCTTCTTAAAGGCTTAGCCTCGCCCGAAG
>URKE01000042.1 GCA_900548285.1 uncultured Eubacteriales bacterium | reverse complement strand
TAAAATCCTGATTTAGATTTAAAATCAAAATCAGGATTTTATCGGGTAACGCGTCGCTTTTTTGTTACCCGATAAAATCCTGATTTTGATTTTAAATCTAAAATCTAAAATCTTAAACCTTAAACCTTAAATCTTAAACCTTAAACCGATTCGGATCTGTGCTTTATTTCGTAAATCACGTTCGTCAACGCGACGAGTTTTGCTTCCGGAATGCGCCCGTCCGCCGCTTTTGAGAGCGCGATTTTTATGCCGTCCGCGGTCTTTTGAGATTTTATCTCTTTGAGTTGTTTTTTGGTAAGTTTTGCTTTCGGAATCGCGGCGAAAATGATTTCGTCGATTATCGATTCTCCCTCTTCGCCCGAAAAAACCGCGCGGACAAAGTAAGAAACGCCGCATATGCTCGCGCCTTTTTCAAGGCACGCCGCAACGGATTTGCCGAGAACGGTGACGTATAACGCGTAAAACGCGGCGGCGAGCGCGAATCTCAGAAAAAGTTCTCCCCTTTTGCTCAGTTTGGGGAAGATTTTTTTAACGAGCGCGACGCAGGCGCAAACCGCAAACGCAAGCGCGAACACTTCCGCGCCGAATTTATCGAAAGCAGCGTAAAAATTAACGTTTTCCATTTCCTTACCTCCCTTAAAATACCGGAAAGTCGGGCGTGGATCGTTCGTCGGTTACCCGACTTGCCGTTTTTCGCCCGGAAAATTTTGCCGGACGGAAGCCGCAGGCGACCATGCGAAAACATAGTCGCCTGCGGCGGACGGTAACGGAAAGAATTTCGGCCGGGGCTTTTCTGCCCGAGGTAAAATTTCAATCCGTCGCCGTCAGAGCGGAAATAATTCCTCGGGGAAAGCGGGCGCAAACTTCTTCGATTTTTCGTTTACTTTTTTTCTCAGATAGTACTTTTCCGTAAGGTTCCGCCTCCTTTATTTCATCAGACGCGCCGCCATTATACATCGGAAAACGGGAAAGTCAATTTTTTTGTGAACCGTTTTTATTTTTTTTTCGATATTCGCAAATCGTCAACCGCGAAAGTTTTTTTAATCCGGGTTCAGGAAGCCTTTTCAAAAATTCTCACGCAGAAAGCCGTCATGTCGTCTTTGGCGATTCCGCCGTCCAGCGCGAGCGCTTTTTCCAGAATATTATCCGCGAGCGTTTTGGGGTTGAGCGCGCGTTGTGTGGATAAAAAGTCGATAAGGTCGGACGAAGAGCCGAACGCGTCCGATATTCCGTCGCTGACGAACACCACAACGTCGCCCGAATTAAGTTTCGTTTTGCAGACGGTGGGGTGAAGTTCGTCGAGAATTCCGAGCGGAAGCGAACTCCCCTCGACGATTTTAACCGCGTCGCGCGTGATGACGAAGGAATACGGCGAGCCGATTTTGATGAAATCCGCCCCGCCCGAGAACAGGTCGATAACGCCCACGTCGAGCGCGGTGAAGTTGTCCTCGTTGTTGAACGAAAGAATTTTATTCACGGTGGAAAGCACCGTTTCGGACGGCAGGTTCGCCTTGTAAAACGTTTCCACGAGCGAAATTGCCGTGGCGGAAGTTTGCGCCGCTTTTTCGCCGCTGCCCATTCCGTCGTTCAGCGCGACGAGGAATTTACCTTCCGAAATTTTGGTGAGCGAGTGAGTGTCGCCGCTTTTCTCCTTGTCCGATTTCGTTTTTTGCGCCACCGAAAAAGCCGCGTCGAAAAGCGGCGCGCGTTTGAGCGTTACGGCGGTTAAGTCCTCCGAAACGTTGAAAACGTCGCAAATCACCATGTTTTTGCCCGTAACTTCCTTAACGGCTTTTAAAAGCAGCGGACTCGAAACTTGCTTTTGCGGCAGAAGAAGATTGATTTCTATGCCGTCGCCCTCGCCGAAAGCGAGCGTTTCGTAGGCGTAAATGCCCGCGCTCATCAGGTTTTTCGAGATTGCGTTGCCGGTTTCGTTTCTGCCGTCCAGCCGGAGACTAAGATTCGTCGCAAGGCTTTTCAATGCTTCCGAAAGCCCGTTCGTCTGCGCGAGAATGAGTTCTCGTCCGTTTTTCAGCGATTCGGCTTTTAAAAGTTCGCGTTCGCTTTGCGCGATAAGTTCGTTGGTTTCGTCCACGATACTTTCGGGGTATTTGCATTTCAGCGAGAACGCCGAAGGAAGATCGGCAAGATTTAACCGTCCTTTTGCCGTGGCGAGAGTGATGATTTTTCCTAACTCCTCGTCCGAGGGGAAACGGTTGTCGCGGCATGACGAAATATGTTTGCAGTCGGAACAGCACTTCATGAACAGTTCTTCCGCAAGATCGTTCTCGGCTTTTTCCTTAACGTCCGTTTTGTCGGAGAGTTTTTTTACCGAAACCGACATTTCGTCGAAAACGGACGAGATTTCAAAGAGTTTGCCCGCAAGGTCGAGCCGGTTGCGGTTTAAGGCGTACTTCCCGAGATTGTTATCTTTATAAACGGCGAGTTTTTCGCGGAGTTTTTTAAACGCGCGCGACGGAATAAACAGATATACGCACACGGGCGCGAGAATGAATAACTGTGAATAAAAACTCCAGCCGTCGTAAACGTCGGTAAAATTCCACAGCGCGACTTTGATCGCAAGCACGCCTATCGCGGCGGCGAGTTTGGAGCGAGGCGAAAAGCACGTCGTCACGAGCGAATAAAGGGCGAGCGGGGCGAAAAACGCGGGGTTTTCCGTGTTGAAGAAGAGCGGCAACGCGGAAATTATCGCCGTCACGGAGCAGCAACTCCGCCGCATTATCATACCGGAAACCAAAATCGCGGCTACTGCGAAACATTCGTAAACGGGCGCGGAGAAAAGATTTATCGCGCCGTAAGACGCAACGGAAAAAAGCGCCGCCGCGGAAACGATTTCGTCGGTGGAAAGGCGATATTTGAGCCCTTTGACGAGGAATACCTTAGCCGCCGAAACGAATACGAACACGAGCGGCACGCACACGCCCGCAAGAATCAGTCGGACGGTGAGATTGTGGCAATCGCGGACGAGAACGTAAGGCGCGAGCGCGACAGCCGTGATAAGGGCGAGCGAAAAATTCGGTTTTTTCCCGATTTTGTTCGTTATCAGGAAGAATATCGCAGCTACCGCTCCGCTCATCGCGGCCACCGCCGTAACGGAAATGCTGAGCGACAAAAGATACGCCGCGACGAAGAGCGCGCACGATAATAACGGCGAAAGCCCTATGTAAACGTTCGCGATGAGAAGAGGTATCGCGAACGGCGCGAAAAATTCGTCCGCGGCGACGAGAAGAACGTAGCCGACGAGCGATAACAGATACTTTGAGAATTTTTTGAGATTAAACGGCTTTTTCATAGCCCGATTATATACTCCGCCTGTCCGAGAAAATTTGCAACTGCTGTCGAATAGTCGAAATTTCGGTCGATTTTATCGAAACTCCCCGATAAAACTTGAAAAAAATCGGCGAAACAGGTATAATTACGTTATGAAAAAGTTGTTTTCGGCAATCTGCGCCCTGGTTCTGATTTTCGGCGCGTCAATATCGGGAGTTTTTACGGCTTCCTGCTCGGGTTTGCCCGGTTCGTCGGGCTTATCGGGGAACGGTTCGTCGTCGGGCAGTCCGTCGGCTTCGGACGGTTCGGGCGTTGCCGGCGAGCGGCTTATAAATTCCGTCGTCCTCGTGAATTTTGCGGGCGAAGAGAGTTTCGACGAAGAAAAAAAAGCGAACGTCAAAAGCGTCTTTTCGGAGGGCGAAAATTCGCTCGGGAGTTACGTTTCCTTTATTTCTCTCGGCAGAACGAGCGTGGTGACGGAGATCGTCGGCGAGGTTACGCTGGATTATGCCGCCGATTATTTCACGCCTGCTTACGCATATTCGACCGACGATGCGGCGTATGTCAGAATCAACGAAAACGGCTACGACAACAGGAGATTTAACGCGGACGGCAAGCCCGACGCGAACGGCGCGAAAAAAAGCGCGGACGAATTTTTGAGGAGCGAGGAACTCGTTGCGGCGGCGAACGAAAAAATAACCTGCAAAACCGAAACGGACGGCAACGGCGACGGCGCGGCAGATTGTTTCGCTCTCGTACTCGCTCTTGACGAAGCGCCCGCCGAGGATAGTTTGCTCTGGGCGAAAAAGAGCGTTTATCTCGCGGGTAAGGCAGACGATCTGAAAAGCGCTTACGTAGTGGACGAAAAATATTCCGGCGTGGATATTAAACCGCAAAAGTTGGGCAATAGGTCGATTAACGACTATATTTTCCTTCCTTATCCCATGCTTGAAAAGAGGGGCGATCCGAATTCCGCGGTGGCGTGTCACGAGTTTATGCACGTTCTCGGCGCGGCCGACGCTTATTCTTACGAGACGGCGGACGAGGAATTTGTGGGCGAACTCGACGTAATGGCTTCCGGTTACGGCCGCGAAACGCCGGGCATGCCGCTTTCTTACGTTCTTTATAAAATCGGATTTCTGAGCGAGGGCGAAAATATCGCGCCCGTCCTTGCTCCCGGCGAATACACGTTGTTTTCCACGGAGAGCGGACGAGGCGAAACCAAAGCGTATAAACTCGTCCTGCCCGATTATGAAACGAAACGCGAGAGTTTTTATGTGGAATACCGCGAAAAAACGGGTTACGGCGCGGGGCTTTCGAGCGGATTCGAGGACGGCGCGTTCATAGTTTACCGCGTCAACGAACGCAACGGTTACGCCCGCCCCGGCGGAGGCTTCGGCAAGGAATATCTCGGCAACGCTTACGGCAAGCCGGAAACGTTCGCGTTCAGATTCAGGCAAAAATTACTTTTCGGCGGCTATTACGAAAACCCGCGCGTGTCGGCGAACGGCATTTCTCACGCGGCGATTTCCGATCTGCCCGGCTACACTTCTTTCGGCGAAAACAAGAGCGCGTCCGGCGCGATAACCTATTCCGACGGGACGGAAACCGGCGTTACGGTGAGTTTCAAAAGACGTAATTCCGACGGTTCGGCAACGTTTGAAATAAACTTCGATTGCAACGCGGAAACCCCCGCCGAAGTCGATTATCGCGGTATTATAAAAGACGAAACGGGTATTTACGCGTTTTTCAAAGCGCCGCTCGACGGCAGAAACGTCTATGTTCTGGAAAGAGATAAACCGCTTTCTTCTCACACGCCCGACGATATCGCGAACGGCAAATTCGGCAAGCCGTCGGTCACGCCCGCGGCTTTTATGCGGGCAAGGATTACGGGCGAAAAAAATTACGTTTACGTCGTTTACGAAGAGAACGGAAAAATTATCGAGAAAGCGTGCGTTCTCACTCCCGACGGCGATAACCCCGCGCTTAAAACGGTTCTCGTTGCGGTCGGCGCGCTCCTCGCGGGCGCGGCGGTAATAACCGTTGCGGTCGTGATCTGCATAACCGCGAAAAAGCATAAACTCGGCTGATCGCGAAAAGCAAAAAAACGTCCCGAAAAGACAGAAAAGCGATAAATTTTCCGCCAAACATTACCGAACGGCGAAAAAATATATAAATATTGTCGGATATCCGTGTAAAATCGATTGCAAAATTCAAACGGATATGATAGAATAAACAGGCTATAAAATTCACACTCGGGTTTTTGCGGCTCTTCGTGCCGCCAAATTCAAATCGGTCAGGGCGGTCATAGGCGCAACGAAAAAGGATCCGGGGAGGAATAACGGAGGAAACAATTATGGCAGTAACTTCTATGAAGCAACTTCTCGAAGCCGGCGTACATTTCGGCCACCAGACGAGAAGATGGAACCCCAAGATGAAAAAGTACATCTACGGCGAAAGAAACGGTATTCACATTATCGACCTTCAGATAACGGTCGACCTTGTGGAAGAAGCCTATAAATTCGTCGTCGATCAGGTTAAGCAGGACAAGACCGTTCTTTTCGTCGGAACGAAGAAACAGGCTCAGGAAGCCATTCGCGAAGAAGCGGAAAGATGCGGAATGTACTACGTAAACTCGAGATGGCTCGGCGGTACTCTTACCAACTTCAAGACCATCAGAACGAGAATCGACAGACTCAACAAACTCGATAACATGGAAAAGACCGGCGAGTTCGACCTTCTTCCCAAAAAGGAAGTTCTCGGACTTAAAGCGGAAAGAGATAAACTTCTCTACAATCTCGGCGGTATCAGAGAGATGAAGAGCCTTCCCGGAGTTATGTTCGTCGTTGATCCCAACTGCGAACTCAACGCCGTTAAGGAAGCGAGAAAACTCGGAATCCCCGTCGTTGCCATCACCGATACGAACTGCGATCCCGACCTTGTGGATTACGTAATCTCCGGTAACGACGACGCTATCAGAGCGGTTAAACTCATCGCTTCTATCATCGCGGACGCCGTAATCGAGGCTAAGCAGGGCGAGGACGCCGTAAGACGCAACGTCGTGGACGAAGAACCCGTCGCTAAGGAAGAAGCGGTTGAAGAAGCGGCAGCGGAAGAAGTTGCTCCCGCCGAAGAAACTCCCGTCGAAGCGTAAGCGCGTATCGCGCGATCGCTTGATTGCGCGCGGGCGGCACGGGCTGAAAACTAACCTGCCCGAAAAACCCGAAACCGAAAGACAGATCGGACAGGTTGCGGAAAGCGACCGAGAAAATAATTTTAAGGAGAAAATCATTTATGGCTAATTATACGGCAAACGACGTAAAGACGCTCCGTGAAAGAACGGGCGCGGGAATGATGGATTGCAAAAACGCTCTCGTTGAATGCGACGGCGATATGGACAAAGCAATAGATTATCTCAGAGAAAAGGGAATCGCCAAAGCCGCTAAAAAGGCTGGCAGAATCGCCGCCGAAGGTATCGTCGACAGTTATATCCACATGGGCGGAAGAGTCGGCGTGCTTCTCGAAGTAAACTGCGAAACCGACTTCGTTGCCAACGGAGAAATGTTCAGAACGCTCGTTCACGATATCGCTCTTCAGATCGCCGCGGCTAATCCGCAGTACGTCTGCAAGGAAGAAGTTCCCGAAGAAGTTATCGAAAAAGAGAAGAACATCTTAAGAGCGCAGGCTCTCGAAGAGGGCAAGCCCGAAAAGATCGTTGACAAAATGGTTGAAGGAAGAATCAAAACTTTCTATGAGGATAACTGCCTTCTCAATCAGAAATACGTCAAAGATACGAGCAAGACCATCGAACAGGTAATCATCGAGGCTACCGCTCAGATCGGCGAAAAGATTTCCGTAAGAAGATTCGTTCGTTACGAAATGGGCGAAGGACTTCAGAAGAAAGAAGAAAACCTTGCCGACGAAGTTCAGGCTCAGGTTGCCGCAATGAAGAAATAAGGGGAATTTTTCCCCGAAGGGCTTTAAGCCCGCAAACGTTTAACCTTTAAACGTACGGGGCGCGTTTTTTTACGCGTCCCGTTTTTTATAATCGGCTTTTCGTTCCGTTATAATCGACTTTTCGTTCCGTTATAACCGGCTTTTTGCTCCGGGCGGGATAATCGCCCCGAAAAGAGAATAGTCGCCCGGGCGGAATATTTATTCCCGAACGGAATTTACGCGGGAAACAGGAGAATCTTATGAAAGCGAAATATAAAAGAATATTGCTCAAAATCAGCGGCGAAGCGTTATCGGGCGCGGCGGGCCACGGGTTCGATCCCGAATCGCTTAAAAGCGTTGCCGAACAGATACTCGAAGTTGCGAAACTCGGCGTGGAAGTCGGCATAGTCGTCGGCGGCGGAAATATCTGGCGCGGCAGACAAGGCATGAATATGGACAGAGTTACCGCGGATCAGATGGGTATGCTTGCCACAGTTATCAACGCGCTTGCCGTTTCGGAGGCTCTTATAGGCGCCGGCGCGGACGCGAGAGTGCTTACGTCGATAGAAATTTCGGGCGTAGGCGAAAAATTCAACCACAAGGTTGCCGACAGATATCTCAAAGAGGACAAAATCGTCGTGTTCGGCGGAGGTACGGGCAATCCGTTCTTCTCAACCGATACGGGCGCGGCGCTCAAAGCGGCGGAAATAGGCGCGGACGCTCTTCTTCTCGCTAAAAATATCGACGGAATTTATGACAGTGATCCTAAAACAAACCCGAACGCAAAGAAATTCGACGGACTCACTTACGACGAATACGTTGCGAGAGGGCTCAGGGCTATGGACACTTCGGCTGTCGTTATGTGCAAGGAAAACGGGCTTAAAGTTCACGCGTTCGGGCTTTCGGACAAAAATTCGATAGTCAAAGCCGTCGCCGGGGATAAGGAAGGCACGATTATTTATTGAAAATTTGACAAAAAATGGCGAGTGTTTTGAAAAAACGTTGAAAATAATCGCCGTTTGTCGTATAATATAGTTGAAAGATTTTTTTCGCGGAAAACTGCGGACGAAAACTTCAGAAAATCAAGGGAGAACAAAAATGGCATTAGACATCGAAAAAGTTGAAATGATAATGATGGAGGCGGAGGAAAAACTCGAAAAATCGGCAGACGTGTTCATGTCCGACCTTACGCAGGTGAGAGCCGGCAGAGCGAACCCGCACGTCCTCGATAAAATCAAGGTCGATTATTACGGAACGCCCTCGCCGATAAATCAGGTCGGCAACATTGCCGTAACCGACGGACAGTGCCTCGTGATCACTCCGTGGGATAAGAGCCTTCTTAAAATCATCGAAAAAGCAATACAGGTTTCGGATATAGGCATCAACCCCACCAACGACGGCAACGTCATCAGGCTCGTTTTCCCCACTCTCACCGAAGAGAGAAGAAAGGAAATCGTAAAACAGGTCAAAAAGATGGCGGAGGACGCGAAAGTCGCAGTGAGAAACGTTCGCCGCGACGCGCTCGACGCTTTTAAAAAGATGAACAAAGCGAAAGAAATGACCGACGACGAATACGCCGATTACGAAGCGAAGGTCGAAAAGAAGGTTGCGAAAGCCATCGAAACGATCGAAAAGGCAGCCGCCGAAAAAGAGAAGGAACTTCTCACCGTTTGATGGAAGAACAAAAAATCGTTCCCCGTCACGTTGGGATAATAATGGACGGAAACGGCAGATGGGCGAAACAGAGAGGCAAGCCGAGAAGTTACGGGCATAAAAAAGGCGCGGACGTTATCGACGAAGTTGTCACGGCGTGCTTCGAAAGGGGCGCGGACGCAGTGAGCCTTTACGCTTTTTCCACGGAAAACTGGGTAAGACCGAAAGAGGAAGTAGACGCCATTTTCGGTCTTTTGGGTATTCTTATCGATAAAAAACTCGCGAAACTCATAAAGAACGAGATAAAACTCATAATTTCGGGCGATATTTCGTCTCTTCCGGAAAGTTTACGAAAAAAATGTTCAAACGCCGTTCAAAAATCCGGGAAGTTTAAGGGTAAAGTTTTAAACGTCGCCCTTAATTACGGTTCGCGCGCGGAGATAACGCGGGCGGTTAACGTCGCGCTCGGGAGCGGCAGGACGGAAATTACGGAAGAAGATATTTCCGCCGGGCTTTACACTGCGGGGCTGCCCGATATCGACCTCGTTATCAGAACGAGCGGCGAAATGCGGCTCAGTAATTTCTTTTTGTGGCAGTGCGCTTACGCGGAATTTTATTTTACCGACGTTTTGTGGCCCGATTTCCATAAAGAGGAACTCGACAAGGCTTTCGAATGGTATTCTCACAGAAAGAGAAGATTCGGCGGCGTGTAATTTTTTTATAAAAGCATCTGGGTTTTAGTCGTTAATTGTAAATAGCGGCTGAAGGATTGACAATATGTTAAAAAGGATAATTACCGGAATCGGCATCGTTATCATAACGGTCGGTTTCTTTCTGTGTAAATATTTTCTGACGTCGGAGGTTCTCGTCGGGGTTTTTCTTAAGCCTATAACCGTCGGTGACCTTATGTTCGACTTTTTCATTCTCGTAATGGCGGTTATCTCCACTTACGAATACGAAAGGGCTTTTTCGGGCAGACTTCTGAAAAAGCAAAAAGCGATTATTTTCATCTATCCTTTTGCCGTTTACATTGCATACTGCCTTAAAGGGCTGGGCTGGGCGTTCGGCGCGATGATGTTTTTGTTTCTGCTTCTTCTTTCGCTGCTCGTTTTCGAATATGAAAACGTAACGCTCGAAAGCATAGGAATAAGTTTGTTCGTAATGATTTACCCGGCGACCATTCTCATTTCCCTTCTCGTTATCAACAGATACAGCACCCCCGAGCCGCTTCTGATGGCGTTTGCGATAACGCCCTGCGCGGATACGTTCGCTTATTTTGTCGGCAGCGCGATGAAAGGCAAAAAATTATGCCCCGAAATCAGTCCGAACAAAACGATAAGCGGATTTATCGGCGGGCTTGTCGGCGGAATGATAGCGAGCCTTCTCGTTTACTTCATTTTCACCGAAAAAGGCTTGATTTTCGGTTCAGGCGCAATCTGGCTCGAAGCGATTCTTTTCGCCCTTTCGGGTATAGCGTGCGCCGTGCTTACGGCTTTCGGCGATTTGGTGGAAAGCGTAATCAAGAGAAAACTCGGCATCAAGGATATGGGCAAACTGCTTCCCGGTCACGGCGGAATGAGCGACCGAATCGACGGCTTAACGTTCACCGCGCCGGTCGTGGCGTTCGTGTTCACCATTCTTATTCCGATTATCAACGGCGGAATTCTCGGCGTTTAATCGGGCCGAACGGAATTTCCGAGCATAAGTCGCGGACTTAAGGAATAAAATAATACAAATAATAAAACACGGGTTTGCCGTTTGCAAGTGGCGAGCAGCCGACGCCGACGACAAGCCTTTTTTAGTGGTAACGAATTTAATCCGTAGCCGCGCGGTTCGCCGTTGCGGCAAAGAAAAAGGAATATTGCGTTTATGATTAATATTTCGCTTATAGGCAGTACGGGTTCTATCGGCAGACAGGTCGTGAACGTCGCGCTTCGCCACAAGGACAAATTCAGAATAATATCCCTTGCCGCGGGCGGAAACGCGAAACTTCTCGAGGAGCAGGCCAATCTTTTGCGTCCCGGGATTATTGCTCTCGCCGATCCGGAAAAGGCTTGCGAAATAAAGGAGTTGCCGAAAGGCGCGGTTCTTTACACGGGCGAAAACGCCGCTTTGCACGCCGTGAGCGAAAAAGCGGATATCGTGTTCGTCGCCGTTTCGGGATTTGCGGGGCTTGCGCCCGTTCTCGAAGCGATTTCCATGGGCAAAAACGTCGCTCTCGCCAACAAGGAAACTCTCGTTGCCGGCGGAGAAATCGTAATGCGGCTCGCGAAGGAAAAGGGCGTTAAAATCATACCCGTGGACAGCGAACATTCTGCGATTTTTCAGTGCCTCGGCTTTAATCCGGACGCGGAGTTTAAAAAACTGATAATAACGGCGAGCGGCGGCGCGTTCCGCGATTTGCCGAAAGAAAAAATAGAGAAAATGACCGCGGCCGACGCGCTTCGCCACCCGAACTGGAATATGGGTGAAAAAATCACCGTAGACTGCGCCACTCTTTTGAACAAGGGGTTGGAAGTCATCGAGGCGTGCAGGCTTTATAACGCGCCGCTCGAAAAAGTCGAGGCGATCGTTCACCCGGAAAGCATAATCCATTCCATGGTGGAGTTTTGCGACGGCGCGATAATGGCGCAACTCGGCTATCCTTCGATGGAAATTCCCATTCAACTTGCGCTCACTTACCCGAAGAGATACGAAACGGGCGTTCCGTTTTTGTCGCTCGCGGGCAAAACGCTTCATTTCGGCGAGATAGATAACGACAGATTTCCCTGTTTCTCGCTCGCGCTGAACGCGTTTAAAAAGGGAGGGTTATACCCTTGCGCGATGAACGCCGCGAACGAAGCGGCGGTTGACCTCTATCTCAGAGATAAAATAAAATTTTATGACATACCCGAACTGATATCTTACGCGACGGACAGGGCGAAAAACGGCGAGATGACTTACCGTTCGCTTGTGGAAACGGATGCGCAGGCAAGAAGGGCGGCGTATGAAAAAGCGGAGAGTTTATAATTGTTGACTAATCTTTTAAAAGCAAGCGGTTTTGCCGGCGCGATGCAGACGGTAGGTTACGTTCTGCTCGCCGTTCTCATTCTTATGGTAATGATAACCGTACACGAACTCGGGCATTACGTCGTCGGCAAGATTTTCAAGTTCAGAATCAACGAGTTCGCCATAGGAATGGGCCCCGTGATTTTCAAACGTAAACTGAAAAGCGGCGAACAGTTTTCCATAAGGCTTTTCCCTTTCGGCGGCTTTTGCGCGTTCGAGGGCGAGGACGACGACAAGGACGATCCGAACGCTTTCAACAACAAGAAGCCGTGGCAGAGAATTCTCGTGCTTATCGCGGGCGCGACGATGAACTATATTCTCGCGCTGATTATCATAATCTCGTCTATGTTCGCTTACGGGCAGACGACGCTCGGCGTTAAGTATACGCGTGACGACGCAGGTATCTACGGTTCGGCAATCGAAACGCAAATCCCCGCCGATAAGTCGATTAACAACGGTGAATTCATAATCTCGATAACCCGTAACGGCAAAAAAACGAATGTTTATATGACGGTCGATCTGATAACCTCGCTTAACCACGCGAAGAAAGGCGACGCGATTACCGTGGAACTCGCCTCCGGCGAAAATAAGAACGAAATTCAAAAAAGAGAAATTATTCTCCGCGCGGACGTGGAATGTAAAAATCTCACCGAAGTGACCAAGGTATACGATGCGCTCGGCGTGGGGTATGCAATGCGACTCAAAACTGCGGACGGCGCGGAAACGCCTTTCAGAACGGGCGACTTTCTTATAAAGATAGGCGAAGAGAACGCGCCTTACGAACAGGCGACGTTCGTTTATACGTTCGACGACGCGGCGCATGTTTTAAAGAACAAAACCGCAGGCGACACGGTGTGGCTCTGGACGGCAAAGAACGAAAAATACGTTTACGCCTTCCCCGAAAGTTGGAACGAAACGGAGAAAACGGGCGCCGGGGTTGCGGGGTTTTTCGGCGTTGAAGAAGCAGGCAGAAGTTATTATCTCGAATCGACGGATATAAAACTCGGGTTCTTCAAAACGATAGGTCACTCGTTCGGCTATTCGTTCAAAATCGGCGGCACGGTTTTAAGAACGCTCGGGCAACTGCTCACGGGCAAACTCGGCATAAACGCCGTCGGCGGAACGATCACGACGATAAAAACCACGTCCGAAGTTTTAAGTTACGGCTTAAAATACGCGCTGGAGATTATGGCGTTCATCGGCGTGAACCTTGCGGTTTTCAATCTTTTGCCAATCCCCGCGCTGGACGGCGCGCGCGTGGTTTTCTGTGTTATCGAATGGATAAGGAAAAAGCCGGTCAGCAGAAAGGTCGAGGGAATTATCCACGGCGTCGGGTTGATTCTCATTCTCGGTTTCGCTATCCTCGTCGATATTCTGCAGTTTATTTAAATCAAACTCAAAGCAAATTCAAAGCAAATATTTTTATTATTAAAGCGGGCGGCAGACCGAAAGGTCTGCCGCCCGCTTTAAAATAATCGTTGTAGTTATATCTGATGCCTGACGATGATCGTTTTAATCTTGTCAGGCATAGCGTTTCAGGCGTTGTCGTCCTGTTTTTCGTGAACGAAAATGCGGATAGGCGTGCCTTCGAAGCCGAACGACTTCCTTATCGTGTTCTCTATATACCTCTTGTAAGAGAAGTGCATAAGATCTGAAGAATTCACGAAAAGAATGAACGTCGGCGGGCAAACGCCGTCCTGAACGCAGTAATAAATTTTGAATCTTCTGCCGTTTTTCGTCGGCGGTTCGTTGGCGCGCACCGCATCCGAAACAACGTCGTTTAGCGTGCCGGTGGTTATGCGTTTGTTCGCGTTTGCATAAACCTCTTCGCAAAGCCCGAAAATTTTGTTCGTTCTCTGACCGTTTTTCGCGGAGATGTAAACCGACTTGTAGTAGTCCATAAACGCGAGGTCGCATTTGAGTTTGTTCTCGAATTCGTTAATCGTGTGGGTGTCCTTCTCAACCTTGTCCCACTTGTTCATAACGATGACCGACGGCTTGCCCTGTTCGTGGACGTATCCCGCGATTTTAACGTCCTGCTCGGTAAGTCCTTCCGACGCGTCGATGACGATAAGGCAGACGTCCGCGCGGCGGATCGCGGCGAAAGATCTTAAAACGCTGTAATATTCGAGGTCCTCGTTCACGGAGCGTTTTCTTCTGATTCCCGCCGTGTCGATGAGCGTGTATTTCTTTCCGTCCACTTCGAGCGGTGTGTCTATGGCGTCCCTCGTCGTGCCGGCGATGTCCGAAACGATAGTTCTGTCATAGCCTAAAAGCGCGTTCGTGAGCCTCGATTTGCCCGCGTTCGGCTTGCCGACGATCGCGATTTTAAGTCTGTCGCCGTCATCGTTTTCTTCCACGGGTTTGAAATAAGAGCATACTTCGTCCAAAAGATCGCCCAGACCTTTGGACTGCTCGGCGGAAATCCCTATCGGCTGCCCCAGACCTAATTCGTAAAAGTCGAAAAGGACTTCGACCTTGTAATTGTCGAGTTTGTTCACCGCGAGAACGATCGGCTTGCCCGATTTGCGCAGGATATCCGCAACGTCGTAATCCGCGGCGGTAAGCCCCGTTTTCGCGTCGCAGAAGAAAATCACGACGTCCGCCGTTTCGATGGCTATCGTCGCCTGTTTTTTGATGTGCGTCCACATTTCGTCCTGCGATTTGATTTCTATTCCGCCCGTGTCGATGAGCGTGAACGTTTTGCCGCACCATTCCGCGTCGGCGTAAAGTCTGTCGCGCGTGACGCCCGGCGTGTCCTCCACAATGGATAATTTCTGACCGGTTACCTTGTTGAAGAACGTCGATTTTCCGACGTTCGGTCTGCCGACGATCGCCACAAGCGGTTTGTTGTTGTTTGTCATAAGTTACCTCGTTTCCGCCTTGATCGGCGAGTAAAACCCCGTCTATAAGTCGATTAATCGGTTGTTTTGCCGTTTGGCTACCCGATTATTCGGCTAAAAGGTCGTATTTTCTGTTTAGTTTTTCGAAAATCGCGTCGGCAATCCCTTCGCCGCCGAACGGTTGCAGATTTTCGACCGAATTTTTCAACTTCTCGTATTTTTCCGAGCCGCCGAGCGCTTCCTCGATGAATTTAACGCAATTCTCCGCGTCGAAAATTCTCATCGCGTCGCCGACGCGGGAAACGTAATGCTCGGCGATCAATTTTTCTATCGTGTTCGCGGAGTGCGTTACCACGATCGGAACGTGGAAAAACGCAGGCTCGAGTAGGCCGCTGCCGCTTTTGCCGAGATAGAGGTCGGACGCGGCGATATATTCAAGAATATTCTCGCAGAACTCGAACGGATAAAACGCGGTATGTCCTTTGGTTTGAAGCGCGTCGAGCCGTTTTTTCAGTTCGGGGTTCTTGCCGCAGATCGCCACGAGATTTATCGGCAGATCTTTTTCCACGATAAGCTCGCTGATCTTCTCGGTTAAGCCTATTCCGTAGCCGCCTTCCATCAAAAGAACGGTAAAACGATCGTCAAGCCCCAACTTTTCGCGGAGTTTTTGTTTGTCGCGTTCGACGTGAAACGCCTCCTCTCTTATCGCCGTGGGTACGAGTTTCAGATTGTCCTCGTTGAACCTGCGCGGAAATTTTTTAAGCGCGCGGTCGTAACCCTCTTTTATCGAAATCGTGGCGAGATCGCACGGGTAGCGGAACATCGCGTTTAAGTGCGCGTCCGGACCGTACATAACGGTGAGCGGTTTTCTGTCGAGCCGCTCGGCGTAATAATTCGTCGCCCAGTGAGTGGAAACCACGCAGTCGGGGCGAAGTTCGCGCATGTGCGCCATAGAGTCCTTAAACAGATCTTTATAGAGTTTGGACATGACGAACCAACTCGCAATCCTGCTGCCGAAAAGGTTCATGCAGGCGATATTGAGATAGCCGTAAAAATTGCATTTGTTATAAAGGCGGACCTCGTTGCAAAGCCTTTTTTCAAACTTCGCCATAGCCTCGCTGCCCGTTTCCTTGAAGAAATCGGAACGAATGACTTCGCAGTACTTTCCGTATTTTTTCTCAAAAGCGTCCGCTATGGATTTTTCAGCCATAATGTGTCCGAATCCCGCTTCTACGAACGGGAATACGACTCTCGGTTTACGATCGCTCATTTTTTCGCGTCCTCCTGTCCGGAAGTTTTCTTTGCCTGATTTATTCCCTTTTCCGCAAGAACTATAACGAATATAAGGAACAAAATATAATAAGGTACGAAGTATAAAATATCGAACATACAAATCGTTGCGAAAGCCCCGATAAAACACAGTATGTAAAATTTACCGACGTATTTTTCTTTAATCGTTCTTCGGCAAACGTCGACGACGGCGTAAAGAGCGGCGGCGATTCCGAAAATTCCGCCCGAGCCTAACGCCTGAAAAATAAAGTTGTGGAAAAGCGCGCCGAAAATGTTGGACGCGGTCGAATCGTTGTGATAAGGATAAGCGAACCCTACGCCGAAAATCGGTCTTTCCGTAAAATAGTTTACCGCGTCTTTCCAGATCGTCCATCTTCCGTTCAGCCCCGGACCTTTGCTCGGGAGAAGATAATCGAGCAACGCCGATTTCCCGTTTAGCAGAAGGATAACGAATAATATCGCGCCCGCCCCGACGAACGCGCCGAGAACGGATAAAAACAACGTTTTCTTTTGCAATTTTATGGCGGTTACTATTGAAAGAACGATGAAAAGCGTTCCGCCGACGACTATAGCCGTTCTCGAAAGGGTGAGCATTATCGAAACTGCGGCGAACAAAGCGAGCAGTTCGTAACCGAAATAATTTTTCGTGTTTGAAATTTTATAAAACACCGCCGGGAGCAGAAAAGCGATCATCGCGCCCGATTGATTGCTCATGCCGCAACCGGTGACGATATATGTTTTCCAGCGTCCTATCGAATCGAAAAAGTCGCCCGAGCGCATGCAACGCCGCCAGTTTTCGGGTAAAAATTCAAACGGCGGAAGCAAATTAAGAACGTACACGTAAACCACTTCGAGCGAAATTATCAGCGCGACGCCCGAAAACAACGTCATCGCGTAATCGAAAAGACCGTCGAATCCGTCCACGATTCCGGTAAGAAGCAGATACAACCCCAAATATGAAGCCACGCCGATCAGTCCGAACAAAAGGCTTTCGCCGTACCGGTTGCTTCCGGCTGGTATCGCGCCCGATAAAATCATCGAAAGCGACAACGCCGCGAGCGGCAGAATCGATTTCGCGCCGCGGTAATTTTCCTTATGTTTCACGCATCTGAAAACCATGCACGCAATGAGAATCGCGCCGCATATAACGAGCGTAATTATCGTGGACGTTCTGAAATAAAAATCCGAAACGCCCTTCGGCCACGTGCTGTTCTGGGTGGAAACCACGAAAATGGCGAAAAAAATCACCGTGAGCGAGGGGCGAACGTCCTTAAAAGCGATGAGGAACGCTCCTCCCGTAAGGGCGAAGAGAATTAGTCCGACGAGATCGAGAGCGAAAGCGTGAAAAAAGAACGCCGCCGCGCAGACGATAAAAACGAATGCCGGTTTTGTCGCGAATTCCTCTATTTTATTTTTATATTCCGATATCGTCTTTTCCATAAATTCCCGTTTCGACGTTAGGAGTGATCCGATTTTTTTGCGTAAGTATTCCCGTTCGGCCGCTTTGAAAGTCGACGACCGTTAAGGTTATAATTACACATTATATTTATTCTACTATATTTTTAAATAAAAAGCAAACAAAAGCGAATAAAAACTTTTGACATTATGTCTGCCGTCGTTGATTTTTTTGCCGGAAAGGCGGTTCGACGGGCGCAACGTTTATAAAAACGAGCGATTAATCGACTTATAGACGGGGTTTTGCGAGATAATGGAAAGGGGCGGCGGCGTTTTTTAAACAA
>URKE01000041.1 GCA_900548285.1 uncultured Eubacteriales bacterium | reverse complement strand
ATCACAGCCGCAGAGAGTTCTTTCAGTTATTCAATTACAAACAGGTAATAGAACTTTTTACCTACAAAAAGACGACCTCTTTTTATGCGAACGGCAGAACGGAGGCGATTGCGCACTATCAGAAAGTATGGTTCGGCGGTTCGGCAAACGGGTCTAATAACGCTACGTTTATCGATATTCTGATCAACACTATTCTTTACACGGTCGGCGGCGCAACTATAATGTGTTTTATGCCGGCTCTTACTGCTTACATAACGGCAAAATACGATTACGTATGGTGTAAAGCGTTACACTTGATAAATATCGTAATAATGTGTATACCTGTCGTGGGGAGATATCCTACCGAACTTACGTTTTTGAGAAACAGCGGTCTGTATGACAACATGCTTGGCAATTATATACAGAAGATGACGGGATCCGGCACATATTACCTTGTGTATTATGCGTTCTTTAAAGGTCTTTCCAATGTTTACAGAGATGCGGCTTCGATAGACGGAGCGTCGGAGTTTACGATAACTTTCAGAATCTATTTCCCGCTCGCGCAGAAAATGATTCTCACGGTATTTCTCATTCAGTTCGTAAACCTGTGGAACGACTATCAGACCTTATATCTGTACCTTCCGTCTTATCCCACGTTTGCGTATATGGTATTTTATAAAGTAATAGAGGCAACGGACAACACGATGTTTCAAGAGTTGCCCATGAAAACGGCGGCATGTATGTTCCTTGCCGTTCCGGTACTTGTATTGTTCATTATATTCAAAGATAAGCTGATGGGCAGCATATCGCTCGGCGGTATCAAAGAATAAGGAGGAAAAATGCTAAAAATTAAGAAAGTGAAAATTTTATCGGTTTTACTTGTCGGAATAATCGCTTTGTGCGCGTCTGCGCTTTTGTTCGGAATAGAAAACAACAAAAACGTATACGCGGCTGAGGTTTCCGTCGGCGGAATAAGAACCGAATACTTATATAAAGACACCGTAAACGTTCCTGAAAAAGCCACTATGACGGTGGGCGGAGAAAATTACGAATCAGATTCATTCTATGTGATTCTGCCCGACGGCAATCGCATTTCTTCGGCAAAACTTACCCTTGACGTTTGCGGCGAGTATTCTATCGTTTACGAAAAAACGATAAACGGCAAACGTTATAGCGCGGCTAAGACTTTTTCCGTAAAGAAAAAGGTTTTCGAGCTGGCTTCGGGCAATGACGGTATAGAATACGGCGCGCTTAACAATCAGTTCGTTGCGGTGGGAAATCCCGAAGGTCTTAAAATCGGTCTGGCGGAAGGCGACGTTTTCGCGCTCAATAAACCGTTCAATATTTACGAGAATAATCTTAAAGATCTTATTTCGTTCAACTGTATGCAGACCGAACCCGTGCTTTGCAATTTCATAACGTTAAGACTTACCGACTGTTACGACCCGTCGGTATATCTCGACATAACCTATAAACGCGGCGAGAAATATTATTCCACGAACATCGTTGCGGGAACTTGCGGCGGCAAAACGGTAGGGCTTGTTCAGAACGAACAGGGCAACGTCAAAGTCGGGAGAGATGCTTTCGAAATAGGCAAGGAAGGTACGACCGTATACGGGAACAATCCCGACAACGGAAACTATTCCAACCTCAGTTATTATCTCGATACGACGGATAAAAATAAGATTAAAATTTACGTCCGCGTGGGAGACGGAACGTCAAACGCGCTCGTGTCGGAAATAAACAACGACAAAGCTTATCAATATACGTTCAAAGGATTTACCGACGGAAACGTATTTTTATCTCTTCGCGCTCAGTCGCTCGTAGGCGTAAGCGAAGCCCCCATACAGATTGCAAAACTCGGCGATCTTTCGGGCAGAGGCTTTTTGACGACTGATTATTATAACGACGATTTAAGCCCGATTTTCCAACCGAACGATTTCGAGAAAGAGTATAAAATAGCGGCCGGAAAGGAAGTTGTCGTTCCCGAAGTGACCGTTAAGGACGATTACGGCATAAGAGGACTTGCCGACTACGTCGTCACTTATGAAAAGAACACGTCGAACGCAAGCAACGTAAGCGTTAAAAACGGTAAATTCGTTCCCGCGAGAAAGGGCGTGTATACCATAGATTATTTTGCTTACGACGTTTACGGCAACAGAAGCGAACTTTCGATCAATCTTTACGCCGTTGATGCTGAAAACGGAATTACGGCTGTCTGTAAGCTCGGCGGGAACGTTTCGGCAGGCGAGAGATACAAACTTTCGGATATTGTGGACGTCACTTCGCTCAACGAGAATATTCTTAATGTCGCTGTGACGATCGAAACGCCGAAAGGCGAAAAAATCGAAGCGAAAAGCTTCTCGCAGATTCACGTATTTGACGAGGTGGGAACTTATTCGATTAAATATGCTTATTCGGATATATTCTACGGCGGAGAAATTACGGCTGACGTAAACGTTGTGCCGAACGCTCTTCCGAAATTCGAAAGCGACAAGTTATACACGAACAGATATTATATTAAAAACGCGGAGTATTCTCTTCTGAACGTCAAAGCGTGGAATTATACGGTAAGCGGAAGCGAGGTTGTCAATACTAAAACTTACGTTTCTTATGACGGCGGAGAATACGCCGAAATAAACCCGAAAGAATTTGTAGTCGCAGGTAATTCAACGATTAAATTCAAGACGGTTTGCGTAAACAACGAAAACGTATATATCGAAAGCGATTTAAGAAAAATCGTCGACGTCGGGTATGGTGACGACAATACGGTCGAAATCGCAAGATATTTCGATGGGAATATGTCTGCTAAGATTGAAGATAGGGTTCCGGTATTGACGGCATCCTCTTCCGATGCGTATTTTGAGTTTATAAATCCGTTGGTTTTCTCTCAGTTTGGTCTCGGTTTTGAAATTCCGTTGACTTCGGATGGAAGAAAGCAAAGCGCAACTTCCGTAACGATAACTTTAACCGACTATTTCGACGCGGATAATAAATACGAAATAGAAATTAGCGGCAGAAACGGAAGATATGCAGCGACTATAGGCGGAGAAAGTTATTCGCTTGACAGCGACTGGAACGGCGCAAAAGTGCCGATAAAGATAGGCGGCGGAATACTTCTTATCGGGACGAGGAATATCGAAGCCGTAAACAAATTCGCAGGCGATTTGTGCTTTATGTCGGTGAAATTCGACGGAGTTTCGAGCGGCTTTAAAGTTAAGGTAAACGAAATTTGCAATCAGTCGCTTACAACCGTAAGCGCGACTTCGACTAAGGTCAGCGACGTTGCCGCTCCTTACGTATATGCGAAATTACCCGACGAAGTAGGTTCGCTCGGACAAGAAATAATAATAGGCAAACCTTACGCCGCCGACGTTTTATCGCCTTCGTCTTATAAAAAACTCTCCGTAACCGTTCTGAAGAGCGGCGCTTACGGCGACGCTCCCGCAAAGGACGTAAACGGAAGAGAACTCAGCGGAATTACGGATTTTGAAAGCGAAATCAGGCTTGTTCTCGATGATTACGGCGAATACACAATAATTTATAATTACACGGACGGCAGAGGCAACGGAAGAGGTACGAGCTTGTTGTACCGCATAGTTACGGTTGTCGATATCGAATCTCCCGTACTTAATCTCGAAAACGAGGGCAAGACGGTGAACGTAAAAGTCGGGGAAACTTTCAAACCGAAGTTTACTGCTACGGATAACTTTACGGCGGACGAAGATCTTCTCGTGTATTATATTGTGAAAGATTCCAACGAGAACTTTGTTGTGGTCACCACTTCCGATATAACGATTACAAAAGCAGGTAAATACACCATCATCGTTTACGTCGTAGACGAGACGTATAACGGCGTAAGCAAGAGTTATTACGTTAACGTCGGATAAGGAGGAATTATGAAAAAAATAGTTATATTTCTATGTTTAATTATGTCTCTTCTGACGGTGTTCGCATCTTGTAAAAAGGGAGGGAATTCAACTGAACCCGAGTCGGACAATAATGACGAATTCGTTGAATATTCGGGTGAACTTGCCGTAAATACGGAGGCGTTAAAGCAATTTGAAAAAAAATATAACGAAAACCATAAATTCTCGTATAAAACGACTGAGACATATATGGTTAAAGACGGAAAGACTTCATATAAAGTCGTAGTGCCGGAGATTGAAACGCAATCTGTATCTTATGCAAAAAGCGAACTTTCGAGATTTTTCAAGGAAGCGACGGGCATTGACCTTAAATTCGTAAAGGATACCGGACTTACGCATAACGCCGAAAATCGTTATATCTCGCTCGGAGACACGTCGCTTTATAAAAGTCTGAATAGAAGCGATGATATGAGATCTCTGAAAAAAGACGGAACGAAAATTTTTACGAAAGATAATACCGTATATATCATCGGCGGCGCGGAAATCGGTGTTCTGAACGGCGTTTACGATTTTTTGAAGATTAACTTCGGGTTTGAATATTTCTTTACCGATAGTTATACGCTCAGAACAAACGTAACAAACCTTAAACTTCTCGACTACGACGTAACCGACGTTTCGGATATAGAATATCGTCAGAGGATAGGTTATATGGCAGGTTCTTCCGACACGACGGACGGAAAGATGATTTCTTATCGTTTAAGACTCCGCGACAGTTATGGCGATCTTCTTTTGCCCATTCACATAGGCGATACGAAAACGACAGAAATCAAGAATAACCACAACAGTTTATATTTCCTGCCCGATAAAAAATACGGCGAGACATATCCTGAGTTTTATTCGGGCACGGGACAGCTTTGCTATACGGCGCACGGAAAAGACACTTACGATATAATGACGACGATTTGCGCAGAAAAAATCGAGCAGTCGCTTGTGTGGTATCCCGCCGCGGAATATCCGCAGTATAAAGCAGTTCTTTTAGGACAAATGGATAACGTTCCGATGTGTAAATGTACGGAATGTATGAGAATGAAGAGCGAACACAACGACGCAAACTCCGCTGCGCTCATGAAATTTATGCATGACGTCGGTAAGAAGGTCGACGCATGGATGGAACTCGAAGAAAATGCAGCATACCGTAGAGAAGACTTTAAATATATGTTCTTTGCGTACCTTGACACATCGAGACCTCCTTTCGGAGAAGACTCGAACGGCAATATAGATATTGCGGCGGATTTAAAGTTTAACGACGGCGTAAGCGTTGCCCCGTTCTTCGCTCAAAGCCACTTGCATACGGGCGTATCGTTTGACGATGTCGCAAATATCGAACAAAAAGAATATATAAGACTTTGGGGTAAGGCGTATCCCGGAACATGGGCGTGGTCTTATGGCGGATTTTATAACGACTTCTTTACGTTTTGGGATTTGTACAGCTTCTACCCCGGTTACTATAAGTATTTAAAGGCCAACAATTACAGCCTTACCTTCCCGCAGATCAAGAGTTGTCAGACGGGCGCGGACACGGGCTTCAACGTGCTTGCGATTTATATGTATTCCAAACTTGCATGGAACAGCGAACTCAGCGTGGAAAACATTTTAGACGAATATTTCAACGCTATGTACGCCGAAGCCGCCGAGCCGATGAGAGAGATGTTCGAGTATTTAAGGTTATGGTTTGCAAGATGCCTTAAGGATAACAACTGGGGCTGGTCGGCAAACATGAACGGAAGTATTTCGGGTTCAATGGAATTTGTCAAGCAAGGCGATATCGTTACGATGTTCAGACACTTGGACGACGCGTATTCGAAAATCGAAATGTATAAGAAAGATCCCGCAAAATATGCAAGTTTAAAATCGCATATCGACATGGAATGGCTTTTCCCCGCAAAAGTTTCGGTTTCTAACGATACGGGCTTATTCACCGAAAGTCAACTTGCGGAAATAAAGACGAATTTCAAAACGTACGTCAGAACTCTCGGTATTCAATACATCAAAGAGTTCACGAGTATAGAACCTTTCATCAACAGTTTATAAAGGAAGAGCGAAAAATGAAGATTAAAAAGATTGGTATATTTATTTTGGTTATTCTGTCGATTATTTCGGTTGCTCTTTTTGCAAGCTGTAAAAAAAAGAATGAATCGCCGGACGATTCTTCCTCAGTCACACAGAGTCAGTCGGAAGAAAAAATTTCGTTATCGGTTCCTTCGGTAGATATGATATTCGGAGACGAATTAAATATCATATGTTTTTACGGTGGTCAAAACTCTGTGGAATGGAGTTCTTCCGATAAATCGGTGGCGGTTGTCGATGATGACGGCACTGTTAATACGGTAGGTGTGGGGAGTTGCAGTATTACCGCGCGCGCGGGCAGTTCGTCCGCGTCGTGTAAGATAACCGTTTCCATGGGAAATTATCTTCCGGAACTCAAGGTTCTGCATATTTCGGATAATGAGTTAAATATGAGAATCGGGGATGAATTCGAGCCGGAAATCAAGGTGCTTTTTAACAAAGTATATTATGATTGCGAGGTTAACTTTACGGTGTCGGATAATAGCATCGCAGATTATTCTAACGGAAAACTGATTGCGAAAACCGCGGGTGAAACTACTGTAACATTTACGGGCAAATGGCTTGATTTTTCGTCAGATAAACTTATCACGGATATAAAAATAAACGTAAAAAAGGACGTGGAATATAATAATTCAATCAGTATTGGCGGAGAAACTGTTTCTTCTTCTATGGTTGAAATATCCGTTGCGTCCGAGTGGCAGGGAAAAACTTATCCGAACGAAGCGGAAATTTCGTCTTTCGTGACTATTGACGGAATGACGTATGCCTGTGATTTTTCGTCTGACGACGATATGCTTTTTGATATTGAAAAGATAGCTGACGGTAAGGCTCGCGTAATAGCAACCGGAATAGGGAATGCAATTCTTACGGCAAAATATTTTCATACCGACGGTAACGTTTATGAAACGGAAATCCCGATAGAAGTTTATTGTCCGACGGAAATTTATTCCGGTCAGCTTGATTTCTGTCCTGCAAAAGCGATTGACGTTGCAACCATTTTCGGAACGCAGTATGCAAAGATACTATTCGCATCGCAAGGCGGCAGAGAACTTAAAACGGAATTCAATTATATCGAGGGCGTTTCTGTTGCAGGCGACGAAACTGAGTCTATGACTATTCTTACTTCGGTCGGCGGTTTTATTTTTGATGACGTATTTGCTTACGACGTGGAACTTAACAAGGACAATATTGCGGAAACACTTCAACTCGGCAAAGGCAATTTAAAAAAAGACGGATATTATATTCTTAATTCGGATATAACCGAAGCGATTGATTTTACTTCGCAAGGCAAAAGCGTATATAACGTTAATGCCTCGCAAAACGATACTTATTTCTGCGGAACTTTCGACGGAAGAGGTCATACTCTTAAAGCAAAAGTCGGACAACAAGGCATTTTTGGTGGCTTTTATAACGGAGCCACTGTAAAGAACACAAAGTTTGTTATCGAATTTTCGGACAAGTCGGAATCTTGCGGGTTGGCCGGCAGTGAAGGAACTTTCAATCTCTCCGGTGGGTCGGTTGTTTTAAGTAACCTTTACGTGGAGACGGTAAATTATTATAAAAATTCCTACGCTCTTTTGGGGTATTGTAATTTTAACCTGGAAATGTATGATATTTACGTTAATATCAACGGGGCGGAAAATCTTCCGGATTATGCGAGTGTAGGCGTTGAATCCGAAATGGCGGCTTTGTTCCATTACGACCTTACGTCTACTATGGCATCCAACGACAGCAAATTCAAAGGCGGTTTCAGAAACATTTTCGTTGTAACGGGTAAGTTTATGCCTATCGCATGTTCCTATTGGCGTTACGGAAGTTACAGATACGTGTCATACGCTAAGAACGATGAGAGTTATCTCGGAGATTTCAAGGCGACGGGTTACAGTCACATTTACACCTACTGCCATGTAACTGCTGCGGAGGATAACCCGAATAAAGACAAGTATTTCGGCACCATAAGTTATAGCAAAGGCGCGAATGAAGGAAAGAAGTACGCATGGATATTCAAGGCTAAAGAGGATATCAAGGACGGCGGAATCGAGAGATACGACAGCGTTTATGAACTTTCCAAAAAAACAGACAAAATCGGAAGCTGGAACGTTGGCTGATAATCGTTACAAACAATGAAAAGTCAAAAACAACAAGAGATAATAAAAATCGATTCGACGAACATTGCCGGACACGGTAAGGTGTTCGTCGAATCTCATAAAGAAATTCAGACGGTCGGGTTTGAAATTATTGACAAGTCAAACCGCTGTAACAAATTTAGTTACGAGTGGGATATAGACGATGATTTTTGTGGCGATTTTTTTATAGAAAAGCCGATTTTGTGGTCGCTGTCAAATCCTTATCTGTATGGATACAAGGTGGAGATAAAATACTTTGACGGCGAAATTTCCGTTAAAGAAGGCAAATTCGGCTTCAGAACGCTTGGGCAGAACGGTAAAAACATTACTATAAACGGCAAGCCCGTTTATATAAGAGGTTATATCCGCGGCGCAAAGGCTCACGACCACGCAAATCTTCTCGGGCTTTCGCTCAAAGATTTTTATCTGAAAAACCTTAAAGAAGCAAAAAAGTTTGGATTTAATTACGTCAGATTTCACTCGGTCGTTCCCGAAGAGGAGTTATTCGAGGCTGCGGACGAGGTGGGAATGCTTGTTCACGTCGAACTCCGCCCTCCGCACGATATTTATAACAACTTAGAGGAAATGGTTACGACGGGCAGCGCGATCGTTCCGGAAGAGTTTTTAGAAGAAACCGTCGATAAGTGCTTCAATCACCCCTCTTTTGCCGTCTATTGTATCGGAAACGAGATAAAACGCGCGAGTTCAGACGATATTCGCAAAATCAAAGAGAAAATCGAAGAACTCGACGGAACGAGGCTTTTCCTCGACACCTGCGCCTGGGGTAAAAACAACCGCCCGAACGTGGATATGGACGTTCAGCATTTAAGTTATTATTTCCCTTTCGGCAGGCACGCGGGCATGTACGACGACACCGAGAACCTTCTTGCGGCTAACGTAGACGAAAACGAGCCGATGCAGGTCGAAGCGGAAAATTGCGAAATCGTAAGAGATTTATATTTCAACGTTCCGCTTATCGCGCACGAGGTGTGCCATTACACGGCTTTAAGAGATTTTTATTCGCTTAAAGAGAAGTTTTTAAAAAGCGGCGCGATAGAGCCGTGGTGGATCGACGAAGAGATTAAACTTATCGAAGAAAAAGGGTATAAGAACTCTTTTGCCGAAATGTTTAAGGCAAGCAAGCATTTTCAGTTTGTCTGCTGGAAAACGGCTTATGAAGAGATGAGAAAAAGCGCGCTTTTAAGCGGTTTTCATTTTTTGCAGTTCGCCGACACCGACGCATACGAAAACTCCAACGGCGTTGTCGATTGTTTCGACGACGAAACGTGCGTAAAGCCTGAAGATTTTCTTAAATTCAACGGCGACAGAGTTCTCGTTGCGGACTTAAAAACGAGAAATTATTTCTGTTCTGATAAAATAACCGTTCCCGTATATTTTTCAAACCTCGGCGAGGATGCGGAAAAGAGGGCGAACTTTACTTTAACCGTCGAAAAGGACGGTAAAACTTACGTCGATTGTTCTATGATGAATGTGGATATATCGAGAAAAGGTTCGTACAGATTATGCAAAGCGAGAATAACATTGCCGAAGGAATCGGGTGTTTACGCTTTGAAATTAAGGCTCGGAACAAAAAGCGGAGTTTATTCCGAAAACGAATGGACTTTGTGGATATACGACAGACCGGCGAAAAAGGAAACTTACAAAGAATTTGTTTCTTACTATAACGGACACGAGGCAATAACCGACGATATCGAAAAGGCGTTCGATTTGCTTGAACAAGGCAAAAAAGTCTGCCTTGTTTATCGCTCGGAATGGACAAGACATCGCAGTAATGTCGATATGAAAAACCCGAAATACGCGTTTAAGGCGAGTTGGAATCGCTTCAAACCCGTTATATGGGACAGAGGGACGAATTTCGGCGGCATAAACGATAAAAACTTGCTCGGTAAATACGGGTTTCCGTGCGAAGAATATTACGATTTCAATTTCGGCGAGATAAGCGAAGATTGCGACAAAATCAATCTCGACGATTTCCCCGTCAAGGCGAAAAAGCTTATTTCGGGGATCGATAAAAGTTCGAGAGACCGTTTCGACGCGTATAAAGACGCTTACAATCTGCCCGAACTTATGCCCGACAGAACGCTCAGAGATTTTGCGTATTTGTTTGAATTAAAAGTCGGCAAGGGCAGTCTGCTTGTGTGCGGACTTAATCTTACGGGACTTGACGATGGCGAACCGTCGGCTGTCGCGATGTCGGAATTTATAAAGAACTATATAAAAAGCGAAGATTTTAACCCGCAGAGCGGCATGACGTTTGAAGAATTGAAGGCGTATATGTCCGAATGTGCGAAAGCGCCCGTAAAAGAGAGGACGATGACTCAGTTCTGGGAACTTGACGACGCGCCTGTGGAAAGCCCTGAATTCTGGCGCGCGGCAAAAGAATACCTGAAATAAGAGAAAAATTTAGCAATATGAGTAAAAACCGCAAAGAACTGAAAAAAATAATATCGGAAATGAGTTTGGAAGAAAAAGCGTTGCAATTAACGCAGTTCCCCTCATATGAGCTGGACGACAATCAGGAAAAGATCGTGACGGGCTTCAGCCATTTAGGCAGTGTAGAACGCGAGTCGTTGTGGCGTATCGGTACGATTTTAAATGCCCCGAACGCCGAAGCGGTTCAATCTATCCGTAAAAAGCGCAAGGAAAAGGGGATAGACGATCCTCTTCCGATAATGTTAGACGTAATCCACGGTTACAGAACGGTTTATCCCGTGCCTGTCGCTCTGTCTTGCAGTTTCGACACCTCGCTTATCGCGGATTGTGCGGAGCTTGCCGCAACCGAAGCGAAATACGACGGTATAGACGTTACCTTTTCGCCTATGGTAGATTTAGTCCGCGACGCGCGTTGGGGCAGAGTTATGGAAAGCGGCGGCGAAGATCCGTATTGGGGCGGAGAAGTCGGCAAAGCGACGATCCGTGGTTATCACAAGGGCGGAATTGCCTGTTGCGTGAAGCACTTTGCAGGTTACGGAGCCGCCGAGGCGGGGAAAGAATATAATACGACCGATATTTCCGACCGGAATCTGCGCGAATACTATTTGCGCCCGTATAGGGAGTGCCTTAAAGAGAACCCCGAAATGTTTATGAGTTCGTTTAACCTCTTAAACGGCAAGCCGATTTTGGGGCATAAGGACATTATGGTCGATATGCTTCGTAAAGAATGGGGCTTCGACGGCGTTGTTATTTCCGATTATAGCTCGGTTGAGGAGCTTTATGAACACGGTTATTGCGCTACCGGCGAGGACTGCGCGCGCGTTTCGATAGAAAGCGGACTCGATATCGAAATGGGTTCGTCCGTTTATGCGGGGCTTTTGCCGAAACTCGTTCGGGAGGGCGTTGTATCCGAAGAAAAACTCGACGAGTCGGTTTTGCGTGTTCTTGAACTGAAAAATAAACTCGGTATGTACGAAAATCCCGACAGATACACCGACACTAAGAAAAGAGACGAAATTACGCTTTCGCAAAGTACGAGAGATTTGGCGAGAAAAGCAGCGGAAGAGAGTTGCGTTTTGTTGAAAAACAACGGAATACTTCCCTTAAGGGAAAACGCGAAAGTTGCGTTTGTAGGTCCTTTTGTCGAGGAGCGCGAAATTATAGGCAACTGGTCGAAAAAAGCACGTATGGAAGATACCGTAAGCGTTAAAGAAGGCGTTGAAAAACTTTTAAAACACGCTGTACCGTGCGCGCGCGGTTGCTCATGGAAGTTGTTCGATATTGACGAAAGCGGGTTTGAAGAGGCGGAAAAGGTGTGCAAAGACGCAGATTTTATAGTGGCGTGCGTCGGCGAGCATATGCTGAATTCGGGCGAAGCTCATTCGCGCACGGATATCCGTATCCCCGGAATTCAGCGTAAGTTCATCGCCCGCCTTCATAAATTGAACAAGCCGCTTGCGCTCGTCGTGTTCGGCGGCAGACCGCTTGCGCTCAGCGACGTCGAGAAGCTTGCCGACGCGATTTTGTACGTCTGGCAACCGGGCACCGAAGGCGGAAACGCTATTGCAAATCTCATATACGGTAAAGCCAACCCTTGCGGAAAAACGGTTATGAGTTTTCCGCGCTCTGTGGGGCAGTGTCCGATTTATTACAATCATTTTTCGACGGCAAGACCGAAACGGAAAGACATTCCGTCTTTTTATAGTGACGAAAGATTCCGCTCAGGTTATGATGACGAATATAATTCTCCGCTTTATCCTTTCGGTTACGGACTTTCGTACACGAAATTCGAGTATTCGGACTTAAAGTTGTCGGCAAAAAAACTTAATCGCGGCGGAAAAATCACGGCGAGCGTGAAGTTGAAAAACGTTGGAAAATTCGGCGGATACGAAACCGTTCAATGGTATCTGCGCGATTTGTTCGCTTCCGTCGTTCGCCCCGTTAAGGAACTGAAAGGCTACGAAAGAGTTTTCTTAAAAGCGGGCGAGAAAAAGCTTATAACTTTTGAAATTACGGAAGAAACGTTGAAATTTTACACCGACGGCGGAGAGTTTGCGGCAGAAACGGGCAAATTCGAATTATTTGTCGGCGGAAATTCCCGCGATTGTTTGAAAGCCGATTTCGAACTTATCGATTAAAACGAGAAATTCGGATAAGCCCGAAATTTCGGCGTTGCAAAATAATATCCGAAATAAGAGAAGAATTTGAAAGAACTAAAACTAATGTATAAAACTCCCGCCGAAAGAAACAACGAGGGTTGGGAAAAATATTCTTTGCCGATAGGTAACGGCTATAGCGGCGCGAGCGTTTTCGGAGGATACGACGAAGAGCGCGTTCAGTTTACTACGAACGCTTTCGCAAACACTTTTCGTTTGGGCGGCGTGTCGAATTTTCTCGAACTTCACGTCGATTTTAACGACAAGGCGAGAGATTACGAACGCGGTCTCGATTTAAGGACGGGCATCGCTTATTCCGAATATCTTTCCGATTTCGGCTCGGTAAAAAGAAAAGCGTTTTTCAGTTATCCCGACAACGTTTTCGTTTACCGCGCGGAATTTGCAAAGCCGAGAGATTTGGGGGTAAAAATCGTGATACCCTATCTCGGCGAAAGACCGCTCGACGAAGGCGGAAGAACGGGCGAGGTATTCACGGAAGGCGATAAGTTTGAGCTTGTCGCGCGCGGAACTCTCCCTTCGAGAGATCTTAAATATATTGCAAAAGTCGCGGTCGTAACCGACGGCAAAAAGAGATGCGAAAACGGGCAAATCACCGTAATAAACGCCTTATACGCGGATATTTACGTTGTGTTCGACACTTCTTACAGGCTTTGCTCCGAAGCGTTTTCAATGCATAAGGCGGTTGGGGACGATCCAACGGAAAAGGTTTCGGCTCGGCTTGAAAATGCCTTAAAACTCGGCTATGAAACGCTTTTAAAACGGCACACAGACGACTTTTCGTCTCTTATGAACAGGGTTGAATTAGACCTTGGCGGAACGGACGACGGGCGGGCGACCGACGAACTTTTACAGTCTTACCGAGAGGGGAACGCCGAGCCTTATTTAGAAGAAATATACTATCAGTACGGCAGATATCTGCTTATATCCTCGTCGAGAAAAGGAACGCCGCCCGCTTCGCTTCAGGGAGTGTGGACGGTTCATGATAAATCGCCGTGGGGAAGCGGATTCTGGCATAATATCAACATTCAGATGAACTACTGGCACGCTTTTTCGGCAAACATTGCCGAAGCGTTCGACGCTTACGCGGACTTTTTTAAGTCATATCTTTCCGAAGCGGAAAAAAACGCAAAGGCGTGGATTGCGGAAACCAACCCCGAAAACGCGGACGGCGACTGCGGCTGGATAATCGGCACGGGCGCGTTTTGCTATGAAATTGAGGGCAAAAACCCGAACAGTCATTCGGGGCCGGGAACGGGCGGACTTACCGCAAAAATGTTTTACGACGCTTACGATTTTACCCGCGACGAGGAATTTTTGAAGAATTACGCCTATCCGGCGGTACACGGCATGGCGAAGTTTCTGAAAAGGACTTTAAAAGATTACGACGGCAGAAAACTGTGTTCTTTTTCGGCTTCTCCCGAGCAGATTTTGTCGGGCGAATGGGTGAACGAACATAAATATCAGCAATATTATCACACGGTCGGCTGTTCTTTCGATCAGCAAATGGTTAAAGAAGTATTCGAGGACGACCTCAGAATGTCAAAAATTCTCGGGGTTTCGGACGAAATCACCCGCTACGAAGAGGAGAATATAAATTCGCTCGACGCAATACGGGTGGGCTACAGCGGGCAAATCAAGGAATACGACGAGGAGCATTTTTACGGCGAGATAGGCGAGGCGAAGCACAGGCATTTGTCGCAATTAGTCGCGCTTATGCCGGGCGAACAGATAACGAGCGACACCCCCGCAACGTTAGACGCGGCGAAAATAACGCTCGATTATCGCGGCGACGAATCGACGGGCTGGGCGCTCGCGCACAGGCTTTGTTCGAGGGCGAGAACGGGCGAGGGCGATCACGCATATATTTTATTGCAAAACCTTCTGAAAACGAGAACGCACCCTAATTTATGGGACGTTCACCCGCCTTTTCAGATAGACGGTAATTTCGGCGCGACGGCGGGGATTACCGAAATGCTTTTGCAAAGCCACGGCGGATATATTTCGCTTCTTCCGTCGATTCCCGAAAAATGGCAAAACATAAGTTTCAAAGGCTTGAAAGCGAGAGGAAATTTCGAGGTTTCGCTCGATTATAAAAACGGAATTATAGAAAACTGCGAGATTATCTCGTTTAAAGGCGAACAGATAACTCTTTATTACGGCGGCGAAACGGACGGAATATCCGTCTGTAATAACGGTTGTGAGATACCCGTAAAACACGCCGACGGCAAGGTGATATTCAATACGACGGCGGGCGAAAAATATTGTCTATCAGGTTTTAAAAAGCGTGATAATCGACCTATAGCGCGAGATTTTGTTGCAAAATGGCAAAAAAACGGCGTTAAACTCGAGTGGAAAAACGACGGAAACGAATACGATATTTTCCGCGCGGAAAACAGCGAGACGAAATATACGTTTATAGGAAAATCGAAAAGCGGCGAGTTTACCGACGGCGATCTTTCCGAAAGCAACAAGGCAAGGCTTACATATAAACTTGTTTTATCGGGCAGCGATAAACGCGGCAGAGGAAACGGCGCGTTGGCGTTTTTGAATCCCGCAAGCGAACTCGAAAAAGAGAGATATGCTTATAGACTTAAAGTAAATAACCTTAATATAGAGAAGTAACGAATATGGAAAAAATTATGAAATTCCCCGCGGCGGGGCAAACGTTAACCAAGGGATATCCCGGCGAAATGATTAAATACACCATAGACAAGCAGTTTTCGGATAAGGATTTATGGAAACTCACGGTCAATCAGTTCAGAACTAAGCCCGACGGCGAAGACGGCGGCTGGCGGGGCGAATTCTGGGGTAAACTTATGCGCGCGGCTTGTCTTACATATAAGGCTACGGGAAACGCAAAACTTTACGCCGAAATAACCGAAAGCATAAAAGATATGCTTACCACCGAGGAGAAAAACGGCAGATTTTCCACCTATGATTTGCAATACGAGTTCAAGGCGTGGGATATGTGGTCGCGTAAATACGCCATGCTCGGCTTTCTTTACTATATCGATATATGCAAAAATAAAGGGCTTGTTAAAAAAATAACGAAAGCGCTTAAAAAGCATGCCGATTATATTATAAAAAAGGTCGGCAGAGGAAGAGGCAAAGTCGAAATTTACGACACGACCAACATTTACGGCGGTATGAATTCCTGTTCGATTTTAGAACCGTTCGTGAAACTCTACGAACTTACAGGCGAAAAGAGATATCTTGATTTTTCCGAATATATCATCGGCACGGGCTTTTCTAAGGATCAGGACATAATAAGCCTTTGTAAAACCAAAGAGAAATTCCCTTTTGAATTCAATCATACAAAAGCATATGAGATGATGAGTTGTTTTGAGGGACTTTTGGAATATTACACCGTAAAGGGCAATAAAGGCGACCTCGAAACCGTAATCAATTTCGTTGACATGGTTCTTGAAAGCGACTATACTGTTATAGGTTGCTGCGGTTGCACGCACGAACTTTTCGACAATTCTACGGTTAAGCAAACCGAGCAAACAGAGGGCGTTATGCAGGAAACCTGCGTTACGGTGACGCTTATGAAACTTTGCGCAAGATTGCTTGCGATAACGGGCGATTCAAAATATGCCGACGTAATCGAAAGGTCGGGCTATAACGCGCTTTTCGGGGCGGTTAACAGTGAAAATCAGACAATGAAACGCGCTTTGGGAATAGTGTGGAAAGGCAAAGAGGCGGTACCCGTTCCGCATGAAGCGTTTCCGTTTGACAGTTACAGTCCGCTTTGTTTAGGTCAACGGGCAAGAAAGATTGGCGGCTTCAGGGTAATGGAAAACGGCAGATCGTACGGCTGCTGCGCGGCTATCGGCGGCGCGGGAACGGCTCTTTTCGGGCTTGTCGCCGTAACGAAAGGCGAAAACGGCTATTTTATCAATCTTTATAACGACGGAGTTTACTCGGATAAATCGTCGGGAGTTAAGATTTCGGTCAAAGCGAACCTTTATAAAAAAGGCGAAGCGAAAATCACGGTGAAAACCGCGGGCGAAACAACGCTTTTCCTGCGTATACCGAAATGGACGAAAAAATTCTCGGTGTCGGTAGGCGGTAAAGAAACAGAATTTGCGGAAGAAAAAGGCTACGCCGTCGTTAAGGTTAAAAACGGCAATAAGGTTACCGTTTCTATGCCGATGAAGGTTGAAAGAAAGATTCTGAACGGCAAGGCGGAATACGAAAGAGGTCCGATAGTCCTTGCAAGAGACGAAAGATTCGGCGAAGATCTCGGGCTGCCTGTCGCTGTGCCGAAAAAAGCGGGCGGAGCGGTTGCGAAACTTGTCAAAAATACCGATTTCTACACAAACGAAACTATAAAAATAAAAACACGAAACGGCGAAATTACGCTTTGCGATTACTCGTCGGCTGGTAAAAACTACGATAGCGAAAATTGCAATATGTCGGTTTGGCAGAATATCGATTAAGGAAAAACATAATGGAAATCATCGCCGTACAATTAGATCTCGGAAGACAAAAAGAAAGATTTGACTTTATAAAAAGTTTCGTGGATAACGCCAAAAAGTGGGGCTATAACACGATTATTCTGTATATTGAGTGTTCAATAAGAACAACAGTGACCACGTTTTTAGATAAAGAAGACACATATTCGCTTGAAGAATTAAAGGAAATCGTAGAGTATATCGAATCAAGCGGGCTTACACTGATTCCCGCATTCGAAAACTTCTATCATATCGAAAAGTTATTGCAATATAAAGAAGCCGCAGAATTTTCCGAGTTTGCCGACGAGAGAACAGAGGGCAGGGGGTGGGCTAACGAGAGATTCAAACGCGGCTCGGTAGGTTGCACTTCTAACCCGGATTTTAATAAATTTTTTGACGCGTACATCACGGAGATTTGCTCGGTGTTTCATGGTGAATATATCCACATGGGCTTGGATGAGGTTTTTGAGTTTGCCGAATGTCCGAGGTGTAAAGCGCGTCTTAAAGCGGGCATGACGAAAAAAGATATCTTCTTCGCTCAGGTAATACATAACTACGAGCTTGTGAAAAGTATGGGTAAAACCATGCTTATGTGGGATGACTTTTTTGAGTATTACGATGTAGTCGCAGAATTGCCGCGAGATATAATTTTATGCCACTGGAACTAC
>URKE01000040.1 GCA_900548285.1 uncultured Eubacteriales bacterium | reverse complement strand
AAATGGCGAAAAAGACGCCTTTTCGGTAATTAGTGATGACGAATGGAATCCCTATATTAAAAATTTTTTTCGTTATAATGCAACAAACGGGCGAAAAAAAGTGTATAATAAGCGAGGAGAAAGAGCAAGGCGGTTTTAGAGAGAGATGAAGCGGTGGGAGATAAACGCCGGATTGAACAGAATAGCCGAGGGCGACGAGCGCGCGTTCGAGCGGTTATACGAGGGAATTAAAGGCGGTGTTTATTCATTTGCTTATTCTTATTTAAAAAACCGAGAGGATGCCGAGGACGCCGTTCAGACGGTTTTTCTGAAGATAAAGAAGAACGCGGCGACGTTCGATAAAAACGGCAACGGACTTGCCTGGATATTGCAGATAACCAAGAACGTCGCGCTGAACGAATTGAGGTCGCGGAAAGTTTACGAAAACTTCGTGAGCCTTAAAAGCAAAGACGAAACTTACGTGACGGACGAAAGCGATTTCGATTCGCCGATCACCGCCACGATGCGGAAATATCTCACGGAAGAAGAGCAGAGAATAATCGTTCTGCACGTTCTGTGGGGTTATAAACACAGGGAAATATCAGAACTGTTGAACATTCCCACGGGCAGCGTTACATCGAAGTATAAGCGAGCCGTGGACAAAATAAAAGCGAATTATAAAAAGGAGGCGTGAAAAAATGAGTTCGTGGAAGAAACTTTTAAAAGAAGAAACCGAGCGTTCGGTTAAAAATCTCAAACTTTCGGATGAAGTCAGGAACGCGCCCGTTTCCGTTCGCGAAAAGGATGCGT
The DNA here is from genome assembly GCA_900548285.1 of uncultured Eubacteriales bacterium. Taxonomy (GTDB): domain Bacteria; phylum Bacillota; class Clostridia; order Christensenellales; family Borkfalkiaceae; genus UBA10281. The sequence continues at coordinate 17,146 of URKE01000040.1, read as the reverse complement.
ATCCGACGAAAAAGGGGATACTGACGAGAATAGCGGCAAGCGTGTCGTCGTTTTTTGAAAAATTGTTCCAAAAGCGCGCCGTGGCGGCGGCTCTCGCCTGCGCCGTGTGTCTGTGCGTCGCTATCCCGAGCGTTTTCGCTATAATGAACGTCTCGAACGGCGAGCCGTGCGCCGTCGTTCTGGAAATAAATCCCGGGGTGCTGTTCCTTACGGATAAAAAAGGAAACGTCACGGGGGTGAAGTCGCTCAATTCCGACGCGGACGTAATTCTCGTCGACGAGGACGTTGCGAACGAACTCGAAGGCAAACCGCTTGCCGAAAGCGCGGAGATTTTTATAGATTACGCGCTTAAACTCGGCTTTTTCGATTACGAATCGGACGAAAACGCGATTAAATTCACCGCCGAAAAGGATTTGCCTTTCATCGAGGAAAGCGTGACGGCGGCGGAAAACTATTTCCGCAAAAAAGGCGTATATTCCGCGGTTATAAAGGACATAACGACTTTGGAAACTCTTGCCGAAAAAACGGGCTTGACGGCGGCGGGCAATAAACTCGGTTCGTCGGCAAGCAAACTTTCCGCGCTTTACGGCGCGAGAGACGTTTCGGATCTGGAAAAGGCTTACGGCGACAACGTGGTCGCGGGGCTTTACGATCTGGTGAAGAACAAACTGCCGAATATCATAAACGCGGCGAAACTTCTCGTCGGTATGCAAGTCAAAAACATGGAGATAAAGTTCTGGACTACCAAAGATTACTGGAGCATAAAAGACGATGATAACACTATTATCGTAACGGCTCTGAAAAAGGATATGGAAGAACTTATCGCCGAATACGCGGCGCTTACGGGCGGAAAACGCGAGATAGTCAGCGACGCGGGGTTGAAGAACGCGCTTTACGCTTATTACAAACTGTTCGGAGAAGTCGCCGGGGATCTCACCCCCGAGAACGGGGAAGCCGCGATAGAGAATTATATATCCGATATAAAGGAATACTTCTCGTCGCTCACGACGGAAGGATTCAAAAACGTGGACAAAATGATAGTCGCCCTTCTCGACAGAACGGACGTGGACACGATGGGACTCGAATCTCTTACCCGCGTTCCCGAAACGATAAAGGAATACGAAAAGGACCTGCGTAAAATTCTCTCGGAACTCAACGTTTCCAGAGAAAAGGACGGCAGAAAAAATTACTCCGCGAGCAGAGAAGAAATTCCGGCGGAAAGTTACGCGGAATATAAAAACCGAATTCTCGCCGACTATGGTTCTTTCGATAATTACTGGGCGAGCATAAAAAATAAAAAATAAAAAAATTTCAAAGTTTTGCAACAAAACGCTTTTCCCGCGTGTTTAATAAGCGAGAAAACAAAAACGAGCCGGAAGAAACGTTCCGGCAGGGAGGTAAATTTTATGAAGAAAAAATTTGTATCGGCATTGATAGCCGGGGTTATGATGCTCGGCGCGTGCATTCCCTTGGCAGGCTGCGGCAAAAACGACGACAAGAGCGGTTACGTCAGTCTCGACATCAACCCGTCGGTTGAACTCGTCGTTGACGAAAACGGACTTGTGGCGGGCGTTCGCGGCGTGAACGAAGACGGACTTGTTCTTTTATATAACGAAAGCGGAATCAAGGGCGAAACCGTTGACAACGCCGTTAAGAAGATTGTGGATATCTCCATCGAAGAAGGATATCTCACCGAGGACAACAAGGTCGTCAACGTAACGGTCAGCGCGAAAAACGATAAAAACGCCAAAAAACTCACTAATAGCGTAAACGCATCGATCAAGGCTTCCGCCGACGAATCGGGACTCAGCATTAAAATAGACGCGGAAGGATCTTATTCGCTCCGCCGCAAACTCGACGAGTTCAAGAAGGCTCATCCGGACAACAAACTCGTTCAGTCGCTTTCTCTCGCCAAGTTCAAACTCGCTCTTACCATAAGCGAAACGGGCGAAATCACTCTCGAACACGCCGTTGAACTCGAAGACGACGAACTCATCGACCTTATCAAGGAATACGATTCCAAGATCGAAGCCTTCGCCACGGACGCTTACGAACTTGCAAAGAAGCAGGCTCAGGCGGCTTTCGATAAGGCTGTTACTTACAAAACCTACTCCGCTTACACCGAGTTTTACGCTAAGAACCTTATGACGCATTACAGCACCGCTTATCTCGGCGCGGTTTATCAGACTTACGCTTCGGCGGCTCTCATGATGAAATCGGTTAAAAACGTTGCGGAATTCGCAAACAAAGTCGTCGATTACCCGCTCAGCGACGAGCAGGTTGCCGCGGTTGTGAAGGCTCTCGGACTCGAAAATTCCGAACCCCTTAAAAACAGCAAGGGCGAAGTTACCATAAGAAGCATCGAGGCTTACGCAGACAAACTCTTCAAAAATTCCGAGTATAACAAGGAACTTCAGAAGAAGATGGACGAACTTTCCGAAGCGCTTTCGTCCGCCGAGAAGAAGATTAAAGCCGAAATCAACGCTTTCGCCGAAAAATATAAAGACGAAATCGCGGCGGCTGCGGAAGTTATGGAAAACGCTTACAAAACCGTTGAATCCGTAATCAAACTTATCCCCGAAGAATACAGACAGGCGTTCGCCGCAGTTATTACCGAATTGAAGCAGGACGTTGAAGATATCAAGAAGTGGGCGGAAAACGAAAAAACTTACTTCTCCGATCTCGATACGTTCACGGCTCGCCTCGAAGAGCAGAGAGATAAGTATCTCGGAAAAATTAAAGAAGACCTCACGGCAGAAGAATGGGATGCAATTCAGAAAGGAATAGAGGCCGATATAGCGAAAGCCGAAGTTTACAAGAAGAATTATAACGACGCGCTTGCCAAAGCCGAAGCGAAAGCGAAAGCGTATCTTGAAAAACTTAAAGGCGAAAGAAAGAAACAGGCTTAATAGTGAAGTTTAATATAGTTTTATAACAGCACACTCTCTCTCCTAAATATATAAGCAACGCCCGTCGCCGTCCGGCGACGGGCGTTGTGTCGTTTATCGGTAGCCACAGGTGATTGCGTTTGAACCACGGTCTTGCACTGTGTTTTTGGCTAATACGGTGTTGCGCTCGTGGCTTATACTTGTGTATTAAACCACTCGCGCGCCTTGTCTTAACCTAAAAACGCAACGCAATACTTGCTTGCAACCAAAACGCCGCTATTTTCGATGATTTTTGACGAAGGCGGCTTTGTTCGTACTTTGTGGTACGGGCGAAGTCGAATTTGGCAAAAAGCGCGTAAATATCGACATTTTGGCGGGTTCAAACGCAATCACCTGCGGCTAATCTCTCCCGAAAAAATTTTTAAATTATGACAAGCGTATGTCATTATAATCAGACTATAATCAAGCCATAAAACAAAAGCGAGCGGAAAAACCGAACGCAAACGAACGGAGGAAAGAACATGGAAGCAAGCAAAACGATAATCAAAGGCGCGATAGACGGAATGACCGAAAATCAGTATCTGCTCGGCGAAAAATACTTTTACGGCTCGGGCGAAACGAGAAACGTCGCGCTTGCGGAGAGTTGGTATAAAGAGGCGGCGAAACGCGGACACGTTTCCGCGACGTATATGCTCGGATATATACTTCTCACGGGAGCCGCGGGAAAAACCGATATGAGAAAGGGTACGGCTCTTGTCAAAAAGGCGGCGGCTAAAAACCACGTTAAGGCGGTGCTTCTTCTCGCAAAGAATTATTATTACGGTTACGGGATAAGAAGAAACGAAAAATACGCGTTCAGAAACTGGAAGAAGGGCGCGGCGCTCGGTTCGCCCGAAGCGGATTATTATCTCGGGCTTTGTTACGGAAAGGGAATTTGCGTCAGGCAGGACTTCATAAAGGCGAAAAAGCACCTTTACAACGCTCTCGAAAACGGTTTCGACACGGCGAAAGAGGCGATTAACGACCTCGAGCGTTATTACGAGAAAATAGCCGGTTGAAATCCGTCGGAACTGAATTCCGAGGACGAACGTTTCCGACGGCTTGCCGCATAATATATACCAGCGACGGATAAACACGTCGCAGAGGTACTTATGAAAAACGGCGATATAATGCTCGGCGCGGCGATAGGCGCGGTTATAGTCGGAGCGGTGGTATGCGGCGTTAAAAGACGTTGCTTGGAAGAGCGTTCTTGTTGCGACGAATACCGCTGCGCGGAAAATCGTCCTTGCGACGGTTGGCCCTGCCCATGCGATTCTTACGGACCTTGTAAACCTTGCAAGCCTTGCGAACCTTGCAAGCCTTGCAGACCGCCCGGACCTCCGTGTAACCCGTTTTGTTGTCCGCCGGAAGAAAAACCAAAGAAAAAAGATCCCTGCAAAGAATGTTACTACCGAAAATACGAAAGAAAAGGTTGCGGGCGATAAAATCAAAAAAACAAAAAAGCGGACGGACCGTTGCGGTCCGTCCGTTTTAAAGTCTGAATTTCTTTTTGTTTTAAGATTCGCGTCGACGTTCGGAAAACGTCTGAAACGCGTTAAAGATAAAAATCAAAGTCCCGCGAAGCGAAGGTTTGCCGACCTGATGATTTTGTCGAGCCGCCCGTCCATGCGATAACTGAAAACGTCCGTCGCGCCCACGATAAGATGGTCGTAAAGGCGAACGTTGTTGAGCGAGAAGAGCATTGCGAGTTTTTCGGTGGCGGTGTCGTCGCGAACCGACGGCGCGGGATTCCCCGAGGGGTGATTGTGCGCGATAACGACTGCGTAAGGCTTAACGTTGGAAAACGATCTCGAAAACGGAATCATATCCACGCTCACGCCGTTTTTGTCGTTGTCGGTGTAAACTTCCTTGAAGAGTATCCGCTCGTTTTTGGAAAGATAAATCGCGCAGAACTGTTCCGCCGTCGCGGCTTTGAAAAGATTGAGCAGATAGATTTTTATGTCGTCGAAACGGTAAATTTTGGTTTCGTCCTGTTTTTCGTCTGCAACCACGTCGAGAAGTTTGCCGATAAGGTTGAGATAAGTCGCGGCGGATTCGCCTATGCCGTCCACTTCCGCAAGGTCCTTTCCGTCGGCGCGAAGAACGTTTTTGACGCTTCCGTATTTTGCCAGAAGTTTGTGAGCGACGGGATTCACGTTGCGGCGCGGAATGGCGTAGAACAACAAAAGTTCCAGAAGTTCGTGTTTCGTAAAACCGCCCGGATCTTTGTCGAACCGTTCTCTGAGTCTTTTCCTGTGTTCTTTGTGAATGTCTTTTTCTTCCATAGTATGCAAATTATTTTTGTTCCGGTTTGTTTTTCCCCAAAAGTTTAATTTTATAACTCATCATAGCCACGATTTCGGCAGGTATACCGAGTACGAAAACGAGAGGAAAACTTCTTCCGCAAAGCAGAATGATAAAAAACGCGTCCGCAAGAGCCGTCCAGATAAGCGCGGAAACTGCCGCGAAACTTAAAATGCGGTTAGCCCACAGCCCGCAGAAAACGATCGCCACGATCGAAACGAGGGGGAGCGGCAAACCGTAACAGAACATAACGTTGAGCCAGAAGTTCGGGGTTGCGCCCTGCAACGCGATGAACACGATGGTTTCGGCGATGATAATGGCAACGAACGTTATTGCGGCGATAAGCAGATGATTTCTCTTTTTTATCGTCGCCGCGTAAGAGGTTTGTTCTTTGGCGATTTCTTTGTTTTCGTGCGCCGTAACGAGGAAATCTATGCTCACGCCGAAAAGTTTCGACAGTTCGAGAAGAACGGAAACGTCCGGTATCGATTCCCCGCGTTCCCATTTGGAAACGGCTTTATCCGAATAGTTGATTTTTTCCGCAAGTTCTATCTGCGTGAGTTGCATCTGCTTGCGGAGCATTATTAAGTTCTGAGCGAAAATAATTTTTAAATCTTCCATTTGCTTTTATAACCCGAACGGTTATCGGGATAAAGTTTTTTGTTTTTGTCGCGAGCCGCAGGCGAACGCGTCCGAAACTCCGCCGCGTTCGCCTGCGGCAGAAATCGTAAAACTCCGACTTTCGATTTCCGGTATATTTTAACATATAAAATGATAAAAATCAATAAAAATAACGAAAAAAATGTCGTAATCGGCTGATTCTACCGACGGTAGAGTTAAATTCTCGGCTCTCTACCGCGAGAAAAACAAGCGTGTAGTCCGCTGCGGGCGAAGTAGGTTGTATTTTTCGCCCCGACGGTATATGCTTTTTACGTAGCCGCAGAGAAATGCTTTGCCGTTGTCGCGGCTTGCGTTATTTACGATATCGCTTATAAGTCGATTATGAAATGTGCAGGAGGTTTTTGATATGGATTTCGTCAACAAAAGAATTACGGTATTCGGAGATTCGATAGGCAAGGGTATAACGACCGACGGAGGCAGAATAGAAGTTCTGCCCACTTACGCCATCAAACTTTTTGAAGACGAATACGGCGTTAAAATAGAAAATCTTTCCGCTTTCGGCAATTCGCTCAAGAGGTTCTGCGAGCGCGGGAAAATCGATAAGTATATCGCTTCGCTCGATAAAACCGTCAAAAACGTGGTCGTTCTCGAACTCGGCGGAAACGACGCGGATTTCGACTGGCAGGGCGTAGCCGCCGATCCGGGCAAAGAACACGGTCCTAAAACGGACGTTGACGAATTCTCCGTCCTTTACGCGGAAACGCTCGGAAAACTTCTCGACGCGGGCGTAGAGGTTGTTCCTTGCACTTTGCCGCCCGTCTGCTCGGACAGGTATTTTAACAACGTGATAAAAAAACTTGCGGACGGAAACAGAGTTCTCGAATTTTTCAAGGGCGATACCGGCACGATTTATCGCCATCAGGAGATGTTTAACAACGAGGTTATCAAAAACTCGTTCAGAAACGGACTTCGCGTTATCGATTTAAGGCAGAGATTTCTCAACAGAAACGATTTCGATTCGCTTATGTGCAAGGACGGAATTCATCCGAACGAATTGGGGCAGAGAGAGATTTTTTACGCCGCGCAGAAATATCTCGCGGGCTGACGATTTTAACTCCTCGGCGGCATTAATCTTGTCCGGCGCAGCCGGACTTTTACGACAAAAACGCGGAATACCCGAGAGAGTATTCCGCGTTTGATTTTGTTTTTTAAGCGAAACGTTTATCGTTATACCGGTTTGGTGGTTTTGTAAACCTCGAAAATTCCCATGAAGAACTCGCTTATTTTATCGAGAACGGGCGAGAGGTATTTCACCGTAAGGCTTTCGTCGGTGAGGTATTTCGTCAGCAAATCGTCGATAGCGGTTATCTGACCTCTCAGAAGCGAGAGTATGCCGAGAATGACCGCGAAAATCGCCGCGCCGATAGCAAGCCCTAAAATTACGCCGAGAATACGGTCGAATACCTTAACTCCGCCTTCGGAATAAGCGAACGGTCTGAAAATCATTTTGATAAGTTTAAAAACTATCGCGACGACGATCCATGACAAAAGAACCATGCCGAGCATGAGAATCCATCTTGCAAGCATTGCGCCGCCGTTCGGAGCGCCGTAAGAAGTTGCCATTTCGTCGAGCGCAGGGATGGTGAGCGATGCGAACAAACCCTCGAACGAAGTGCGGAGCGACGCCAAAGCGCCTCCGTCCGCGCAAAGCCACTTGTAAAGAATCGGTGTGATTATTATCGCCGTCAAAAGGGAAAAGAACCAACCGAGAAGAGTTATCATTTGCTTGGCAAATCCCCTGAGAAGCCCTATAAGTCCGAATAAGACGATAAATCCTATGCAAACCAAATCGATCAGAGCCATATCTAATCCTCCATTTAAAAAGATAAGCCCGAAAACGAGCCCGGCAAACGTAACGTTTCGAGCAGACTGTTACGCTACGACTTTATTCAATATTATCACACATATATTTTTTTTGCAAGCGTTTAACAAATATTTTACGTTTAATTATAGTTAATAAGTAAATAATTAAACGTATGAAAACATTTTCGATACGAGATTCTTCAGTAAACGGCACTTCAAAAGAAGCCGAAATCAGCCTTGCGCGCGCCGTAAAATCGCTTACGGGCGGCAAAAAACCCGTATTCGTCTGCATCGGAACGGACGCCGTCACGGGCGACAGCCTCGGTCCGCTGACGGGTACGGTTTTGTCCGGAAAACTTCGCGGAAAAGCCTACGTTTTAGGCACGCTCGACCGTCCGCTCACCGCTCTTGACGTGAATATCGCGTCCGAATTCGTTAAAAAGGTCTATCCTTACGGCGTTGTGGTAGCGGTCGACGCCGCGCTCGGCAGAAAAGAAGAGGTCGGATCGGTTCTGGTTTCCGATTCTCCCGTTAAACCCGGGCTCGGCGTGCGGAAAAATCTTGACGAGATAGGCGACGTTTCCGTAATCGGCGTCGTAGACGAGAAAAAAGAGACGGGCGGGAATCTTTCGTCGGTCAGACTTTCGCTCGTTTATCGCTTAGCGAATCTGATTGCGAACGGACTCGAAACCGTTGCGGATTCCGCTTGCGAAGAAGTTGAAACGCCTTGCGGAAAAACTTGTTTATGATTGCGTAAAATCGTCGTTTATCGACTTATAGGCTGCCATAATTGAGATTTCACAAGTTTATTTCGCGAGATTTAAACCGCGGATTCTGTCGCTTGCGGCGAGGATTTCCTTTTTCGGCGCAAAAGCGGAGAGCCTGAAAAATTCTCCGTTTTGTTCGTAAAATCCCCGTCCGGGCGTCGCGATTACTCCCGCTTTGTCCGAGAGCAGAGCGCAAAACGCCTCGTCGGTGAAACGTCCGGGACATTCGGCGTAAACGTAAGGCGAATCGTTCCCGTCCGCGCTTTTCAGTCCGAGTTCTTTCAGCGCCCGTTTTAAAACGGCGGCGTTGGCTTTGTAATAATCGACTCTTTTTTTCATCTCCGCTTGCCCCTCTTTTGAAAAACACGCCGCTCCGCCGCGCTGGGTTACGTAAGAAACGCCGTTATCGAGGCAACCCGAAAGCCTTTTTCGCAGGTCGTTGAGTTCTTTCTGCTCCCGCGGGACGACGACGTAACCGAGCCGTATGCCGGTAAACCCGTATCCCTTGGAGAACGAGCGGATTTCCGCGGCGCACTTTTTCGCGCTGGGGACGAGATATATCGATTTTATCCCGCCGTCCGGAATATAATCGGAATACGCGCCGTCGAAAAATATAGTCGCGCCGACGGACAGGGCGTATTCCACCCACAACGCGAGTTCGTTTTTGTTCATGGCTTTGCCGCTCGGGTTGGACGGAGAACAGAGATAAACCGCGTCGCATTTTTTGCCGAACGGAGGAATCGGCGTTCCGTTTTCGTCGGAACGCGCGAAAACGGGTTCGTTTCCGTGAAGTATGGCGGCTTCGGGCGCGGCGGGGTAACACGGCGTCGGGAAAACGATCTTACTGCCGCCGCGCATAAGCGAATTGATCGCGAAGAGTTCGCCTTTCGCGCCGTCGTTGACGAAAATCTCGCTTCTGTCCACCGTTATTCCGAGGTTAGCGTAGTCGGACGATATCGCGTCTTTGAGAAAATCGTAACCTGAAGCGGGCGGGTAGCCCCTGAAACCGTCCGTGGCGGTGAGTTCGTCGGCGGCTTTTTTCATTTCGTCGGCAATGCAACCGAAAAGCGGCAGGCGAACGTCGCCTATCCCGAGGTCGATAAGGTCGTCGCCCCATTTTTTTCGGGCGAGATTTTTTTTGACGGCAAGCCCCTCGAAAACGTAGGAGGGCGGGAGATTTCCGAAATAATCGTTGAATTTCATAGATTTTCCTTTGAGTCTTTCTCCGAATCTTTCCTTAAATTGTTATCCGAATGTTTCTCCGGATCGTTCTCGTCGCGAAGAAGTTCTCCGCCGAAGTAAGTTCCGCGATAAACGGGAGTTACGTTGCCGCTCAGACGGGCGATATTGTCCCCTAATTCCACGAAAAGCGTTCCGCCGCGCATCATAACGGGGTATTTGTCGAGTTTTAATCCGAAAGCGTTTTTCGCGGCGAAAGCCGCGGCGATCGCCCCGCTTCCGCAGGAATAAGTAGTTCCCGAGCCCCTCTCGCAAACGTCGCAGGTGATAACGTCCTCGAAAACCGTCGCGCTTTCAATGTTTATTCCGTCGGGGAAAACGCCCGCGGAGCGCAGTTCGGAGGATATCGTTTCCGCTAATTTTTTCGCGCCGAAAAACACCGCGTGAAGATTGCCGTTGTTCACTATGCGGACGACTCCTTCTATCTCGCCGAAACGCGCGCGGCGTTTCGTTTCTCGTGAAATATCCGTTTCCGGAAAAATTGCGTTTCCGGATATATTTTCGGTTTCGTAATCTTTAAAAACGGTTTTTAAAGCAGTTTCCGTTGCCGCGTCCGTCGCGACGAACTTCGGCGCGGGAAAATCCGCGGCGGAAATTATTTTGTCGTCGTATTTTCTGAACGAAACGTTATGCGTTGCCGAAAGCGTCCTTATTTTCATTTCCGTCTTGTCGGTTTTTTTCGTCATATTCGCGAACACGGCCGAACATCTCAGTCCGTTGCCGCAGGTTAAACCTTCCGAACCGTCCGCGTTGAAAATACGCATAAAAAAGTCGCCGCCGCGGGCAGAATCGTCGTAAACGGCTATGATGCCGTCCGCGCCTATGCCGAATCTGCGGTCGCACGCTTTTTTTGCCGTCGCGGAGAAATCCGCGTTTTTGTTCTTATCCCCGTCGACGTAAATATAATCGTTGCCGGCGGCGTGCATCTTGATGAATTCCACAAAAAACCCTCTGCAAAATTATATGCGGAGGGTAATTTTTATATGATAACGCGGCTTTCGGATAAAACCGAAAGCCGCGTAAAAAATGGTCTATAAGTCGATTAATCGCTTGTTTTCATTGCCATCGCGACGATTTGGCAACGAGCGGAACACTCACGGACGGAAAATCCCGACTCCGCCTTTGACGACGGAAAGATCGAAATCGATGTCGTCGTAAAACTCGCCGTCGATCTGAATGGTGACGGGCTTGTCGAATTCCAGCCGTATATGTTCGATTCTCTCAAAAGTGGTGAAGTCCTGCTCGAGGATTTTGCCTTTCATGAGTTTGACGAAAGCCCCGGGAATTTTGCGTTTTTTGAGTTTGCCTGCGATGACGAAATCGAGTTTGCCGTCGTCTATTTCCGCTTCGGGGCACATTCTTATGCCGCCGCCGAACCTCTTTCCGTTACCCACGCAGGCGATGAGAGCCTCTTTTTCTTCACGCTCTTCCGAGTTGTCTCTTATTATGTAAAATTTGTAAAAAACGAATTTGATAAGCGAGATGACGAGCGAAAACACGTATTGCAGTTTTCCCTTTAAAATCTTGCTTTTTCTGCATCTTTTGAGAATGTCCACGTCGATGCCCGTGCCGATGATGTTAAGACCTCTCACGCCGCCGCAGACCATAAAATCGGTCGGTTTCGCTTCGCCGTCGAGAATGAGATCGACAGCCGCCTCCGTATCCGTCGGAATGTTTGCCGAAGCGACGAAATCGTTGCCGCTTCCGCACGGAATAAGCCCGAGTTTAACTTTATCGACGTCGATGCCGTTGAAGACCTCGTTTATCGTGCCGTCGCCGCCGAGCGCGACGATCGTATCGGAAGTTTTTGAAAGTTCCCTCGCGATTTCCGTTGCGTGTTTCGGTGCGTTCGTGTAGTGTATTCTGTATTCGGCTCCCCTTTCTTTCAGCCGTTTTTCCGCCGCCGCGGCGCATTTCAACGCCTTTTTGCCGTTCGCGACGGGGTTTACTATTATGTCTATCATTTCTCTCCTGTACGTAGCGTTTCCTGTTATATCCGCCCGGTTTACGTTCGTTTCGCGGCGAAACGTCGGTCGCTATAATCGGTCGCTATAAATTCAATTATATCGCTTATTCCGCAAAAATGCAATCGTTTTGAACGTGTTTCACGAAATCCGCCGCTTATCCGCCCGATCCGGCCTTTACGCGGGAACGCTGCGGCGCAAAGCAAAGTCCGGGCGAAAGTAAAACGAAAGTAAATTATTCCGAAAAAATTTTTAAAAATCCGACGGTTTCGCAAAATTTTTCCGCGCGGAGTTGACAAATCGGCGAGTATAAATATATAATCTAAAAGTAATCTGCTTATATGCGTGCGCGACAAGCGTGCGTGTACGGGCGGAAAACTCACATGCAACGTAGGAGATGCTGTTATGAGTAAACTTTTCAAAAGGCTGTTGTGTCTTTTACTCGGTATCGTAATGGGTATTTCCGCAACCGTAGGCTCTATTGCCACTTCCGTATATTACCTGTACGGAAATCTCACGATTGCGGACGTGTTGCCCGACGATAAAGACCGTCTGAAAGACGCTCTGGGAGACCTCGGGGATTATTCCGCCGAGGATGTTATCGCGTTGTTTTCCAAAGCGCTCAAAGCGCCGCAGAATTACACGATCGAAGATCTCGAAAGAGAATACGGTTTCAATCTTGTCGACCTTATCAATCAGGCGGCGGGATCGGACGTTATCGATACCAAAAATCCCGATAACAAACCTTACGTAGACGATCTCAAATCGGTTTCGCTTTTCGCGCTTTTATCCGGGCAGGTTAACGTTACGGAATTCCTTTCGGATATTCCTCTCGGCGCGGTTATGAGTTTCGTTCCCTCGGATACTATTCTCGATAACGAACAACGCGAAAAACTCCGCAAATACAGTATCGGTTCGCTTGCGGCGAAAGACGAAACGACGGGAACGCCCGTCGCCGTCAGCGCGCTTTCCGAACTTACGATCGGCGGTATTCTCCCCGGAATATTTGAAAAATCGGGCGATAAATACATAGTGAAAGACGGTAAGCCGGACGCTCTCGGGCTTATCGCGAACCTTAAACTCGGCGGATTCGTTTCGCCGCTCACCGGCGCGACCACCATCGGCGACGAACTCGTTTCGGGCGGGCTTTCCGCTCTCGGCGAACTTTCGCTCGGCGAGATTTATCGTACCGTGGGCGTTAACGACGAGAACGACGTCGCCGGCACTCTCGACGGTCTTTTCACCGATTCCGAAGGAAACCCGATAAAACTGAGAGATCTTTTCGCCAAGGATATTTCGAGCGGAAACGACAGTTACGTTTTCGTCGTGGATAAACTTCTCGACAGCATCAGGTTCGGCACGCTTTTCGGAATGACGAGAAAGGACGGAGAATGGGTTGTCAAGAAAGACGACGGTACGGAAGAGAAAGCGACGGGACTTCTGAAATTCCTCGCTAATCTCAATCTGACCGACGTTTATCACGCGCTTACCGACGCGGCGACCACTAAGGACAGAATCCATAAAATAATCCTCATCTTCGGCGATCTTTCCGTCGGGGACGTTTTTGAAACCCTCGGTTATTCCAAAGACGAGGACGGAAGATGGGTTAAACCGGACGGTTCGCGCCTGAAGAGCAGAGTGGCGGAAGCCCTTCTCGATTTCTCCATAAGAGATATCGTAGGCGAAGCGAGTTCCGAACTCTCGTTCGACCAGATAAGAAAGAACGTCGTCGGCGCGATTTCCGGTCTGTGCGACGATATGACGATCGGCGAAGGATTCGGCGAACTTTTCGGCGTTGCGGCGGCTAACGGAAAATATTACGATCCCGAAACCGGCAATCCCGTAAACGAAGCGATCGCCCGTATTCTCGATATAAAAATCAGGGATATAACCGATTGTTTTGCCAAAGATAAAATCGACGTCGACGAAATTTACGGCGTGTTCGAGAAAGCAATCGCGGGCGTTTACGTCGGCGCGATTCTCGGCGCGGAAAGAATCGACGGCGAGTGGTACGCGAACGGAGGAAAGGTAACCGACGCTCTCGCCATGCTTTACAACGTCCGTCTTGAAGGTTTGTTCTCCGTAATCAAAGAACTGCAAAACCCGGACGGCTTCTCCTACTCTGAAATAATAAAAGGATTCCTTCCCGAAGCGTGCGTCGGAGACATACTCTGCGCGGTTTCCGGAATGACCAGACATAACGTCGGCGACAGCGCGTACTTTACGGACGCGAACGGCAGCCCCGTCGGCGAAGGACTTAACAAACTTCTTCGTTTAAGGCTCTGGCAGATAGCGGCGGGCTTCGATAAAAACGGCAACTTCGACCTTAAAGCCGTACTCGACGAAATCAAAGTCGGCGACGCGCTCGACGCCGTTTATGACGCCGATAAAAACGAATGGACTTTGCTCGACCGCACCGCTAAGGGCGGACTTGCCGAAATAATGAACGTTTCGCTCGGTCTGCTTGTTTCGGGCGATACCGAAAAAATAAACGATACTCTTACCGGGGACGCGAAAAACGTCAGTCTCGGCGACGTTCTTACGTTCGCGCTCGCTTATAAGGACGGCAAAATCCTTAATTCCGACGCGGAACTTAACGAATTCGCGCAGAAGTTCATCGAATGGGACGCTCCGACGGTAAATTACGTCGAAGATCTCGTCAAAAACAAAGATTTCGAAAAACTCAGAAACGATATCAACGCTCAGTTCGGCGCGCTTAAAATCGGCGAAGCGTTCAGACCTTATCTCGTATCCAGAAACGACGAGGGCAAATACGTATTCTCCGCGTTGGAACAGATTTCCGGCATCGTCGAACCGATATTCAACACCGATTTCAAGGTCGTCGTCGATATCATATTCGATCTCATCGCCGGCAAGAGCGTTGACTTCGGAAAAATTCTCACCGATATTTACGGCTCGCTTACGATAGGCGAGGTTATCGCTCCCATAGTCGGGCTTTCGCTTACGGACGGAACGGCTCAGGTCGAGGCGGGCAAAAAAGTTTACGTTACGAACAACGGAAACGGAACTTCGCTCGGGCTTGGCGTAACCGCTCTTATGAAAACGAGCATATTCGATCTTGTTCAGAGCGTTATCGACGGAGTAAACAATAAGGACGGCAAAAACCTCGTTCATCGCCTCTTCGGTACGACCGAAGAAAAAGGCGCGATCGATATCGACCACGTTCTCGGCGAATACGTTTATTCTTTCCTTAAACTCGATTACGACGGAAAAGACTGGACGAACGGCGACGGTAAGACTTACGCTCCGATCACCACGCTTCTCAACGCGAACCTTTATGAAATAATCGACCACGTTCTCGATATCAACAAAGCGTACACCGCCGACGAGAAAAAGGATTACTTCATAGGCATACTCGACGACCTGACGATAAAGGATATCCTTTCGTTCTCGAAAGGAATCACCGAATCCGACAAAGCGCTCGTTCAGAAAGTCGGCGACGTCAAACTCGTAAGATTCGTTGTCGACCTTATCGAAAAGAACGACAGAATTGCCGTTATCAAAGAAAGCGGCTTCGGAAAAGTCGCGATAGGCGATCTGGTTCAGTTGGCTGTCGATATAAAGCAGGACGCGACCGGATGGAAGAAGTCCGGCGGCGAATATTTCGCTTGCATGATTTCCGACGCGTTCAGCCTTGACGTAAACAAAATATTCGAAATAACGGACGACATTAAGGCAGGCGGCGACAACGTCGTAACGGAAGTATTCAACAAAGTATTCCCGGAAAGACGCGTCGGCGACTTCGTGAACGTTCTCATCCCGAGCCTTTCCGACGATTGTACGCGCGGTAACTATAAGACCTGGGGTACTAACAAAGCGGCGGGAGATCTTCCTCTCGTTCTTTCGGACGTGTTCAATCTTAAATTCAAAACCTTCTTCGACGCATTGCTCGGCGAAAAGAAGAGCGCCGTCGATATAGTTCTGACTATAACGGACGAAATTTTCGGCGATCCCGTCAACAATCATCCCGAACACGCGTCCTGGGCAAGGTCGTTTAACGACTATATGAAGGACTTCGGCCTGACTTATCTCGACGAACACAAAGCGTTCGACGATATCAAGGACGTAAAAGTCGGCGAGTTCATCTATCACGTTCTCAAAGACAAAGATCCCGCGGCTTATCTCGAAGGATTGGTTAACAATATTTCTCTCGGAGATATTGCGGAATTGCCGCTCGGCGAAGAAGGCGTGCAGAAACTGCCGCTCATCGCGAGAGATCTTTGCGACGTATTGGTCGGAGATATTATCCAAATCGTAAAAGGCGGAGAGAACCTGAAAGCGAACGTCTGCGCGACGATAGATAAAGTCACGAAGAACGACGCGGAAGGACATCGTTTCGGAGATTATCTCGACGATCTGCTGAAAGGCAAGGCAAGCGAAAGCATAATCAAGACGAACGAAGGACTTAAAGGCATAACGGATATAAAGATTTCCGAACTTGTCAAAGTAATACTCAAACAGACGACGGTTGAAATGAAGACCGGCGGCACGCTTGCGAAGATGGGCGTGTCCGACAAACTTCCCGAAGGTCTGAAGAACATAATAATATATATCTGCGACAACATAACGGATAACGCGCTTATCGGCGACTTCCTTATCAACGGCGCTAACGGCTACAGAAAGGAAGCGAACGGCGACGGATATATCTGGTACGATAATAACGGCAAGGCGTGCGAGGATATCCTTAACACGGTATACAGCCTCGAAACGAGTTACGTGTTGTACTTGATCGGCGGAATATACATAGTAGCGACGGAACCGGATACGGTAATGCAGGAAGTTCTCAAACTTAAAGCGGGAACTATCGTGATGCCGATTTACAACCTGATGCTTGAAAAAGCGGGCGAGTACGCAAGCAAAATGACTTGCAGCGACACGAAAGAGGAAAGCGAAAAAGTATACGAGATCAAAGGCTTGTATAAAGATTTGCTTACAAAGTTGTCGAACATGACGCTCGGCGCGATCAAGGACGAAGTGAAGACAAGACCTATGTGGATTGCGGAATACTTCTACAACAGGGAACTTGGCGATTTGTTGTACGACGCGTTGTCTATGACGGTCGGCAAAACGCTGGGCATCGAAGGTTTCGCTTACGAACATAAAGGTCCGGACGGCTACACGACGGATAATAAAGTTCTTACGGCGGTATTCAACTTCAACGTGAAGAGCATGCTCGACGCGGCGGATAAGGCAGAATATATATTAGGAATATTCGGCGAAGTCAGAGTAGGCGACCTTGTCAATCTGGTAAGCAGCAAGATTGCATATGACGAAAATATCGGACTCTGGGTTAACGGAACGCAGACGGCGAAATATATCGTAAACGATTTGTTCAATATTACGGCTAACAACGTGACCGAATGGGTTAAGGCAATCAAAGCGGGCATCGTTGAAGACGTAATCAGACTTATCGTGGCAGACGTAACCGTCAACAGAACGC
>URKE01000039.1 GCA_900548285.1 uncultured Eubacteriales bacterium | reverse complement strand
TTTTATCCGAAAAATATCTGGCGTGTCTGTCGCGTTACGACGAAGAAAGGGGGATCGAAAAACGCCTCGGCAGATAATTTTTGCTTTTAAAAAGCAGGTGTGGTTTATAAATGGTGTATAAATAATGTCAAATTTAAAGTGCTTGAAATTTGAACAAATAAATTGTATAATATAGTAAATAAAATTTCCATAAAATACGATAAGGACGGTTTATAATGACACAAAAGAAGTTTTCAAAAGATCCGAAAGTGCAACTGATTTCGATAGAGCAGTTTTTCGAGCAAAGCCATTACTTATCCGATATAAGTAAAGATAATTTGTGGTGCGAGGAAGAATTGTTATGGGGAACTTATTATAAGATTACTTCAAGATTTTTGATACAAATCGATTACGTTCCGACTACAATCAATTTCGGTATGGACGATTCGACAAGGATCGAAAAAATTTATGTTGCATATCGCGACGGAAAAACAGAATATGGTTTACTTGATTCGAAATTAAAGCAGATCGCTGAAGAAGAAAAAAATCATAGAAAAGCAAAGGAGCAAATAAAGCGTTTGCAAACGGGCAAAGAACTCCTGGATAAAACGCAATATAGAGAGTATGTTTTAAAAGAACAAAAAGATTTTAAAGATTTTATCGTTGATGTGAATTATAAAACGTCAATCGAATCACTGGTCGGGAAATATGTTGTTTTTGACGTTGAAACGAACGGGGTGAGAAAATCGAATGATGACCTGCTTTCTATTTCTATTTACGATCCGTCAACAGGAAAATGTTATAATCGTTATTTACCGTTAGATTTGCAACCGTTGGTAGTAACAGGATGGATTCACGGAATTACGGATGAACAATTAGAAGGATTGCGGCATATTACACAGGAAGAAATAAATAAAGTCATAGATTTTTTCGATCTAAATAATAAAATATTATTATCGTATAGTGGAGGGCAAGGAACTTTTGATTCCGCCTTTATTATCAATTATTGCAAACGCCATAACCTTGTCGGATTTGAAAATTTACGTTATGAAAATATCAAATCACAAGTGCCAGAAGCGGGTTATGGGTTTGAGGGGTTAATGACAAAGGACAATATATGCAAATTATTTAAAATAGACGGCATCAAAAAGGAACATTCCGGCTTAAATGACTGCGTATTAGAATGGAAACTGTTTGAAAAAATAAAAGATCAGCCTTTGTTTTTTGTTAAACAAAATTTATTTAAATATCATGAAGGGTATATTGTCCCTGTGTCATATTTAAATAAGCATCCGGAACTGGTAAAATATGCCGATATTCACATTCCAAACATAGAGGGGAGACCCACAGTTATATTTGAGTATACTCTTTCGCCTGAAGTGTTAAAGCAGGTGAAAAAGTTTCCAACGAATATCACAGGAATTGCGCTTGAAAATGCGATAAGCGCTCAATTAATGGCTGAAAAGCAAGAAAATATGTCTTTTCTGATTGCAAATAAGAATTATCTTGAATATATAGGCTCTCTTGGTAGTCGAACAAAGCAAATACCTATTGAAATTCAAAAAGACGGTACTTTAGAGTCGTTGGATTCTGAATATGACGATTATATCGAGGAGGTAAACAAAGTATCAAAAATAATTACAGATTCTTTATTTCCGGTTTTTGATTTTATTAAGCATGAAATATTCAAGTCCGGTGGCAAAATACTTAATCAAGAGTTGACTGTATCTCGTGACGGCAAAGTATTGGCGTTATGTGATTTATCAAACGAAGATAGTGTGTTGGAGATAAAGACTTATGCGGTGACTCCCGATAACGAACAAATCGATAGATCGTTAGTCAGACAGTTGTATTACGAAAGTAAAGGACGAAAAACGTTTGCTCTTTCAATAGATTTCAAAACGCATATAAATGATGACTGGCAAAAAACAATTGATGCGGTAAATATTCGTATCTACAATGTGAAATTAGAAGAGACCGAACCCGAGCCGGTTGAGAAAGTGAGAGTTTTATATGATGATGAGATTGCCGTATTAAATTTAATTTGCGAAAATCCTGATATTTCTAACGCGGAAATTGCGCGTCAATTAAAAATAAAGGAAAATAGAGTTGGCAGAATTACAAAAGCACTTAAAGCATTGAAATACGTAGTTAAAGAGGATGAGTCAAAAAAGAGATCCCGATGGATTTTATTAAGAAGTCCTGAAGATAACAAAACGAAATACATATATTTTGACGGTAAAATATATTTGAATGGAGTTTAAAACGGCGGATAATCGACTTATAGACGGTTATTCTGGTTGCAAAACAAAAAATATGCGCCGCCCGCTTTTGAAAAAAGCGGGCGGCGCGTCGCATAATAAACCGGAAAAATTATTCGGAGCGAAGAGCGATGACGGGATCTTTCTTGCTGGCAAGCCGCGAAGGGATAAGCCCGGCGATAAGCGTTAAGCACATTGAGATCGCAATGAGGATGAGCGCGCCTTGCCATGGCAGCGCGGCAACGTTGGATATGCCGGCAAGCGAATGAATAATCAGGCTTATCGGTACGTCGAGAAGCAGCGTTACGCAAATACCCATAACGCCGGCGGCGAAACCGATGATGAGCGTTTCGGCGTTGAACACGCGCGATACGTCGCGTTTGGACGCGCCCAGAGCGCGCAGGACGCCGATTTCCTTGATTCTTTCGAGAACGGAGATATAGGTGATTATGCCTATCATTATCGAAGAAACGATGAGCGAAACGGACACGAAACCGATAAGCACGTAAGAAACGGCGTTGATTATATCCGTTACCGAAGAGAGCATAATGCCCATATAATCGGTGTATCTGATTTGCTCTTTGTCGTCGACGGAAGAGTTGTATTCTTTGATAAGATCCTCTATGTAGTCCTTGTTTTCAAAGGTTGAAGCATAAATACTGATCGTCGCGGGTTCGTTTTTGTCCGCGTAGCCCACTTTTGTCAGAATAGTTTCGTAACTCGAGGATTGAAACAACGAACCGTCGAGCGCGCTGTGTTCCCGATCGGCAAGTTGCGCTTTTACGACGCCCGCTTCTTTCATGTCGCTCATCAAAGCCTCGGTAAGCCCGTAGCCGTAAACGACGTTACCCTGAATGGACGGCGCGGAAATGCCCGCTTTCGGACGGATTACGCCCGCGATTTTAACTTTTCTTCCGTTTTCGGCGGCAAGAGTTGCAAGTTCTGCCGCGTCTTCCGTTTGTTTATAATATCCGTTTGATTGTCTGGCGTAAGTGAAAGGCGTCGTCAACAACGTGTAGGAAAGTCCGATGAAATCGCTTGTTTTAAACGTTGCGTTATCGCTTCCGTTGTCGCCGTCCGACGAGGACATATCGAATTGCTTTCTTAAACCGAGAGCGGTGAGAACGTAATCGGGGATCTGATTATAAGACGAAACCACGAGCATAATCTCGTCGCCGCTGCCGAAATCTATCCATTTTCCGTCGATAAGATCGTACTGGCTTTTGATAAGCGATTCGCTGTTAATCATTTCGCCCCAGACCGGGAAATACATATCGGCGACGTCCGCGGTGGCGAACGGGTTAGAAGATTGGTTTTTGAATATTTCCACCATCGCTTCGATTGGACTTTTAAGCCTGGTGAACTCGTTGCCGGTTATCGTATCTTTGCCGTAAACGGAAAAACGGACGTTATACGTATACTGTACGGCGGTTATCTTGCTCTTATCGTAATTTCCGCCGTCGAGGTAAATTTTGAAGTTTTTAACGTCGTTGTCCTGACTTCCTTTTTGGAATTCCTTGTACAAATCGCTTATCGAATTGTTTACCGTGATAACGTCCGTCTGAGGATATCTTTCGCCTTTATCGTTCGCGGCGTCGTTGCCGCTCATGCCGCTCATAATCGACGAATAGTCGGCGTAACTTTTCGTTATCGTTATCGGGTAGTTGGAAAGCGCGTCGCGCTGAACGTTGTCGATATAATTCCGGAATCCGTTGGAGAGGGACAGAACGAGAGCGATGCCGATGATGCCGATGCTCCCTGCGAACGAAACGAGGATAGTTCTCGCCATCTTCGTCAGCATATTTTTGAAACTGAGCGAAAGCGCGGTGAGAAAACTCATCGAAGTTTTCTGTATTTTTCCCTTTTGGGCGGGTTTTGAGGGCTTTTTGCTTTTTTTGTCGGGTTTTTCTTCAACCGGTTTGGATAAAAGCGATTTTTCGGCTTGTATTTCTTCGTCGGTCACGGGTTTGCTGTCCGAAACGAGCGCGCCGTCGAGAAGTCTGATTATTCTCGACGAATATTTTTCGGCGAGTTCCGGGTTGTGCGTAACCATGACGATAAGCCTTTCGTGGGAAATTTCCTTCAGGAGTTCCATTATCTGCACGCTCGTTTTCGAGTCGAGCGCGCCGGTCGGTTCGTCGGCGAGGATAATCTCCGGGTCGTTGACGAGCGCTCTGGCGATGGCGACTCTCTGCATCTGCCCGCCCGAAAGTTGATTTGGTCTTACGTTGAGTTTGTTGCCGAGTCCCACTTTTTCGAGCGCTTTTTTCGCGCGTTCGCGGCGTTCGGCTGTGCTCACGCCCGCAAGCGTAAGCGCGAGTTCCACGTTTTCCGCAACGGTCTGATGCGGAATGAGATTATAACTTTGAAAAACGAACCCTATGGAATGGTTGCGGTAAACGTCCCAGTCCTTGTCGGTGTAGAGTTTCGTGCTTTTCCCGTCTATCGCAAGGTCGCCCGAAGTGTATCTGTCAAGTCCGCCGATGATATTCAGAAGGGTGGTTTTTCCGCACCCGGACGGACCGAGAACGGACACGAATTCGCTTTTTCTGAATTTAAGTGTGATGCCTTTCAGCGCGGTGACGGTTTCGTCAGGCGTGAGATATTCTTTTACTATGTTTTCGAGTTCTAACATAATATTTGCCCCGTATATTCGAGATGACAGAATTTTATCATTTAAAAAAGCATTAGTAAATTAAATGAACGCAAATTATCTCTTTTTTATTCGTATTTCATCATTTTAATTATAATTTCACAAAAACGTTTTGAAAAAAAGTCGATTTATGGTATAATAAGATAAAAATTTTTTAAACTGCGGGGGAGGGCGAGAAAATGTTTTCCGTGCTTGTTGTCGAGGACGATATACCTACGAACAAATTGATGACGATAGTTTTGAAAAACGGCGGGTATAAACCTATACCGGCTTTTTCGTCGTCCGAGGCGTTGAAACTTTTTGAATCGGAAAAGCCCGATCTCGTCCTTGCGGACGTTATGCTTCCCGACGTGAGCGGGTTTCGTCTGACCGAAGCGATAAGAAGATGCAACGCCGACGTCCCGATAATAATCGTCACGGCGAAACAATCTCCGTCCGATAAACATTACGGATTTATGGTCGGCGCGGACGACTATATGACAAAGCCCGTGGATGAGGAAGAACTGTTGCTGAGAATAAAGGCATTGCTGAGAAGATGCAAGTCGCCGTCGGAGCAAAAACTGCAGTTTAACGACTTATCGCTTGACTTTTCAAAGATGATGGCAACGGTGAACGGCGCGCCGGTGGACCTTACGCAGAAGGAATTTCTGTTGCTTTTCAAACTGCTTTCCGCCGAAGGAAAGATTTTCACGAGAAACGAACTTATGGAATCGGTGTGGGGAACTGCCGAAAAAGACGACCACACGCTCAACGTTCACATAAACAGGCTGAGGGAAAAACTGTCCGGCGTAAAATCCGTCGAAATCAAGTCCGTGAGAGGGCTGGGGTATAAGGCGGTAAAAACGGATGCGTAAAATGCGTAACGGGAAAAAAGGCGATTATTCGGAACTTGTTTTTGCGGCGATTGCCTGCGGCACGGCGAGCCTTTTCGGGTTTTTCATATTTTTCATTCTCGAAAAATCGGGCGCGATAGTTTTCAATATGCCGTTCGGCGCGGCGTTCTGCGCGTTTGCGTTCGTCTGCGTTTTCGCGCTGGGTTTCTTCCTGTTTTATCTGAGGTTTAAAAAGAACCGCGAATCGCTCGAAAGTATTTATGAGGCGGTCGATAAAATTTCGTCGGGTGATTACGAAGTTTATCTCGACGACGTTTCCGCGCGTTTTCGTCGCGTGGCGCAGGCTCTGGAAGCCGTCGCGCTCGCGTTGAAGCGTTCGGAAGAAACGAAAAACGATTTTATAAACGATTTTTCGCACGAACTGAAAACGCCGATAGTTTCGATCAGAGGTTTTGCGAAACTCATTGCCAAAGGACAGGTTACAAAGGAAGAGGAGAAAGAATATCTTGACGTAATCGTGTCGGAATCGGACAGGCTCATCGATCTCACGGCAAGTACGCTCATGCTCGACAGACTCTCGAACGAGCGGCTGGACGTGGTTTATTCGGAGTTCGACCTTTCGGAAACGCTTCGCAAGTGTATTCTCGTTCTGCAGTCGGCATGGGAAAAGAAGAATATCGAAGTCGAAACCGACGCGGGCGATTGCAGAATCGATTCCAACGAAGAACTTATGAGCCAACTCTTTATAAATATTCTCGATAACGCCGTCAAGTTCACGCCCGAAGGCGGAAAGGTGGAAGTGAAACTCGTCGAAACAAACAAAGAGGCGATAGTTAAAATAAAGGACAACGGAATCGGAATGGACGAGGAAACCCGCCGCAGAATGTACGATAAGTATTTCCGGGCGGAGAAATCCCGCACGACGCACGGCAACGGGCTGGGGCTTGCCACGGTGAAGAGAATCGCCGAACTTCTCGATCTTAAAATAGACGTTGTTTCCGCTCCCGGCGAAGGCGCGGAATTTACGGTAACTCACAAAAAGAAAAAATAAAACGAGGCGTGTAACACGCCCCGAGATAACGAGATAATAATCACGCCCCGCGGTTTGTCTGAAGCAAACCGCGGGGCGCGTTTGTAATAATTTAAAATTACATCTTTTCGTGAATGGTACGGGAAATAACTTCGTCCTGTTGTTCTTTGCTGAGTTTGTTGAAGTTCACCGCGTAACCGCTCACGCGGATCGTGAGTTGCGGATATTTCTCGGGGTGTTTCTGCGCGTCCAGAAGCATTTCGCGGTTGAATACGTTCACGTTGAGGTGATGACCGCCCGAGCGAACGTAACCGTCTATCATATCGGCAAGGTTTTCCGTTCTTTCTTCATCCGAAGAGCCGAGCGAAGCGGGCGTCGCGCTGAACGTGTTGGAGATTCCGTCATGGGCGTATTCGTAAGGAATTTTCGCAACGGATTCCAAGGACGCGAGCGCGCCGTGATTATCTCTGCCGTGCATCGGGTTCGCGCCCGGAGCGAGCGGTTCTCCCGCGCGTCTGCCGTCGGGTGTGTTGCCCGTCTTTTTGCCGTAAACCACGTTCGAGGTTATCGTGAGAATGGACATGGTGGGGATCGATTCGCGGTAAGTGTAATGACTGCCGATTTTCTTCATGAACGTTTTAACGATCCACACCGCAATTTCGTCGGCGCGGTCGTCGTTGTTGCCGTATTTGGGGAAGTCGCCTTCTATGCGATAGTCCACGACAAGCCCTTCGTCGTTTCTGATCGGGTAAACCTTAGCGTATTTTATCGCGGAAAGCGAATCCGCTGCGCAGGAAAGCCCCGCGATGCCGGTTGCGAAAAATCTTCTCACCTTGGTGTCGTGCAGAGCCATTTCGAGCGCTTCGTAGGAATATCTGTCGTGCATATAATGAATAAGGTTGAGCGTGTTGACGTAAAGCCCGGCGAGCCAGTTCATCATATTATCGTATTTTTTGATTACTTCGTTATAGTCGAGCGGACCGTCGCCGGTGATCGGCGCGAATTCGGGAGAAACCTGCAAAGGTTTGCCCGTTTCTTTATCCTTGCAAAGTTCGTCCTTTCCGCCGTTGATAGCGTAAAGCAGACATTTGGCGATATTCGCGCGCGCTCCGAAGAACTGCATATCCTTACCCACGCGCATGCTGCTCACGCAGCAGGCGATGCAATAATCGTCGCCCATTTCGGGACGCATAAGGTCGTCGCTTTCGTATTGAATCGCAGAGGTTTTAAGCGATATGTCCGCGCAGAATTTCTTGAAGTTTTCGGGGAGATTTTCGCTCCACAAAACGGTGAGATTCGGTTCGGGAGCAGGGCCTAAATTGACGAGGGTATGCAACATTCTCATCGAGGTTCTGGTGACGAGCGGTCTGCCGTCCGTTCCCATTCCGCCTATCGATTCGGTAACCCACGTCGGATCGCCGGAGAATAATTCGTTATATTCCTTCGTGCGCATGAATTTTACTATGCGGAGTTTCATAACGAAATGGTCTATGAGTTCCTGCGCCTCGAGTTCGGTGAGCAAGCCTTTCTTTATGTCGCGTTCGATATAAATATCGAGGAAAGCGGTGTTTCTGCCGATACTCATCGCCGCGCCGTTCTGATCTTTGACCGCGCCGAGGTAGCCGAAATAAAGCCACTGAATCGCTTCGCGAGCGTTTTCCGCGGGGCGGGAAATATCGAAACCGTATTTCAAAGCCATCTGTTTCAACGCTTCCAGAGCCTTTATCTGCTCCGAAATTTCCTCTCTGTCGCGAACCTTATCGGGAATCATATCCCCGTCTATAAGTCGTTTATCTTCATTTTTCTTTGCAATCAGATAGTCAGCGCCGTAAAGGGCGATACGCCTGTAATCGCCAACGATTCTGCCTCTGCCGTAAGCGTCGGGCAGTCCGGTGAGGATGTGCGCCGTGCGCGCGTGACGCATTTCGGGCGTGTAAACGTCGAACACCCCGTCGTTGTGCGTCTTTCTGTATTTTTTATAAAAATCGTGAACGGTCGGGTCGATTTTATAACCGTAAACCTCGAGGGCTTGTTCAGCCATTCTGAGTCCGCCGGAAACGTGCAGAGCGCGCTTGAACGGTTCGTCCGTCTGAAGTCCGACGATTTTTTCGATGTCCTTGTCGATATAACCGGCTTCGTGACTGTTCACCGAAGAAACGATTTTCGTGTCTGCCGAAAGAACTCCGCCCGCGGCGCGTTCTTTTTCGGAAAGGTCGCAAATTTCTTTCCATAATTTCTTCGTGTTTTCCGTTGCGGGGGCAAGGAAACTTCCGTCGCCTTCATAAGGCGCGTAGTTGCGCTGGATAAAATCTCTTACGTTAATTTCGTCCTCGCTCCACTTCCCGGGAACGAAGTCTGTCCATTGTAAATATTTCATATAACTCCTTAGTCGCGTCGGCTCCTGCCGTATCTTTTTTCAGCGGTCGCCGACAAGTATTTTTTTTGCTTTTTCGATTTGTTCTGTCGTGGGAACCGGAACGTCGCCCATAGGATAAGGAATTCCGAGTTTCTCATACTTGATTTTGCCGAGCGTGTGATAGGGCAGAACTTCCGTTTTCACCGCGTTGCCGAGCGAATCTATCCATTCGCGCGTTTTTTTCAGGTCGTTTTCGTCGTCGGTTATCCCGGGAACAAGCACCTGCCTTATCCAGACCGGGATTTTCAGTTCCGCGAGCCTTGCGGCGAATTTTTTGGTCTGTTCGTTGCCTTTGCCGGTAAGCGCTTTGCATTTTTCGCTGTCGATATGCTTTATGTCGAGCAGAACGAGGTCGATGAGCGGGAACAGTTCTTCAAACCGTTCGTCGGTTTCGGAATAATCCGCTCCGGAAGTGTCTATCGCCACGTGTACGCCCGCTTTTTTCATCAGACCGCAAAGTTCGATGAGAAAATCAAGTTGCAGAAGAGGTTCGCCGCCGCTTACGGTAAGTCCGCCTCTTTTGCCGAAGTAGTTTTTGTATTTAAGAATTTCCGCGGCGATTCCGCTTGCGGTAACCACCCCCGAGCCGTCGGTTTTAGCCCAGGAATCGGGATTGTGACAATATTTGCATCTGAGATTGCACCCTTGCAAAAACAAGACGAATCTCAGTCCCGGTCCGTCCGCCGCGCCGAGCGTTTCCACGGAGTGGATTTTTCCGTAAACAACTTTTTCCGTAAGCGTCACCTCCCCGTGTAGTTATAGTTGCTTAATAATTACTTGGTTTTTTTCAAGGAAACAAAGCAAAACCTTTATATAAATAACTTATAACGCGTTTGGTACGGTTCGCTTCTATAAGTCCTTCCGACAAAGGGTTATGCCTCATTGCAGGATTATATTACCATACGTTGCCCATACTGTCAAGCAATTTCAATTACTTTCTTGAATACAATATATTGTTTTTGATTAGCGTTGTAATAACTATATGTTGTGGTTTTATAAAATCTGCGCGAATCGATATCGGTCACGGTTATATCGATAATACGAGGTTCGATTTAAGTATTATGGACATAAAAAACGACGATATACGCTCCCCGATTTCAGGCGAACGCGTCGACGCGCCGCAAAACCGCTGTCCGGCGGCGAAAAAGCCGATGAACATCGATTGACAAAACGGTGATTTTTAAGTTATAATGATAGCGTTCGCAGGCGGTTTCGTTCGGACTTCGGCTTGCATTGTGTTTTTGGTTAATACGACAAAGGAAAAATTTTATGTCTTTCAGTTTATACGTGGACGGTGTTTGCGGAAATTACGTCGGAGCGGTTGCGAGCGGCGGCAAACTCATCGAATACAGAGTTGAAAAAAAGAATATCACCGTGCCTATCGGCAGCGTTTTTAAGGGAAAGGTTGAGAACGTTCTCTGCGGAATGCAGGCGGCGTTCGTAAACGTGGGTTTGCCGAGGAACGGTTATCTTGCCGCGGACGATATGCTGATGGATAAAGCCGAAATCGAGGGGAAAATCGAAATCCCTTCCGTTCTCGACCTTAAAGAGGGCGACGAGATAATGGTTCAGGCAGTTAAGGACCCTGCCGGGAACAAAGGCGTAAGGCTCACGAGATATCTGTCGTTTGCGGGCAGATACGTGGTGTTTTTGCCGTCGTTTTCGTTCGTGGGCGTGTCACGCAAAATAACGGACGAAAAAACGAGAGAAAAACTGCAGAAAATCGCCGAAAAATTCCGTCCGAAGGGCAGGGGGATCATAATCCGCACCGCAGGCGAAACCGCGAAAAAAAGCGAGATAAAACACGAAATCGAATATCTGAAAAAACAATACGACGAGATTGAAGAAAACTTCAAAACGGCTAAGTCCGCCACGTGCGTTTACGAAGAGGGCAACGTCGGCGTAAGGCTTCTTCGCGACGTTTACACCGAGGATGTGGAAAAATTCGTCGTTTCGGATAAAGATCTGTTCGATAAACTGCTCGTTTACGCAAAGCGGCATGACAAGGCCCTGAAAGGCAAACTCAAATTATACGACAAAAAAATCGATATGTTCCGTTATTACGGGCTTTCGGAAAGCGTGGACAATATGCTTTCGTCGTCCGTTCCGCTCGAAAACGGCGCGTATATCGTCATAGACAAAACGGAAGCGATGACGGTTATCGACGTGAACACGGGCAAGTTCACAGGCGACGCGAACCTCGAAGAAACGGTTTATAAAACCAATCTTCTCGCGGCGGTGGAGATCGCAAAGCAGTTGCGGCTCAGGAACATCTCCGGGATAATAGTCGTCGATTTTATCGATATGAACGAAAAAGAGCATAATTCCGAACTTTTGCGGGTGCTGGGCGAGGAATTGAAAGCGGACAGAGAACGTTGTCAGGTCATCGGAATGACGCCCCTCGGGCTTGTCGAGATAACGCGGAAAAAACGCAGAAGAGAAAGCATTTCCGCGCTCGTCAAGGATTGCCCTTATTGTCAGGGGACGGGGCATATTCAATCCAACGATTACATAGTGATGAGAATAAGAACGGAACTTTTCGATATTTTCGCCAACGGATACAACAACGCGAAAATCGACCTGAATGCGGAAATAGCCGATTACGTTCTGGCAAAAAAGGCTCTTAAAGCGGACGTTGAAAAAATCTGGCCGAACAAGAGGGTTTATCTTATCCCCCACAAAACCTATCATCAACAATTTTTTATCGTCAAAGGCGATAACGCCGAGGCGATGGACGTGCCGGATAAGGCATTGCTTTTAGTCTGATATGAAAGAATTTATTTTGAAAACAAAAATCGACGTCAACTCGTGCGACGCCTGCCGCAGAATAAAGCCGTCCGCTTTCTTCACGCTTTTTCAGAACGCCGCGTCCCTTCACGCGGACGAACTCGGCATGGGGTATGACGAACTTATAAAAAAAGACGTTATCTGGATGCTTATACGGTGCAGATACGACGTTTTGTCGCAACCGAACTTTGAGCAGGAAATCAACGTAAAAACCTATCCTTTGCCGCCGCGCGGAATAGAATTCGACAGAGAATATCTGATAACCGACGCCGCAGGCAACAAACTCGTGAAAGGAACTTCCAAATGGTGTCTGTGCAATTATAAAACGCGTAAACTTATTATGCGCGGGGAGTACGGCTATAACATCGACGAGTTTACCGACGAGAGGGAGTACGCGGGCGGATTGAAGAAAATCGCGGATTTCCCCGTTGACGATTTCAAAACGTTCACGCAGACCGCGTATTTTACCGATCTCGATCATAACGGACACGTCAACAACACGAGATATCTCGATTTCGTTCTCAACGCAGTGGCAGGCGAACTCGGCGACGGAAAAATAACGAGTTTCGAGATAGATTACGTTTCGGAACTTAAAGCGGGAGAAACCGTGACGATTTATTATAAAAAGACGGAAGAGGGCTTTTCGGTCAAATGCCTTTGCGAGGGGAGAGAAATTTTCCGCGCGATTATCGGCGTTAGCCGAGAGAGATTTGAACCCCTCTCGGCTAAGGGTTAAGATTTTGCGGACGGTTGCAGTGTTGATGGTTGCGATTTTTGCCCGATAATCGACTTATAGAGTGTTTTTGCGCTAAAGGAGGAATATGATGGCGTTGCTCGAAATTAACAATCTCACAAAAAAGTACGGGAAGTTCGTCGCCCTGGACGGAGTGAACCTCTCTTTGGGAGAAGGGAAAATCGTCGGGCTTTTAGGTCCTAACGGCAGCGGAAAGACAACGCTTATGAAATGCGTTGCGGGGCTTCTGACGCCGGACGGCGGAAGCATTACCGTAGACGGGAAACCGATCGGAGCGGAAACGAAAAAGATCGTTTCTTTTCTGCCGGAAAGAACGTATCTGCGTCCGACGCAGACCGTTGCAAGCGTGCTTGAGTATTTTTCGCTTTTTTATGAAGATTTCGACGTTTCGGCGGCGGAAAAAATGCTTAACGTTCTCGGCGTAAACAAAAAAGCCGAACTAAAAACGCTGTCGAAGGGAACAAAGGAAAAGGTGCAACTCATAGCCGTTATGGCGCGCCGCGCCAGACTTTATCTTTTAGACGAGCCGATAGGCGGCGTAGATCCCGCCGCGCGCGAGTTTATCATCGAAACCATTCTGTCGCGTTTCAAGAGCGGCGCTACGATAGTCGTTTCCACTCACCTCATAAGGGACGTCGAGGAAATTCTCGACGAATACGTGTTCGTGAGAGGTTGCAGACTCGGCGAGCCGGGAAGCGCGAAAGAAGTCCACGAATCGGGCAGAACCATAGACGAAATATTCCGGGAAGAATTCAGATATTCCCGGCCGGATGCGGGGAGGTGCGAAAATGTTTTCGAAGATTTTTAAAACGGAATTCGTAAAAAACGTCAAAACTTTTCTCATTATAATAGGCGTGATGCTCGGCATATCTCTTATCTCCGGGCTGTCGGGGCTTGCGTCTTACGACGAAAAAGGGCGGAGCGTCGGTTGGATCTCGTTCGCTTGCCGCATGATCAACGCTTTAACTTATCCGATTATAATGTTCGGTTGCGCCGCGCTCGTTTACGTTCTTTTCGGTTCGTTTTATCGCGCGGTCGCGACAGACGAGGCGTATCTCACGTTCACTTTGCCGGCGAGCATGAAAGATCAGTTTTTCGCAAGGTTGCTTGTCATTATCGTCTGGCTTGCGATATTTTTCGCGGCAATGATATTATCTTTTGTTCTCGCATTTATGCCGACGTTGCTGAAACAGGGGGTTAATTTCGCGCCCGCTTTCGGCGAATTGTTTAAAAATATGACGGTTAATTCGTTTTTTATTTCGCTCGAAGTGTTTCTGCTTGTTGCAGGGGGCGTGTTATTCCTTATATCCGAGGTTGTTTTTGCGATTCTTTTCAGCAATCGCCTTGCAAGACGCAAAAAGACGGGAAAGGTTATAAGCTCTCTTGTCCTTATGGGATTTTTCTTCGTGGTTGCGTTTGCGTTTTTATTGTCCGGTCTTGTAAATTCGGGCTTTTTCAACGTACCCGTTCACGTCATATTATGGTTTTTCATTCTGCTCGTTGCGGGGATAGACTTCCTTATGCTGTTTTTCTCTTACAGATATTTATCGAAAGGACTTAACGTTGACTGATGGATAAAAATTTGACCGATAATAATTTGAACGATAATAAATCGACAGATAAAAAATCGACAGATAATAAATTAAAACTCGATTTCGAACTCGTGCCGGACGGTTGTTGGTACTCCAACTTAAGGAGCATCTTAAAACCTGCTCAATGGGACGTTGTCCGCCGCGAGGCTTACGCGAGAGCGGACGGCAAATGTATGATTTGCGGCAGACCGGCAAAACGGCTCGAAGCGCACGAACGGTGGAGTTACGACGAGAAAAACGCCGTCCAGAAGCTCGAGGACGTTATCGCGGTGTGTCATTCGTGCCATTCGGTTATCCACATCGGCAGAACGCAACTTCTCGGCGACGAGGAAAAGGCAATCGCGCATTTTATGAAGGTCAACAAGTGTTCTTACGCCGATTACGTCAAGGCTCTCGGGAGAGCGAACGAAATCCATCGGCGCAGAAACGAGATTCCGGAATGGAGCGTAAATCTCGAATATCTGAAAAAATTTACTTGAAAAAGATTAAAAAATAACAAAAATGGAAATACCTTCCGTGAGAGAATTTCTCGGGAGGTATTTTTATGCAACCAAAACTAACGGCAAAAGAGGTCGATTTTATATCCGACCTTATGAATCTGGAAGAAAGCGTGGCGAAAAAGGCAACGTTTTATTCAAAGACGCTGACGGACGCAACTCTGGCAAACGAAATGAAAACGATAGCTTGCAACCACGCTAAGCGTTACGCGGTCCTGCTCGGACTGCTTCAGTGAGGTGAGAAAATGAAGAACGAAAATATTTTAAACGAAAAGGACGCTTTGTACGATATTTTAACGGGCGAGAAAAATCTCGTTAAACTTTACGGCTCGGCGATGACCGAGGCGTGCGGAAAAGACGTGAGAAAAGCGGTGAAGTCCAACATGTTCGAAACCGCGGAAGAGCAGTACGGCGTTTTTGAAACGATGCAGAAAAACGGGTATTACGAAGTGCAGCCCGCCGACAAAACCGTTATCGACGAAAAGATAAACACTTTTTCCAAAACGTTGAAAAACCTTGAAAAATAAGGAACGCGCAGCGATTCGTAACGAACGTAAAACGAACGATAAAATATGGGCGGCGGCTATGCAAAAAGCATAGCCGCCGCCTTTAAAATGCCCCTATAAGCCGATTATCGCTTATTTTTTGTTTTTATTGACGTGTTTGATATGCGGAAATTCACTTGTTTTTGCCATCGGTTTTGTTCTTTTCGTCGGAAGGCGTCGCCGAAGAATCTGTAATCGGCTCGACCGAAGACGAACGGGATTCGATAAACTTCAGTATTTTTTTCTGAGTTTCGTAAATTTGTTCCGTTTTTTTATAAAGTTCGTCGATGACGAATTCGCTTTTAAGGTTTACTTTGTAATCGTTTTCGGCGCGTCTTCTGTCTATTGCTTCCTGCCTGTTCTGGCTCATCATGATAAGCGGAGCCTGAATCGCCGCGATACACGACAGAACAAGATTAAGGAGAATAAACGGATACGCGTCGAACGCGTTGGCGGCGAGAATTACGTTCAGAATCATCCATATAATCATTATGGCGACGAAACTGAAAATGAACGCCCAACTTCCGGCGAACCGGGCAACGGCGTCCGCCGCTTTCTGTCCGAAAGAAACTTTTTCCGTTTTTTCGTAATTTTCAGTGACTTTCGTGCTGAGTATTTCGCCTATGAGTTCTTCGTCTGTCATTTCCATATCCGATTCGTGCAGCAGTTCTTCGATAATTTTCTTTTTGTTATTTTTGTTGTTTTTGTAATTCATAAAACAATATTTCCTCTGTGCAAAAATATTCGTGACCGAGTTTTCGTCACATATGGATTATATGACATTTTTATATTCCGAGTCAATCGGAAAAGAAAAGTTTTCGGCGTATCGCGTCGTTAGTTTTTTCTGCGTTCTTTATCCTTGATTGAAGAGTTGCTGTTTCATTTTATGGACACTCTTTATATGGCACTATATGATTCTCCGATTTATCGCCTTTCGTCGTCGCGTTGTAGCACAGTGAAAATCGCAAGTCAACGGCAAAAAATTCTTGCTAAGTCTTTTAATTGCAACAGATACCAACGCAACAATTTTTGTGCTTGTTCGTTGACTTCCGTTAAACCGACGATAAAATAAAAAACTTCTAACTTTTCCCGGTGCCACCCCGTTTTTGCCGAAAGGCGAGAAAAAATCGGAGGTATCCAAGAAATGATAGAAGTAAACAAAGGAATTTTAGATAACGATGTAGTTATCTCGGCAAAAAATATACAGAAGATAGGCGAAGTAATCGCTTTGACCTGTATTAAAACGGTAATTGTCCGCTCGGGTAAAGACTTGCATTATCTCTACAAAGGATTATTAAGAGATATGAATCGCCCGAAAGATGATCTTTCACCATTTTCA
The DNA here is from genome assembly GCA_900548285.1 of uncultured Eubacteriales bacterium. GTDB lineage: Bacteria > Bacillota > Clostridia > Christensenellales > Borkfalkiaceae > UBA10281. The sequence continues at coordinate 1,703 of URKE01000039.1, read as the reverse complement.
AACGCATATGATATTGCACAAGAGGCAATGTTGTTTTTATGCGAGCATATAGGCAAGAAACTCGGCGATGGCTATATCACAAAATACGGAAAGGCGACGACAATTAGAAGTGCTTGTTTCCGTTGCACCGATAATTATTTGGAAAAGCAATATACTCGCCATATAATAAACACAGTGAGCCTTGACGAGCGAATTACGGAAGAAACCAAAACAATACTCGACGACGAGCAGAAAAACGATTATACCGCTGTTGACGGCATTGTAAAGAAAATGAAACTTACAACAGTCGAACAAGAAACCCTATCTCATTTAATGGTCGGGCTAACCTGCATTGAAATTGCCAAACTTTGCAATGCGAATCGCACGACGATTTGGCGTCGACAAAACCGTATCAGACAAAAATATGTATCGGCGTTCTGCTAATGCCGTTAAAACTCAATCAATATATGAAAAACCCGATAATTCCAGTGAGATATGTGGAAATATCGGGCTTTATTTTTATACTAATGATTTTTATCGACAGTTAATAAATTTAATTTTATTTGGGAGCATTTAATAGTATTGATATATTACCAATGGGAGGAATATCTTCTTCGATAAATGATTTATATTTCAAGTTTTTAGTTAAGTCAAAGTTGTACGGAATGAATGATAACCGTTTTTTATTATCCGAAAATTCGTTTTGCGTTTCTACAAATAAATAACAGAGATTTTTTGCAAAATATTGTTTATAATACAGGCATTCCATTTGCATATCGCTAAAAAAATTATCGTGAACTGCGGAAGTTTTTACAAATTTGCAAATTTCGTTTGCTGCAAACTTATCTCTTATTTCGAGAACAGATAGAGGCACTCCGTCTGAATTTACAAAGTACCCGTTTGCAGACATATCGAGCATAATCCATTTGCCCAAATAAAAATCGTATATTTCGACGACAACGTGATTATCGGTATCATAGGGAGAGTAAGGCATTAGCCATACTCTACGGGCATAAATACCCAAGGCAAGGCAACACTCTTGCAAAATTTTTGATTTATTAAGACAATTTATCCCGTTATCGGGCTTATCAAGGCAATACTCCAATAAATCCATAGCGTTACAATTGATGTCATTTTGAAAATCGCTTTTATGATTGATTCGCGGAGCGAAAAAAGACAAAAGATTTTTTGCTCTTTCAAAATCTCTGCCTCGTTTTGCAAGTATTTCCAACTTGTATTTTTCTTTCAGCGTGTAAAACTGCGGACAATCAAAGTTATAGTTGATTCTTCCGTTTATTCCACCTGCAAAATTACAATTATTGAATATGATACCCTTATAAATGCTCAATAATTCTTCCCAATACTCTTTTAATTCTATATTTGTCATAAATACTCCAAGAAAATTTTCTCGCAAATATTGATAGCAAAAATTACTTTTATATTCAAGCGACACTGTTGTGGATGAATATGAGTGTTTTTTGTTATGCATATTATAAATCAAACTTTATAATATTACCTCGACTATGCGATACTTTTTATAAACTCGTCCATTACAACATTGTAATTTGAGCCGAAAATGCCGTCAAAATTATAGTTAATGCAACAATTTAGGACATTACTGAACCTATATTTTTCTATCAAATAACAAGTAAAGGCATAAGCCTCGGGGTATGTTAAAACGTTTCCGCCTTTACTTGTACAAGAATATATTTTACATATCGCAT
>URKE01000038.1 GCA_900548285.1 uncultured Eubacteriales bacterium | reverse complement strand
TTACGACGGACCGCCGACGGCGAACGGAAAGCCGCATATCGGTCACGTTTTAACGCGCGTTATGAAGGATATTATTCCGAGATATCAGACGATGAAGGGTAAGCACGTTCTGAGAAAAGCGGGCTGGGATACTCACGGACTTCCCGTAGAACTCGAAATCGAAAAGAAACTCGGGCTCGACGGCAAACAGGATATCGAAAAATACGGTATCGAACCGTTCATAAAGGAATGCAAGCAGTCCGTCTGGAAATATACCGACGAATGGAAAAAGATGAGCGACCGCCTCGGTTACTGGGTGGATATGGAGCATCCTTACGTCACCTATCACGACGATTATATCGAATCGGTGTGGTGGGCGCTCAAAACCATTTCCGAAAAAGGTTTGCTTTATAAGGGACATAAAATCGTTCCTTATTGTCCGCGTTGCGGAACGGCGCTTTCTTCGCACGAAGTGGCGCAGGGCTACAAAGACGTAAAGGAAAAATCCGTTTACGTGAAATTTAAAATCAAGGGCAGAGATAACGCTTATTTTCTCGTGTGGACAACCACTCCCTGGACTTTGCCCTCCAACGTCGCGCTCTGTATGAACGCCGGTTTCGATTACGTCGAAATCAAGGTCGGCGACGAAATTTACGTTCTTGCCGAGGCTCTCGTTCCCTCGCTCTTCGAGGACTACGAAGTCGTTTCGAAAAAGAAAGGCAAGGATTACGAATACGTCGAATACGAGCCTATGTTCCCTTACGCGCTCGGAACGTTCAGACAAAAGGCGTTTTACGTCACCAACGACGATTACGTTACCCTGACCGACGGCACGGGAATAGTTCATATCGCCCCTGCGTTCGGCGAGGACGACGCGAACGTGGGCAGAAAGTACGATTTGCCTTTCGTTCAGATGGTAAACGACCGCGGCAGATTCGTGGACGCGGTAGAGCCGTATAAGGGAATGTTCGTTAAAGACGCGGATAAACTCATCATCAAAGACCTTAAAGAAAGCGGAAAACTGTTCAAGGACGTACTTTTCGAGCATAGTTATCCTTTCTGCTGGAGATGTAACACTCCGCTTTTATATTACGCGAGATCGAGTTGGTTCATCAAAACCACCGCGATAAAAGAGCAACTCATCGCCTCCAACAAAACGGTGAACTGGATGCCCGAAACCATAGGCACGGGCAGAATGGGCAACTTCCTCGAGAACGTTATCGACTGGGGGCTTTCCCGCGAGAGATACTGGGGAACTCCGCTTCCGATCTGGGTTTGCGAGGACTGCGGCGAAATTCACGTTATGGGTTCCAAAAAGGAACTCAAAGAAATGTGCGGAATCGAGGGCGATATCGAACTTCATCGCCCGTATATCGACGCCCCGACGTGCAAGTGCGGCAAGTGCGGCGGTAAAATGAAGAGAGTCAAGGAAGTTATCGACTGCTGGTTCGATTCCGGTTCGATGCCGTTCGCTCAGTTCCATTATCCGTTTGAAAACAAAGACCTTTTCGAAAAGCATTTCCCGGCGGATTTCATCTCCGAAGCCGTCGATCAGACGAGAGGCTGGTTCTACACGCTTCTTACGATTTCCACGCTTCTTTTCGGAAAATCGCCGTTCAAAAACTGCATCGTTTTAGGTCACGTGAACGATAAAAACGGTATTAAAATGTCCAAACATATCGGCAACGTCGTCGACCCGTGGTCCGTTCTCGACAAACAGGGCGCGGACGCCGTGAGATGGTATTTTTACACCGGCAGCGCGCCGTGGCTTCCTTCGAGATTTTCCGCCGAGGCGGTTTCCGAAGGTCAGCGTAAGTTTATGGGTACGCTCTGGAACACTTACGCGTTCTTCGTTCTTTACGCCGATATCGATAAATACGATCCGTCGAAGTACGACGTAAAGAAGTGCAAACTTTCGCTCATGGATAAGTGGGCGCTTTCCAAACTCAACACGCTGGTTAAAACGGTGGACGAAGGGCTTGCCGAATACAAAACGTTTGAAACGGCGAGATATATTCAGGATTACGTTGACGAACTTTCCAACTGGTACGTCCGTCGCGGCAGAGAGAGGTACTGGGGCAAGGAAATGACGGACGACAAGGCGGCGGCATACACCACGCTTTACACCGTTCTCGTCACGCTTTCCAAGGTCATCGCGCCTTACGTTCCGTTTATGGCGGAGAGTATGTACGGCAATCTCGTTCCGCAATTTTTCAAGGACGCGCCGATTTCCGTTCACCTTTGTTCGTTCCCCGTCTGCGACGAAAGTTTTGTGGACGCCGAACTCGAAAAAGGCATGGAGGACGTGCTTGAAATAGTCGCTCTCGGCAGAGCGGCGAGAAACGGCAGCAACATCAAAAATCGTCAGCCGCTTCAGAAACTTTATATCGCCACCGACAGAAAGGTCAATCTTTCCGAAGGGCTTCTGAACATCGCGAAAGACGAATTGAACATAAAGGAATTCGAGATACTTCACGACGCTTCGAGATTCGTTTCGTATAAACTCAAACCGCAACTCAAAACGCTCGGTCCGAAATACGGCAAAGCGCTCGGCGCGATCAGAAATTTCCTCGATACGTGCAACGCCGCGGAAGTGGTTTCCACCGTCAAAGCAGGCAAAATTTACGCCGTAGACCTCGGAGAAACTCACGTTGAATTCTCTCTCGACGACCTGCTCATTTCTTCCGAACCCGCCGAAGGTTTCGTTTCGGAAAGTTCGGACGGACTTACCGTCGTTTTAGACGTTCATCTTACGGAAGAACTCAAACTCGAGGGCGCTGTGAGAGAACTCGTATCGCGTATTCAGAACATGAGAAAGGAAGCGGGTTTCGAAGTTACCGACAGAATAATTCTCGGTTTCAAAGCCGACGGAATTTCGGGAAAAGTTCTCCGCGAAAAAGCCGACGAGATTAAGTCCGACGTCCTTGCGGAAGAGATAACCGAAACGCCCGACGGATTCGTTAAAGACTTCGACATCAACGGAGAGAGCGTCACGCTCGGCGTTAAAAAGATATGAGAATCGCGGATAAGTGGAAAGACTATTCCATAATAGCCACGGGCGACGGAATGAAACTTGAGCGTTGGGGGAGCGTTTACCTCCTGCGCCCCGATCCGCAGGTGATATGGCCGCAAAAAGCGGATATGTCGGGCTATAAGTCGCTTAACGCGATATATCACCGCAGCGAAAACGGCGGCGGCGGTTGGAAAATACTCAAAAAAATGCCGCAGGAATGGACGATCGGTTACGGCGATCTTAAATTTCTCGTCAAGCCGATGGGCTTCAAACACACGGGGCTTTTCCCCGAGCAAGCCGTAAACTGGGACAAAATGGCTGAGATGATCCGCGGCGCGGGCAGACCGATAAACGTGCTTAACCTTTTCGCATACACGGGCGGAGCGACCGTTGCGTGTCTTGCCGCCGGCGCAAGCGTCTGCCACGTGGACGCGAGCAAAGGCATGGTGGAAAGAGCGGGCGAAAACGTTCGCCTTTCGGGGCTTGCGGATAAGCCGGTGAGGTTTATCGTGGACGACTGCAAAAAGTTCGTTCAGCGCGAAATCCGCCGCGGCAGAAAGTACGACGCGATCATAATGGACCCGCCGAGTTACGGCAGAGGTCCTAACGGCGAAATGTGGAAAATAGAGAGCGAACTTTATCCGCTCGTGGAACTTTGCGTTTCCGCGCTCTCGGATAATCCGCTGTTCTTCCTGATAAACAGTTACACCACAGGGCTTCAGCCTATGGTGCTTAAAAACATTCTCAAACTCGCCGTCGGCTCGAAGTTCCGTGGCGAAGTGGACGCTTACGAAGTCGGCATAAAAACGGAAGAGGGGATAGATCTCCCTTGCGGCGCGAGCGGACTTTTCATCGGCGAAAACGGAAAAACAACGTAAACGCTCAAACGGACGCCGACAAAACGGACGATTGAAAGCGGGCGAATGACGAGAAAGTAAAATTAAGGAGTAAATATGGCAGAACAAATGCAAAAAGACGACCTTATCGTCTTGTATGAGGACAATCACGTTATAGTCGTTTTAAAACCGCAGAACGTTCCTTCCTGCGAGGACGAAACGAAAGATAAGGACTTGCTCACCGTAATAAAAGAGCATATAAAGGAAAAAGAAAACAAGCAGGGCAACGTTTACGTGGGGCTTGTTCACAGGCTGGACCGTCCCACCGGCGGCGTAATGGTTTACGCGAAGAGTTCCAAGGCGGCGGCAAGGCTTTCCGAACAGATGCAGAACGGCGATTTCGAGAAAAAATACGCCGCCGTGCTTGCGGGAGAGTTGAAAACCAAAAGGGCTACGCTTACCAATTACCTTAAGAAAAACCCGATAAACAATATGGTTTACGTCTGTCCGCCGGTTACGGAAGGGGCGAAGTTCGCCGAACTCGAATACGACGTTCTGGAAGAGAAAAGCGGACTTACGCTCGCGCTCATAAAACTCCACACGGGGAGAAGTCATCAGATAAGAGTGCAAATGGCTAACGTCGGCGCGCCCGTTTACGGCGATATGCGTTACGGCGGCGAAAAAGCGAAAAAAGGCAAACTCGCGCTCTGGGCGGTTTCGCTTTCGTTCACTCACCCCGTGTCCAAGGAAAGGTTGTGTTTTAAAATTCAGCCGCCGGCGGATTTAATTCCGTGGAAGTATTTCGATACCGAGAAAACGCTCTCCATGGAATTGTAAAAACAAATAAAATATCGGAAAAAGGAGTTGTAATTGATGAAAAGAAGGCTTTTTAAGACAATTTTGCTCGTTGTTCTCGCCGTTTTTTCGTTTTCTCTCTCGGCTTGCGAACAGTTGAATTTTACCGAGAAACTCGACCTTATCGCGCCCGACGCGGATTACGGTTTTTCGATTTATAACAATCGGTATCTCGTTATCGACGGCGCGCATTACGAGTTGGAAAATCTCGCCTATGACGTCGTAAAAGAAAAAGACGGCTCTCAGGAAGTTTACGGCGCGACCGTTTGCGGCGGAAATATCTACTATCTGTATCAGTACTCCGCAAAAAAGGATAACGGTTCTGCAAGTTCCGCGACGGTTTCGGACGGAAGTTCGTCGGGCAATCGATACAGATTCGGCGTCGCGTTGCTTAAAACCAACCTCGAAAACGCCGAAACGGAACTTATTTACGATTTTAAGAACGTTTATCCGCATCATAACGAACGCGCAACGCCGCACGTCATGCAGGCGATAGACAAAGATACGTTCGCGTTTATTTATAACGGCAAAATCTCCGTTTTCGACGTTCAAACCGAGGAAATAACGCAAACAATCGACTTTTACGATAAAGAAGCGTTCGTCGCCGAAGATAACGACGTAAAATTAAAAGTCAACAAATTCAACGATTTTTATTATGTTTCGGGCGGAACGTTGAGTTACGCCGAGTATAAATCCGAAAGTAAAGAGTACGTTAAACACGATTTCGTCGCAGACGAAAAATCTTTTTACGTTGACAGATTCGGAAATTACGTTTACACTTACAGTTTTATCGGCGCGAGCGAAGGAAACGCGTATTATAACTGTTACGACCTTGCCACCGAAGAAGCAAAGGATCACGTTTTTTTGACCGAACTAATCAAAAAGCGGGAACAGGAAAAGGATATAACCGAAAGAGAAAGACTTGAACAGGAGATTCGGTTAAGAGAAGAGAGAAGCAAAATTACGGTGGGCGGCAAGGTTTATCGCGCGCAAGAACGCCCGGACGGCGAACTTGAAATAATCAACGAAGCAGGCGAAACCGTTTTCACGATAGACGAAGAATACGCAACGAAGAACAACGAAAAAATCACGCAACTTTTCGACGTGTTTTTCAACTGCGAGAACGGGCTTCACGCAGACTTCCGTTTTAAGGTTTTCGACAACAGATTGTTCGTGATTTTCAGCCGTAACGCGTTTTTGCTCAGGTTACCGAACTTTATATTCGAGTTAGATCCGGCGGCGAACGATCTGAAATACGTAACTTATATATATGGTAATTTCGAGTTTTATAAACTCGCCGCAAAATAAATAACGGGGATTATCCCCCCAAAACGGCTATAATAAGGAGGAAATTATGGGAAAATTTTTGCAGAAAACGCTGATACTCGCGATTTTAATTGTTTCAACGCTTTGCTTTTCGTCTTGCTCTCTGAACGCTGAGGCAAAACTCAAAAAAATCGCTCCGGACGTCGATTACGATTTCGTCCTTACTTACAATTTCGGGGAGGAACTTGTCATCAACGGAACTCATTACGATCTCGAGGACCTCGCTTACAACATTTTCAAAAAGAAAGCCACCGACAGACCGATTTTCACGGGCAAGGACGTTATCGGAAAATACATATACTTTCAGTATACTTATTCCGAGAGCAATTCGCTTTTGCCGAGCGGCAAAAACAATCGGAAATGGAACGTCGCGTTGCTCAAAACAAACGTGGAAACGGCTGAAACCACCGTTATTTACGATTTCAAGGACGTGAGACCGATAGGAATTAACGTTAAATATCCTTACAACGTTTGCCGTTTCATAGACGAAAAATCGATATTTTTCTTTTATAAAGGCGACCTGATGCTTTTCGATTTAAGCACGGAAACCGTTACGCAGACAATTGATTTTTACGACGAAGACCGTGCGATAAGCGAAGACCTCACTTTGGACAGTGTCAAAGTCGGCGAGTTGTATTGCGATTTTTACTATTACGCGGGCGACGGCGTTGTGAGGTACGCGGAATACAGGGACGGAAGAATCGTCGACCACACGTTTAACGTGGACGAAGACAGCGTGCATTATTATACGAATGCGGGCATAAAGCATTACACTTTCGTGAATAGAAACGGCGGTTACGTTTACACAGCCAGATATGTGGACGGACGCAGAAAGGGTTTCAACTGTTTCGACCTTGCTACGGGAGCAGACCTCGGGGCGGAATTTGCGGATAACCTCATCAAAGAGGAAGAGGAGCGCGAAGCGCAGGAAAGAGAAGAATCACAGGGGGAAACCGACCGTAGAGAAGTCGTTACCGTGAACGGAAAAGATTATTACTATTATTATGGGAATAATACGATCGAGGTAGAGGATAAAGAGGGCAATACTCTTTATTCGGTGAGCAGCAGTTACGCCGAGAAAAATAACAAAAAGTTTATCGATTTGTTCTGCGCTTATTTCGACGTTAAAGACGGCGGCGTTATTGCGGACGTATGCGGCGCGTATTCTTACGAGGACAGACTGTTCATTTCGTTTAACAGACCGCTAATGATGTGGGGAAGGACGTATTCGATGACGTTCGAATTTAATCTCGAAACGGGCGATCTGAGTTATCTCACTTACACTCGCGACGAATTTTCGATTTACAGCATCACTCCGAAATCATAATGTGATGTAATAAAGCCCGGGCGGTTTGCAGAAAGCAAACCGCCCGGGCTTTATGTTCAATAGCGGCAGCAGACCTTTTCGATTTCGGTCTGCCGCCGCTTTCTTTATTCGATTTTCAACAAATCTTTAATCACTTCGCCGGCGATGATAAGCCCCGCAACTCCCGGGACGAACGCGCAACTTGCGGGAGTCTGCCTTTTTGAGCATACTTCGCTTTGCGGCTGAAAATGCGGCGTTATCGGCTGCTCTTCCGAATAAACGACTTTAAGTTTTTCAACCCCGCGTTTTTTAAGTTCGCGTCGCATGGTTTTCGCGAGCGGGCAAACCGACGTTTCGTAAATATCCGCGACCTTGAAAAGCTCGGGATGAAGTTTGTTCCCCGCGCCCATGGAACTGATGATCGGTACGCCGGTTTTATAGCAAATTTCCGCTAAGCCGAGTTTTCCCGAAACGGTGTCGATAGCGTCCACAACGTAATCATAAGAATCAAAATCGAACCGATCCGCGGTTTCGGGAAGGAAAAATTCGTTTCTTTCGATGATTTTCGCCTCGCCGTTAATTTCTTTCGCCCGCGCGGCGAACGCCGCCGTTTTGAGCATGCCCACCGTCTTTTCGGTAGCCACGATCTGGCGATTGATGTTAGAAACGCTCACCGTGTCGTTATCGATAACTTCGATTGTCCCCACGCCCGAGCGCACGAGCGCTTCCGCGCAGATGCCGCCCACTCCGCCTATGCCGAAAACGGCTACTTTTTTCGTTTTGAGAACATCGGACGAACCTTCGCCAAACAACATATCCGATCTTATAAATTTATTTTCCATTTTCAACCCTTTTTGCGCCGTCTACAAAATAGCCGTCATAATTAAAATGTTTTTATTAATCGACTTATAGCCGTGCTTATTGCTCTTGATAGGAGTGAATTCGCGACTTATTCAACCGATTTTAAGGATTCCACCATTCTGACTTTGTTCGTCAGAAAAGCGAAGAAGAGGTTTATCGCGAAACTCGTTCCGCACGTTAACAACACGGTGTATAAATACGAATTCGAGGCGATGTGATAAATGTAACAGATGAGCGGCGTTTCGTTTATCGAAAGCACGGCGTATAAAAGCGGGTAGCCGAGCGTTAAGCCGATAAGCGAGCCGAAGAACGTCAGCGCGATTATTTCTATGATGAACGACGACGCGATCTCGAATCTGGAAAAACCGAGAACTTTCAGCGTGGCGATGTCTTTCGTCCGCTCTTTGAAGTTTAAAAGCGCGAGATTATAGAGAACGACCACGGCGAGAAGAATAGCGAAAATTCTTATCGTCATCGTCATAACTCGTATTGACGAGAGAACTTCGTCGGCGCGCAGACGCATATCGCTCATAGTGGTTGCCGAGAGAATTCCTTTTTCGCCCGCGATGCTTTCCGCAGTCGCCGCCGCGAATCCCGATTTCGTTTTAACGAACGCCCCCGTCGGCGGGAAGTAGGTGTCCGCAAAGAGATATTCCGAGATGATTATCCCTTGCGTTATGCAAAGGTCGATTATCCCGGTGACTTTCGCGGTGAAAGTTACTCCTTCATAAACGAACGAAACGTTATCGCCCGCCGAAACGCCTATGTCTTTGGCGAGTTTTGAAGAAACGAGAACGGAATTGTCATCGTAACCGAAATCGATTATTTTCGGGACGGACGGCATAACGTAAACGTAAGACGAAAGAACTTTTTCGCCCTGCGCCGTAACGGAATACTTCGCGTATTCGTCCACGGCGACGACGCCGTCAAGAGCGGTTACGTCGTCAAAGTGAGATAAACCGTCGGAATAAGAAACGGTTACGTCGTAAGGCGTGTAATGTCCTAATTCGAGGTCAAGCCCGTAATTGATAGTGTTTTCCACGCCGAAACCGCACAGCAGCAGAGCCGAACAGCCCGCCACGCCGAGGATAACCATCAGAGAACGGCTGATTTTTCTGCGCATGTTTCTGAAAGCCATTCTCACCGACAGCGAAATCTTACCGAAAATTTTGAATTTCGACAGCGAAGTCAGAGTCATTTTAACCGAGTTATCGCCGCGCAAACTCACCGCGGGAACTTTGTTTATCGAATCCAGACAGGCGAAAACGCTCGTCAGAAGAATAATTACGACCAGAATCGCAAGGCTCGCGAGATATTCCCACCTGAAAAACGCCGTTCTGATTTTCGGCAACTGATAAAGTATGCCGTATTTCACGCCCATTACTTTTGGGATTATCGCGGGGCCGAGCAGAATCCCCATTGCCGAGCCGATAAGTCCGAGAACGATGAAAACGTCGGTATAATGCCATAAAATCTCGATTTTCGAGTAGCCGAGAGCCTTTAAAATACCGATGTTTTTCTGTTCGCGGTTGATAAGTTGCGAAACGGAAGTGAGAATTATCAGAAGAGCCACGAGATAGAAAATCACCGGGAAGATATAGAGCAGTTGCTTCGCCTGCGTAACGTCCGCTTCTATCGTAACGTTCGTGGGCAGATTGTTTCTGTTCAACGCGTAAACGAACGAGTCTTTGCCCGAAAATTTCGTTTTCGCCTCATCGATAAGGCTCGTCGCGTCGGCAGACTTGATCAGATATTGATTTTCGTAATCGGCAAGATATCCCTCGATGAACTTTTCGAAAGCCTCGTCGGTATAGCCGAAAAGAGTTTTATATCTGTCAAGCGAGATTGCGAGAGATTTTACGAGAGCCTTTTTACCGACGTAAATGAACGACGGGTTATAAACGGAATTGCCGAGCGATTCGGGGTGAACGATCGTACCCGTGAGATTGAGAGTGACGTTCTCCGCGAGAGAGATATCCGTCGTTACGCTGAAATCCTCGCCGCATTTGTGGTTTTTTGCAAAATTTTCGTCGGCATAAACGCCGTATTCGTCCACTTTTACGGACGAAGAATAGGGAAGATCGAGTTTATCGTCGGCGGAAAAGGTGGCTATGTAAACGCTTTTTCCGTCAACTTTCGCCGTGGCGAAAATACGTTTTTGATAAGTGACCGATTTTTCTTTAAGAAAATTTTCCACGTCCTCGTCGGCGGAGTTCATCGTTATCATTCCGTCGCACATGGAAGAGACGGTATAAATTTCGTTGAGTTTGTCCTGAAAATCTCTGTAATTCGCCCAGATACCCGTGAAAAGGGTGACGGCAAGCGCGGCGATAAGAATTACGGAGAGATAACTTTTGAAGTTGCTCTTTATTTCGCGGACAACTTTGACTTTCAGAACGTCCGTTTTTACCTTTACCATTCTATATCGTCGATCTCCTTCGGCGCGGGATTTTTTTCGTCCGAAACGATTTTGCCGTCGCTGAGCCTGATAACTCTTTCGGCGATAAGCGCGATATTCGCGTTGTGCGTGACGATGATAACCGTCTGACCGTCTTTTTCGCAGAGGTCTTTAAGCAGTATAAGAATGTTTTTACCCGTTTTGGAGTCGAGTGCGCCGGTCGGTTCGTCGCAGAGGAGAATGGACGGACGTTTGGCGATCGCGCGCGCTATAGAAACGCGTTGCTGCTCGCCGCCGCTTAACCCGTAAGGGAAGTTGTCGGTTCTTTTGCCGAGTCCGACAAGTCCGAGCGATTCTTCGGCGTCGATTGCGTTCTTCACTCCGCGCGTGGAAAGTTCCACGTTTTCTTTTGCGGTAAGGTTGGGCATCAGGTTGTAAAACTGAAAAACGAACCCCACTTCGTGTCTGCGGAAAAGGGTAAGGTCCTTGTCGGAAAGAGATGTCACGTCTATGTCGTTCACGTAGTATTTTCCGCTGCTCGCCGAGTCCATTCCGCCGATAATGTTCAAAAGGGTGGATTTGCCCGCGCCGCTCGAACCGAGAATGACCACGAATTCACCTTTGTCAATGGTTAAATTCACGCCGTCGAGAGCGGTGATTTCGGTTTCGCCGGAGCCGTATTTCTTTGTGATGTTCTGCAAACTTATGAATGACATTCGCCTTGCCTCGCGCGCTAATCAAAATATAATATATTATAGCAAAAACGGTTTTCAAAGTCTAATATTTTATATACGGTCTGTGTGAAAAGCAATTAAAAAGAGACGAAAAGCGGCGTCCCGCAAAACAAGTTTTGCGGGACGCCGCCCTATATACGATAATTTAAATTATTGTTTATTCCGAACTCCGCCCGGAAAACTCCGCAAAAAAATCCGTACAGGAAACTCCGTCCGGAAAACTCGGCGCGGAAAATTATTGAAGTTCCGGATGTTTCGCTTTATACTCGGTAAGCGCGCAGGCGAGTTGGTCGGGGCAGGAAGTGTTGGCTCTGCATTTGATGCCTTTGAGCGTTTCGATAACTTCGTCCAAGGGACGATCCTTAACGAGTTTTGCGATTCCCTGCAGATTGCCGCTGCAACCGCCGATGAATTTAACGTTCGTGACCTTGCCGTCCTCCGTAACGTCAAAAAGAATCTGTCTGCTGCATGTTCCTTTCGTATTGTATGTTTCCATATTGAATTACGCCTCCTTAAGCGAGAGAAAAAACTAATCGACGAGGCAGTCGTATACGGTAGCGTAAACGTTGCCTGCTTTTTCTTCCCATTTTTTGTATATATTCTTTGCCGTTTGTCTGTTCGGAACAACGAGTTTGAGTTCGAGCAGAGGTTGCGACGGTTCGACTATTTTCAGAAAAACGGTATAAGTTCCGTCTTTGTTCATATAGTAATCCGCGTTGCATTCCTGACGTTTTTTGTATTTCGTCCTGTTGTTTTTAACGAAAAGCGAAATCTCCTCGCGAAGCGAAGAAGGAATCTTAACGTAAAAATCCGCAAGACAAACTCTTCCGTCGGGGGTGATGCCGTAAAGCGGCTCGCCTTGATCGGAAACGTTGTAAATAAACGAATGGTCGAGCAAAGTGCTTAAAAGCGGCTTGCAATCCATATACGAGATCCATGCGTTCGAAGAGCAACACATATCCAGCACGGTGTTCTCCGAAAGCGGAACTTCCATCTTGTCAAAGACGAACAGAAGTATTAACTTGTTCACAAGCGCGTCGCCCTTGACCTGCATGACGATTCCTCCGACGTAAAAAGACTAAAACCGCTTCTATGAGCGATCCGGGATAAAACCCTATCGCTTACGCGGCGAATTGTTTAAGTTCTGCGATAAGATCGTCGCAATTATCCGAATGAATTTCGACGTTCAGCGGCTTCGAAAGATCGAGGCTGAAAATACCGAGGATAGATTTGGCGTCAACGACGTATCTGTCGCTTCTGAGGTCGATTTCGTAAGCGTATTTCTGAACGACCGAAACGAATGCTTTGACCTGACTTGCCATCTGAAGAGATATACGAACTGATTTCATTATTTTTGTTCCTCCTTTATTTGCGTTCTGACGCATGCGGGTTCGGTTTGACCGAGCCGCGCGTATATTATAACCAATTATTTCAAAAAAATCAATAGTTTTATAACAAATTTATTGTCTAAATTTATTTTATGTGATATAATTTTTTTACGCTCGGCGTCTGCGGGAATTTTTCGGCGGAGATTTCTCGGCGAAGATTTTTCAACGGGAATTTTTCGACGAAGATTTTTCGGCGGAGATTTCTCGGCGGACGCGGCGCGAACGTAAAACGAACAACAAAAAGGCGGCTGTTATGAGTACGATAAACGAATCGCTCGCAAAATTCAAGGAAAAAACCGACGCTCTCGTCAATTCGAAGTATCTTTTCGCTGAAAGAGAAATAAGCGAGGTCTTAAAAGTCATCGCAGGCTCGAGAATGTTATACGAACTCTTCGAATACGTAACCGACGGTTTCGATTACGAAACGTTCAAGTCGGTTTGCTTTTCCAAGGGCAACGCGGTGAAACTTCCCAAAAAGGACGAGGATCTTCTCGCGCTTTGTTTTTTGCTTCTCGTCGAAATAGACGGCGGCAGAATTTCGCTCGACGAACTTTGCGACGAGTATTTCTCGTCCGGCAATTCGGCTCAGGGCAAGTATTCTCAATTCGTTCTCGCGGTGGTCATTCCTTTTTCGATTACTACCGAAAAAGTGGTCAATAAGTTGATTAATTCGCAAAAACGCGACGAGAACGACGACGAATCGGGCGATGGGAACGACTTTAACGCCGAGTTTTTCGGCAACGGCGACGGCAAGAATAACGGTAAAAACGCGAAAAAAAATGAGGGTTCGCCCGCTTATGCAAACGCGGACGGCAACGCTCGCGATAACCGGACGGGAAAAGACAAATTCGATTTTATCGAAGAGGAACGGAGAAAACTTGCCGCCGTGAAAAAATCTCGATTGCGCGAGCCGGCCGAAGAAGCGGATTACGTCCTCAACACTCTCGGAAGAGCGTTGAAAAAACACGATTACGAGGGCGTTACGATTGCGTTTATCGCGCTCAAATATCTTGTTGCCGTCGAGAAAAAACTCAAAATCGATTTGCGGAAAGTGTCCGACGGAATCGCGGCCGAAATGGATAAAAACGACAGATAAGGTGCGGAAATGAAAGAAACAACGCTGTCGTCGGAGAAAATTTACGACGGAAGAATAATAAGTTTAAGAAAAGACGAAATAATAACCGAAAAAGGCGTAAAACAATCGCGCGAGGTCGTTTCGCACGGCGGCGGGGCGGCGGTGCTTGTCGTTAAAAACGGAAAAATTCTGCTCGAACGGCAGTTCCGTTATCCTTACGGCGAAATTCTGTGGGAGATCCCTGCCGGAAAACGCGATAAAGGCGAAGATTATGCCGAAACGGCGAAGCGCGAACTCGAGGAAGAAACGGGTTACATAGCCGAAAAACTCGTAAAATTGTTCGAGATTTATCCCACGCCCGGTTACACGAACGAAGTTATAGGGATTTTCAAAGCCGAGGGGCTGAAAAAAGGCGTTCTGCATTTCGATGAGGACGAGGATATAACTTCCGGGTGGATTCCGGAAGAAAAAGTGTTTGAAATGATTGAAAACGGCGAAATAAAGGACGGAAAAACGCTGATCGCCCTGCTTTGGTATAAAGCGGAAAAGGCGCGCCGCGAAGAGAAATCCGTCGGTGAAGATATAATCGCCCGCGAAGATATAATCGCCCGCGAAGAGAAAGCCTGCGGTGACGATATAACCGTCCGCGAAGAAAAAAAGATATGACAAGAAAGATGACCGCGCTTGAAAAAAGCGCGAAAAACGACACCGTCGGTATGATTTTAACGCTTATTCTTTACGCCGTGGGCGCGGTTTCCGCTCCTTACGTAAAAGTTGCGGAATGGCTCGGCGGCGGACCGCAACTCGAATGGTATCTCGCTTTCGCGTTCAAAACAATCTGTTCGATTCTGCCGGTATATCTTATGTTTCAGTTCGGTTTTAAAAAAGCCGTTACCGGTTCCGGCGGCGGAATCAAAGGTTTTCTGCTTTGTGTCCCCGCGTTTCTGGTCGCGCTCGACAATTTTCCTTTTCTGCCGCTTATTTGCGGAGATTTGGTGTTTAACGGCGCTATAGGCGGACTTTTCCCTTACGTTCTCTATTGCTTGTCGATAGGAATCCTGGAGGAAACGATATTCCGCGGAACGATTTTCCCGCTGTTTTTATATAAGTTCCAACACGATAAGAAAGGCGCTTTTTGGGCGGTGGCGGCTTCGTCCGCGATATTCGGCGCGATGCATCTTTTAAATCTCTTCGGCGGTTTTTCGCCAATGGTTTTTCTTCAGGTGGGGTATTCTTTCCTTATAGGTTGCATGTGCGCTACGGCGTTGCTTTTTTCAGGAAACATAATCGTTCCGATAATAATCCACGCCCTTTTCGACGTCGGCGGGTTTCTTACCGATTCGGGGTTCTGCGCCGGAACGTTATGGACGACGGGCAACGTGATTTTAACGGCGGTTTTGTCGGTAATTTTAGCCGCCGCGATAGTTTTTGCCTTTTTCAAAACCGATTTCGGCTGGTTTTACGAGACTATGAATCTCAACGATAGCCCAGAGAGATCCGAACCGAAAAACAATAACGAATCGTCCGATTGACAGAGCGTCCGCGGTTTTTCCGCGGACTTTTTGTTTGCTTTTCGGGCGACTTTTCGCTTGCCGGCAGACTTTTTTGCTTGCCTTACGGGCGACTTTTTTTAGATACCGGAAACAATTCTGCGAGAAATCGCTTGCTTTTTGTCCGTCAAACAGTTATTATGAATAATGGATATAAGTGGAGAATTGACAAAAGAGCCTTTCGCTTGCGTAAGACGAACGCGAAAACGAAAGGGAATGAAAAGAGAGGATTTTCACCCGGGAAAACTGTTTATGGAGTTTACGGACAATTTTTTAATCGCTTTGTACCTTGTCGCCGCGCTCGGCGCGTTTCTGATCGGCTTCAAATTGCTGTCGGAAAACTTGCAGAAAGTCGCGAACAAAGGCTTACGAAAACTTTTCGACAAAACCTCGAAAAGTAAAATTGCGGGCGTCGGAATAGGTATCGGCTCAACGGTTCTTATGCAGAGTTCGGGCGCGACGACCGTTATGGTTATCGGTTTCGTCAACGCCGGAATGATGAGTCTTTATCAGGCGACCGCCGTGATTATGGGCGCGAATATCGGAACGACGATAACCACCATTCTCATAGCGTTCGGCGTGACGAGCGTCGGAAAATACTTTATGGTTTTCTCGTTCGTCGGCATTTTCCTTTCGATGCTTTTAAAGCAAGGTAAGGCGAAGAGTTGGAGTCTTACGCTCGCCGGCTTCGGTCTGGTGTTTTTCGGTCTTACGATTATTTCCGCATGCAGCAACGGATTCAAGGATAACGAAACGATAAAAAACCTGCTCAGCAGCAGTATAGAGCCGTCGTTTATCGAGCCGATCGTTCTTATGTTCATCGGCGCGCTCATAACGGCTATCATGCAGTCCAGTACGGCGGTCAACGCTATTTTGCTTTCGCTCGTTTCGGCGGGTATTCAGATAGGCAGCGGCGGCAATGCCATTCTTTACATAGTTCTCGGCACGAATATCGGAACGTGCGTCACCGCGCTTATAAGTTCCATCGGCGCGACGACGAACGCCAAGCGTTCCGCGCTCATTCACTTCCTGTTCAACTTCTTCGGCTCGGTGATTTTCCTTATCGTGCTTATGATCTGGAATGGCTTTATGGATGATTTCTGGACGCAGATTATCCACTCCGCCGAAATGCAGTTGGCGTTTTTCCACCTTGCGTTCAACTCGATCTGTACGCTCATTTTCCTTCCGCTCACGAGTCTTATCGTAAAGACGACGGAAATTATAATACGCGACAAAAATACCGAGGAAGAAATCCGCATCACGTTTATGGACGAACGTATGCTTTCCACGCCCACCGTCGCGATAGCGCAACTTCAGAAAGAAACGGTGGCTATGGGCGACAGATGTATGAACAATCTTCACGCTGCGTTTACGGCGTTTGTTGAAAGGGACGTTTCCGCAACCGAAGCCGTTCATTCCGAGAATGACGAAATAACGATAATATCCAAACAGATAACCGATTATCTCGTGAAGGTGTCCGGAGAGGACGTGTCCGTTCACGACGATCAGAGAATTTCCATTCTTTATCACGCGCTTGCCGACCTTCTGCGTATTTCCGAAATTTCGGATAACGTTGCCAAGTATACGACCACGAGCGTGGAAAAAAATCTCGTATTTTCCGAACAGATAATAGAAAAACTCAAAACGATGTACGAGGATTTGAGCGAAATGTATAAACTCGCCGCCGCGATTTTCGAAACTAAAAACAAGGACGGTTTCGCGTCTTTGGAAAAAATCGAAAACGAGGTGGACTCGATGAGAAAAGTGCTTATCGACGAGCATATCGCAAGGCTCAACGCCGGCGCGTGTTCGCCAAAAAACAGCGCGGTTTTCATCAACCTCGTTTCCAATCTCGAAAGAGCGGGCGACCATATCAATTTCTTCGCTCACACCATAGAGGAACTCCAATAATTTTCAACGTAATCGCCGAACGCCCCTTTGCGGGGCGTTTTTTTGTCCCGACGCGGAAAGGGCTTACGTCGGGAGTATAATTTTCGCCGCGGAGCGGCATAATCATGGTGATTGCGGAACGAATCCGCGACGGATAATTTTTTCAGAAAAGGAGAGCGCGTTATGAGCAGAAAAAAGAAGCATCCCGTTAAAAAAATGACCGAAAAAGACTATCAGAATTACGTTATGTCGCTAAAAGACGAGAAGCCCGCGGAGGCGGTCGTTCCCGAAGATCGACGTTTTTCGCCGAAGTAAGACGGTTTCTGCCGTAATTTATCGGGTCGGAAGAGATCGTTTAACGAAAACCCCTTGTTTTTTTTCGTCGTTTGTTGTATAATTCAAACGGAGCGGGAAAATGACGACGTAAACGCTCCGGACAAGGAGAATGAATGGTTAAAATC
Source organism: uncultured Eubacteriales bacterium (assembly GCA_900548285.1). Taxonomy (GTDB): domain Bacteria; phylum Bacillota; class Clostridia; order Christensenellales; family Borkfalkiaceae; genus UBA10281. The sequence continues at coordinate 1,375 of URKE01000038.1, read as the reverse complement.
GTCGAGGCGGTCACGTCTGCGCAAATGAGGGCTTTCGCCCGATATCCTCTGGAACTTTATAAGGACTGCGATTATTACGTCCCGTGTTTCACGAGCGATGAAAAGAACATAAAAAACCCTAAGAAAAATTACGCCGCCGAAGGATGCGAAGTGAAGTGCTATCTCGCCGAAAAAAACGGCAGGATCGTCGGCAGAATCGCGGGCGTAATCGTTGCGGAAAGCAACAGGAAATTCGGCGAAAAGAAGATAAGATTTTCGAGGTTCGATTTCAACGGCGACGAGGACGTTGCCGAAGCTCTTTTAAGCAAGGTCGTCGAGTTCGGAAAGGAACGCGGAATGACCGTGATTCACGGTCCGTGGGGTTTTAACGATACCGACAGAGAGGGTATGCTCACGAGCGGCTTCGACCGCCCCGCCACTTACGCTACCAACTATAATTACGAGTATTACGCCGACGTCGTGCGGAAACTCGGGTTTAAAAAAGAAAGCGAATGGGTGGAGTTTGCCATATATCCCGGAACTCTCGATCCGAAAATTTACAAGGCGGCGGATTTCGTGCAGAAACGATACGGTTTTGTCGAACTGAACGATAAATACCCGATAAAACGCATTATCAGAGAGTACGGGGATTTGTTTTTCGATTGTTATAACGAGGCGTATAAAGACCTCGATTGCTACGTGGAACTTAAAGGAAAAGTAAAGCAGAACGTCATCGCGCAGTTTGCAACCGTGATAAATCAGGATTATTTCTCTTGTATTCTCGATCCGAAAACGGGTAAAATCGCCGCGTTCGGCGTGGTTATTCCCGCGATAGGCAAGATAATAAAGAAACATAACGGCAATCTTCTCGCGAGCGCGATTCCTCTTCTGAAAGCGAAAAAAAAGCCCGACGCGCTGGAACTTACGCTTATCGGCGTCGCTCCCGAATACAGAAACTCGGGCGTCAACGCGATGATCATAACGAGAATTCACCGTAACATTATGAAAAACGGAATAAAGAACGTGGTGTGCAATCCGATGCTCACGACCAACGCGGGAATATTGACGCAATGGAAATGGGTGGAGCACGAGGAGATAAAACGCCGCGCCACTTTTGAAAAGGAAATATCGCAATAAGGAAATATCGTAACATATTATTGCCGGATATTGCCGACCGGGAAATTCGGGCGGTTTCGACAATGACTGCATTTTAATTGAACGACATGCCAACCAAGAACAACGCGAACCGTGGTCTGACGGCGTATTTTTGACTAAAGTTTCGTTATGTTTGCGGCTTATACGTCAAGTATTAACCCGTTTACGCCTTGTCTTAGTTTAGAGTTCGCCGTCAGACTCGCAAGCGACCAAAACGCCGATATTTTCGATGATTTTTGGT
>URKE01000037.1 GCA_900548285.1 uncultured Eubacteriales bacterium | reverse complement strand
AAAAAATAAATTGACAGAAACATTTTTGTTCATGAACACTTTCGTATTCGTCGTTTGTTTCAATTCATTTCCTTCTATTCGGTTTTTAATCTGCGTCGGCAAACTTCCGTTTGCCAGAGTGCCATCTTGCGATAGCCTACCTATCTTACCACATCGCTTCCCCTTCTGTCAAGCGTTTTTAATACCTTTTTAAAAATATTTTTTCGCTTTCTCTTCAGGGTTTCTCGCGTTGCGACCTTCTCGGCAGCACCTCGCTCAATTTGCTTGCTTATCTTACCACTTCTACTCCCGCTTGTCAACTCTTTTTTAAAGGTTTTTATAAAAAATTCAATATAAAATTTTCTTTTTTAACAAATCTTTCAAAAAAACTCTTTTATATACGATTTGCCCCGAAAAAAATCAAATCATATACGTCTGTTGCAGAAAAAATATAATATTTCCGTCAAACGGAAAAAACAGTGATGCCGAAGGCGTTGTTGGCTCCGACTAAAAAGTTTTCTTGCTATATTATATAATGTTTTCTTGCTTTATTATATAATATGTTTTTCGGAATCTTATTTTTTATCCGCCCTTTCGTTACACCGTCTGATAAGTTCGATTTCTCGCGGATCGTAAGGGTGATAATCCCTTCTGCTCAAGTCGTGTTGCCACTTCGTAAAATCAAAGTTTATATCGGGATTCTCTTTATATTTTTTCCGGAAATCATCCCACGGCTCGGTTGTGTAAGTCATTCCGCCGACAAAACCCCAACAATAACTTCCGATTTTATCATACTTGAATTGTCAAACTAAATGCAACACTTTATACCTCCGTTTTTATTAGCCTTTCGGCAAAGACGGAGTAGCACCGAGAAAAGCAAACGTAAGTGCGAGTTAAAGTCGCAATCCCCGAAGTCAACGAAAACGGACAAAATTGTTGCGTAAATAAAAAAAGAGCCAAACTCAATAGCGAGTCTGACTCTTGGTATTATTAAAGTTTTCAGCGACAATTTTTCCCGTTTACTTCGGCTTTTAACTGTGCTACAACGGCAAAGACGAAAGGCAAAAAACCGGAGCGGTATATTTATTGTTATGTCTATTGAAAAAACTGTTATACGGTCTTTCATAGCAAGCACCTGTTTTTGAGCATAGAAAAAGCCGAGCGATTAAACGCCCGGCTGATTCTTCTTTTTGCCGTTCAAATCGACTTTTATGCCGAAATATTCGTTAGAAAAGAATAATACGAACTCTAACTTATCGTCAGGGTTCGTATTATTCCCTAATGGCGGAAGCGAGGGGATTCGAACCCCTGAGCCCGTGAAGACTACACGATTTCCAATCGTGCCCGTTATGACCACTTCGATACGCTTCCTTATTTCCGCTTGCCTGTTCGCAAGCGTCTTTTATATTCTATATTTTTTTGAGCGTTTTGTCAAATATTTTATCGGGCTTTTTTCAATTAATTTATTATTTGAGAATCGAACAATCGTATTTAAGCAACGCGCGCCGATAATCGGAGGAGATGAATCGCCGAAAAATTACAGCACTGTTTTTCTGTAAACGCTCGGCGGGCAACCCTTAAGATTTTTGAAGGTTTTGATGAAATAACTGAGGTCGTTGAACCCCGAGCCGTAAGCAATCTGCGTAATCGTCAGGTCGCTCCCGAGCAGTTTTCTGCAAGCCCTTTCCACGCGGTACGAATTAAGGTACTCCACGGGCGATTTGCCTGTCATCGATTTAAAAAAGGAGCAGAAGTATTTCGTGGAAAATCCTGCCGCGGCGGCAATCTCGTCGAGAGTTATTTCCTTATCGAAATTCTCGCGGATAAAGGCGAGAGTTTTTTTGAGTTTAAGAACTTTCTGCTCGTCCTTAACGTTAAGTCCATCCGTTTCGTAAGAGTATTGATCGGTTGCGATAAACCAGCCTATAAGTTGATTAACAAGCCCAATCGCGACAAACTGATAACCGTTTTTCCGTTCTTTAACCGTTTTGAAAAGTTCGTTTGCGCAAGTTTTCAGTTCTTCGCTGCGGGGCAGAAAATCGAGTTTGCAGTTCTTATCCGTCAGGTCCTCGAGAAATCTGTTGCACGTCCTGTTTCCGCTTTTCAAAAACGAGAGCGGAAAAACAAGACATTCGTATTCGCAGTTTTCGGGCGTTGCTCCGTGAATCGTTTCGCTGTTCACGAACACGACGTCGCCGCTTTTCGCCACGAAATTTTTGTTGTCGAGAGTGATTGAAAGTTCGCCCTTAAGAACGCGGATAATCTCCACGCTCGCGTGCCAGTGGAAAGCCATTTCGTATTTCGGGTGGCTTTTATCGATTATATATATGCCGAACGGAAAATCTTCCGTTCCGTGCTGTTTCAGTTCATTAAAACTCATACCTGCCTGCTTTTCGCGAGAAAACCGCGATGAATATGAAAATAATTATACTTTTTTATATTATAGCACAAGTAATAATGTTTTTTCAAGTATATAATTACAATTGAAAAAAATATTACGGAGGAACACGTAATGGCAAAATCAAGACTCATCGGGGAATATCCCGTAATCGGCATCAGACCGACGATCGACGGCAGACGCGGCAAAATCAAAGTTCGCGAAAGCCTTGAAGACCAAACTATGAATATGGCGAAGTCCGCCGCAAAACTTATCGAAGAAAACGTTTTCTATTCTAACGGCGAACACGTTAAAGTAATAATCGCCGATACGACTATCGGTCGTGTTGCCGAAGCCGCCGCTTGCGCGGACAAGTTCAGAAAAGCCGGCGTAGATATTACGCTTACCGTAACGCCTTGCTGGTGTTACGGCGCGGAAACCATGGACATGGATCCGATGACGATAAAAGCCGTTTGGGGCTTTAACGGAACGGAACGCCCGGGCGCGGTTTATCTTGCTTCGGTTCTTGCAACTCACGCGCAGAAAGGCTTGCCCGCGTTCGGTATTTACGGACACGAAGTTCAGGAAGCCGACGACACTTCCATTCCCGCCGACGTGCAGGAAAAAATGCTTCGTTTTGCCCGTGCCGCCGTTGCGGTTGCCACGATGAGAGGTAAATCGTATTTGCAGATCGGTTCGGTTACCATGGGTATCGGCGGTTCTATTATCAGCCCCGAATTCTTTGAAGAATATCTCGGAATGCGCGTTGAATCGGTTGACGAAGTGGAAATTATCCGCAGAATGACCGAAGGTATTTACGACAGAACCGAATATAAAAAGGCTCTCGCGTGGGTTAAAGAAAAATGCCGCCCCGACTTCGACAAAAATCCCGTCGAAATGCAGAAAACTCCCGCTCAGAAGGAAAAAGACTGGGAATTCACCGCAAAAATGGCGTGCATAATCAAAGACTTGTTCAACGGCAACAAGAAACTTCCCAAGGGCAGAGAAGAAGAAATGGTCGGTCATAACGCGATCGTCGGCGGTTTCCAGGGGCAAAGACAATGGACGGATTTCTATCCCAACTGCGACTTCCCCGAATCCATTCTTAACTCGTCGTTCGACTGGAACGGAGCGAGAGAACCGTACATTCTCGGCACGGAAAACGACACACTCAACGCAACGAGTATGTTGTTTATGAAACTTCTGACCGGCAGAGCGCAGATGTTTGCCGACGTTCGTACCTACTGGTCGGGCGAATCGGTCAAGCGCGTTACCGGTTATGACCTCGAAGGTCACGCTAAAGAAGCGGACGGCTTCATTCACCTTATCAACTCGGGCGCGTGCTGCGTAGACGCTTGCGGCGAAGTCAAGGACGAAAAGGGCAACGCCGTAATGAAAAAATGGTGGGAAGTTACCGACAAAGATATCGACACAATGATGGGTGCGACCACCTGGCCTTACGCAGACCTCGGATATTTCCGCGGCGGCGGTTATTCGTCAAGATTCGTAACGCGTGCGGAAATGCCTGCAACGATGATAAGACTTAACCTTATCAAAGGTTTAGGACCTGTTCTTCAAATAGTGGAAGGTTGGACGGTTAAACTTCCGGACGAAGTAACCGACAAACTTTGGAAGAGAACGGACTACACGTGGCCTTGCACCTGGTTTGCTCCGAGAATTACGGGCAAAGGCGCGTTCAAGTCGGCTTACGACGTAATGAACAATTGGGGCGCGAACCACGGCGCGATTTCTTACGGACATATCGGCGCGGATCTTATCACGATGTGCTCGATGCTCCGTATTCCCGTTTGCATGCACAACGTTTGCGAGGACGATATTTATCGCCCGGCGGCATGGAATGCGTTCGGAATGGATAAAGAAGGTCAGGACTACCGCGCTTGCGAGGCCTACGGACCTATGTATAAAAACGTCAGAAAATAATTTTATAAGTTGTAAAAGTTTTGCGCCCCGCGGTTGCTTTCGTCAACCGCGGGGCGCTTTAAAATTTCAAAAGTGTTGTCGGGTTGCGGTTACGCTTGTCAGTCCGCTTTTTTCATCATTTTGCCGAACGTTATCACGGAAAAAATAATCGCCGCAAGCGCGTAAACGGATAAAACTATCACGGATACGACGCCCGTTGCATCGAACGAATAAGCCGAAACCGCGGCGGGATTTGCAAAGTCCGTAGGCGTGTGCGTGGCGCCCGTGATTATTCTTCCGAGATAAACCGACGGGTAAAAAGGCAAAAACTCGCAAAACGTTTCAAATCCTCCCATCGTATCGAGCGGCATCCAGGCCCCGCCGAGTATTCCCGAGGCGGAAATGACGATCGATGTTATTGCCGGCGCGGACTTTTCGTTGAGGAGCGCGCCCACGATTATGCCTGAAAACACGTTGAGTATAAGGGCGGGCAACTGTTCTGCGGCAAGCAGCAAACAATCCGCAAAGCCGATATATCCCGAACCGATAAATAGCGAAATAACGTATCCCGCGACAATGCAGACGATTGTCTGAATCAGACCTAAAACGAACGCGGGGAGCGCGTAACCGATGACGAAGTCGATTTTTTTATCGGGGAGGTATAAAGCCGTTTCAGAAGAGAAGTGGTTTTATCTTTGGAAACGAGCAGACATTGCGTGAGCATGATGAACGAATATGAAAACGTTATCGCGCCCGGGATAAGCGACGGGAACTCGAAAACGGGAGATTTACCGCCCGAGTAGTGGTTTATTACGGCGAAAAGCGCGAGCATCGCGACGGGAAAAGCCAGACAAAATATATAAATAACGGGATCTCTCGTCATTTCCTTAAAGTTTCTTCCCGCAAAAATCAACGCCTTGTTATTCATTATCGTGTTTTTCTTGTTAATTTTGTCGTTCATAAATCGCCCTCCGTGATTTTTACGAACGCGTCCTCGAAGTTTTTCGTTCCCGCCGAAATTTTCAGTTCTTCCGGCGTTCCGGCGGCGAGGACTTCGCCTTTCGCCATTATCGCCACTTTGTCGCAAAGCGCTTCGGCTTCTTCGAGATAATGCGTTGTGAGAATAACGGTCGCTTTGCCTTTAAGGGATCTGATAATCTTCCACAACTCGCGCCTTGCGAGAACGTCCAGTCCCAAGGTCGGCTCGTCGAGAAAAAGAACTTTCGGTTTTGATATCATTCCGATTGCTATCGAAACTCGTCTTTTCCAACCGCCCGAAAGCGTTTTCGCCCTTTGGGAGAGAACTTCGCCGAGCGAAAATCCGTCGATTATCGAAGCGATATATTCTTTATCGTCCGTTCCGTACAATGCAGCGAAAAAGTCGAGATTTTCTTTCACGGTGAGATTCGGCGCGACGGCTGTTTCCTGCGGGGAAACGTCGGCGATTTTTTTAACTTCACACGGTTCGTCTGTCACCGAATACCCGTGAACGGTCGCTTTTCCATCCGAAGGTTCGATAAGGCAGGTGAGTATTTTTATCAGCGTGGTTTTGCCGGCGCCGTTCACGCCGAGAAGCCCGAAAAGCGAGTTTTCTTCTATCTCGAGCGAAACGTCTTTAAGGGCGTGAATCTGCCCGTAATATTTATTGATATTTTCTGTTATGATTTCGTGCATATCGTTTGTCCTTTATCCGGATTTATTGTTCTCGGTATTTATTTCTTGTTTCTTGTTCGCAAACCTTGCCGACAGAGCGGTGAAACTTTCCGTCAGAATATCCGAAACGTCTGCCTCGGATAAGTTGAGGTATTCCGTCGCTATCTGTGTCGCTATACCGTGAACGACGAGCCACATCATAAGGTGAAATTTCCTTGCGTCGGCATAGTCGATTTTATACCTTTCGGCAACTTTCTGCGATATCGCGTCGAACGCCGCGTCCTCTTTTTTCCCGTCTTCGTTCTTTCTCGAACGCATGAAAAGAGCCTTGAAAAGTTCGGGTTCTTTTCTTGCGAAATTGACGTATCCTATACCCGACGCCTTGTATGGCGGATACTGTCCCAATTGCATCTCTTTTTTCAAAAAGTCCTCGTATAAGTCGTTTATCGCGCTTAAAACACAGGCATTAAGTTCTTTTATATTGCCGAAATGGCGGCAAATCGGCTGAGTCGAAACGCCGGCGTAATCCGCAAGAGAGCGTATGCCGAGATTGTCGAATCCTTTTTCGCGAACCATTTCCACGGCTTTTCCGACGAGTTCTTCTTTCGTATATTTTTCTTTCTTTCCCATTTTAACCTCAAAAATAACGTATGTTATTTTACTCTATAATAACACCTGTTATTTTAATTGTCAAGCGTTTGCGAAAGCGTGAACGATAAATATTTGCAAGCGACAAAAAACTTTTTTAAATAACAAAACTTCTCCTTTTTTGTCTTTTCAAAAAATTTATAATGGGCATATGGTTGTGTATGTGGAATACGTTGCGATAAACAATTTTATAATAGATTGCCTGCTGATTTTGTCGGCGAGGAAGGCAATGAATCTGCCTTTAAACAAAGCGTTTGTGTGTTTGTCTGCGGCGGTCGGCGCGGCGTTCGCGGTCGTCACGCCGCTGCTGAAAATGAACGCGGCGTTTACGTTTGTTCTTAAATTCTTTGCGGGCGCGCTCATAGTCCTTTTTTCGGGCAGGTTTCCGAATTTCAGGATTTACCTAAGGTGTTTTTATTTATTTTTGTTCTTCACGTTCGCGTTCGGCGGGGCGGTGTTCGGGGCGTTTTATTTTGCGGGGATAAGTTACGACGTGTTTTCGAGAACGACGCCTGCGGAATCGGTTCTCACGATAATACTTCTGATTGTTTTCGTTATGTATTTCGTCGCCTGCGCGCTGATAAAAAAGTTATATAAAAGGAAAGAAATAACGAATTTTATAAGGAAATGCGAATTTACCGTCGGCGGAAGAATCTACATAGTAAACGGCTTTTTAGACAGCGGCAACAGACTGCGTTACAAAAACGACCCGATAATAATCGTATCGCCGAAATTCGCGGCGAAACTTATGAAAAACGAGGTATTTTCGCTTGTCAGACCGAGGTATTCGACGATATCTACGATCGCCGGCGAAAAGGTAATAAAAATATATAAGATAAGCAGAATAAAGATATATAACGGGACGAGCGTGAATATAATTAATAACGTAATGCTGGGCATTGCCGAGCGCGAATTTATGAGCGGCGGAGAATACGATCTTATTCTCGGAACAGTTTTCGCGTGAAACGTCGTCAAGTCGGGAGGAAAAGAAAATGTTGTCAAAAATAATCGCGATATTAAAAAGAATTTTTGCCGAAGAAGGCGGGGCGATCAATTACCTTTCGGGCGCGGAAGCGTTGCCGAGGCCTTACACCGCCGACGAAGAGCAGGAACTTGTTTCCAGGCTCGGCGGCAACGACGACGCGGTCAGACGAGGGCTTATCGAGCATAATCTCAGGCTCGTCGTTTACATAGCGAGGAAGTTCGACAACACCGGCGTGGAAACGGACGACCTTATCTCCGTGGGAACGATCGGGCTTATAAAAGCGGTCAACACGTTCAACGCGGGGAAGAACATAAAACTCGCCACTTACGCATCGAGGTGCATCGAGAACGAAATTCTTATGTATCTGAGGAGAATAGTGAAGTTGAAAGGCGAAGTTTCGCTCGACGAGCCTCTTAACGTGGATTGGGAAGGCAACGAGTTGCTTCTTTCGGACGTTCTCGGAACGGACAGCGACGTCGTTTATAAGGATATCGAACACGGCGTGGAAAAGGAAATGCTTATGGAGGCGATCTCGAAACTTTCCCCGCGCGAAAAACAGATAATGAACATGCGGTTCGGCCTGAACGGAACAGAGGAGAAAACCCAGAAAGAGGTTGCGGATATGCTCGGGATTTCGCAGAGTTACATATCGCGGCTGGAGAAGAAAATCGTCCTGAGATTAAGAAAAGAAATGGTAAAACTGAGTTAATTCGGGAAAAGCCGACAAAATATCCTATTGTTTTCTGCCGCGCGGAAGATAAAATGGTACATAGCCGAGAGGGATTGCGTCCCGGCGAGTTTCGGGTTATCCGAACGCAATGCGGCTGCACGGAGGTTAAAAATTTATGAAACAAAAAGTTGAAATCTGCGGCATGGACACGTCGAGTCTGAAAAGACTTACGTTCAAAGAAAGCGAAGAGTTACTTATGAGAATCAAAGAGGGCGACGAAAAAGCCCGCGAGGAATTCATTCTCGCCAACGTCAGACTTGTTTTATCGATAATAAGAAGATTCGATAAGTCCAAGGTCAGCGCGGACGATATGTTTCAGGCGGGAATGATCGGGCTTATCAAATCGGTGGACAATTTCGACTTGTCCGTAGGCGTGCGTTTTTCAACGTATGCCGTACCGATGAATAGCGCGCATTGAAACGATTGTTTTTCCCGAATTTGCGTAACATAATATCCGAATTTGCGTAACACAATATATGCGTAACACAATATAATATAAAAGAAAGCCGCCCGGAGCAATTATCCCGGGCGGTTTTTATGTCGAAGTCTGGTTCAGTCTCTGTCGTCGATTTTGTAGGTCGGAACAATGTCGCGCACTAAGCGTTTCATTTCGTCCGTTTCGGCGTAAGCGGCTTCGTAAAGTTCGTTGAGGTGATTCCAGAAAGACGATTCGTCGAACTTGAGCGGCTGAGCGATATTGATAAGCCCGTTCGGGGTTTTCTGCATGCCCTCTTCGTCCATGAGTCTTTCTTCGTAAAGTTTCTCGCCGGGGCGCAAACCGGTACATTCGATTTTGATATCGACGTCGGGTTTGAAACCGGATAATTTGATAAGGTTATAAGCGAGGTCGTAAATTCTCACCGGTTCGCCCATATCAAGCACGAAAATCTGTCCGCCCTTGGCGTAAGCGCCCGCTTGCAGAACGAGCGAAACGGCTTCGGGAATAGTCATAAAATATCTTATGATATCCTTATGGGTGACCGTAACGGGTCCGCCCTCTTTTATCTGTTGTTTGAAAAGGGGAATAACCGAGCCGTTGGAGCCGAGAACGTTGCCGAAACGCACCGCCACGAATTTGGTTTTGCTGTGTCTGCCGAACGCCTGAATTATCATCTCGCATATTCTCTTCGTCGCGCCCATAACGTTCGTCGGGTTAACCGCCTTGTCCGTGGAAATCTGAACAAAGGTTTCAACCCCGCACGCGTCCGCGCAGCGGGCAACGTTGAACGTACCGAAAACGTTGTTTTTAACCGCTTCGTTAGGGCTTGTTTCCATTAAGGGAACGTGTTTGTGCGCGGCGGCATGGAAAACTATCTGCGGGCGATATTTAGCAAAAACGTCCTTCATTTTTCCGTAATCTCTTACGCTCGCTATCAGTGTGACGAGATCGAGATTGCGGAGTTTCCTTTTGAGTTCCTGTTCGATGTTGTAAGCATTGTTCTCGTAAATATCGAGAATGATGAGCCTTTTGGGGTTGTGGCTTGCTATCTGACGGCATAGTTCGCTTCCGATCGAGCCGCCTCCGCCCGTGACGAGAACTGTTTTATCTTCGATATAGCCGATTATTTCGTTAATATCGACCGTAACAGGATCGCGTCCGAGAAGGTCCTGAATGTCCACCTCGCGCATGCTCGAAACGGAAACCTGCCCGTCGGCAAGTTGATAAAGCCCCGGGAGAATTTTAACCGGGCAACCCGCGTCGTTACATCTCGCGATAATTTTGCTCAGCCGTCTTTTGTCTACCGACGGCATCGTGACGTGAATTTCGTTCACGCTGTATTTTTTCGCGTATTTTTTTATCTCGTAAGTCGACCCGACGACTTTCACGCCGCACACCGATTTGCCGATTTTTTCCGGATCGTCGTCTATCGCGCAAACGGGGACGAAATCTGTTTTGTCGGAGGATTGCATTTCGGCGATGAGCGTCGCGCCCGATTTGCCCGCGCCGACGACCATAACTCTTTTCTTTTTCTCCACGTTGGTTGAAATATAATATTTGCCAACGTTGAACGCGCGTTTATAAAATCTCGTCATTCCCGTGAAGAGGAAGAGGAAAGACGCGTATACGAAACAAGTGGAGAAACCTATGACGTCGCGCCCGCTCAGGGCGGTGTAAATTATGTTGGCGACGAGAATACAGAATATCGCGAAGCAAAGCCTTAACGCGTCGATAATGCTCGCCGAACTGAATATGATGGAGTATAATCCCGAACATTTATAAACGAAAACGACGAGCGCGATATTGCCGAGGAACCAGATGAGAACGGATGCGTAATCGGTTTTCGGAGCGGATTCCTTCGTGATGATATATGCAAAAACCATCGATATGACTATCAGGGCCACGTCGATGCACAATATAAGTATTTTTTTAAACAAATCGTTTTTTCTGTGCTTCATAAAATTTCCGTTGTCGCCGTTGTTGCCGCCGGCGCGAATCAAGTTTAACCGTAATATAAACCACGTTATTACATTATAACACTTTTCTTATACTTTCGTCAAAGGTTTTCACGCGTTTTGCATAAATGACTAAAAATTAAAAAGAATTGAACGATATTGCCGTCTAATTATTGACTTTTCGGGAAATAAAGTATATTATGGTTGCAGAAAATATATTTCTCAAAAAGGAGTAAGTCTATGAATAAAAAGTCAATTAAAGACGTTGACGTAAAAGGCAAAAGATGTCTTGTCAGATGCGATTTCAACGTTCCTATGAAAGACGGCGTGATAACCGACGAAAACCGTATCAACGGCGCTCTTCCCACGATCAGATATCTTATGGAGCACGGCGCTAAGGTTATTCTTTGCTCGCATATGGGCAAACCGCACAACATATTCACCGAAGGCTTCGGGCTTAACAAAAAAGAAAAGAAAGCGGTCGAGGCTCTTCCCGAAAACGAAAGAGCGGCTGCGAAAGCGGAATATATCGCCAAGGCTCTCAAGGGCGACCTTAAAAAGTTCACTCTCGCGCCCGTAGCGAAAAGACTTAACGAACTCTTGGACGGCAAGGTTGCGTTTGCGACCGATATCGTCGGCGACGACGCGAAGGCTAAAGTCGCCGCGCTTAAAGAGGGCGAATGCGTTCTCCTCGAGAACCTTCGTTTCGATGCCGGCGAAGAGGGCAGAGATGAAGAATTCTGCAAAAAACTCGCGGCGTTTTGCGATATTTACGTTAACGACGCGTTCGGAACGGCTCACCGTTCTCACGCTTCCACGGCGGCTATCGTCGAATACGGATTCGTTAAAACGGCTGTTTGCGGCTTCCTTATCGAAAAGGAACTTTCCGTTATGGCAGACGCTCTCGAACACCCGGTAAGACCTTTCGTCGCAATCCTGGGCGGAGCGAAAGTCGCCGACAAACTCAACGTTATTTCCAACCTTCTCGAGAAGTGCGACACGCTTATAATCGGCGGCGGAATGGCTTACACCTTCCTCAAAGCGCAGGGTTATGAAGTGGGAACTTCGCTTGTGGACGACACGAAACTCGATTACTGCAAGGAAATGATGGCAAAGGCGAAAGCCGAAGGCAAAAAACTTCTTCTTCCCATCGACGGCGTTCAGGTCAAGGCGTTCCCCGATCCTATCGACGCCCCCGTCGAAACTTTCGTAAGAAAAGTCGGAGAATTCAATCCGGATATGGAATCGTGCGATATCGGACCCGAAACCGCTAAACTTTACGCCGACGCGCTCGTCGGAGCAAAGACGATTATCTGGAACGGACCTATGGGCGTGTTTGAAAATCCCACGCTTGCCGCCGGCACCAACGCTATCGCAAAGGCTATGGCGAATTGCGCCGGCGCAACCACCATTATCGGCGGCGGCGACAGCGCGGCTGCGGTCGCTCAACTCGGTTATGCCGACAAGATGACGCACATTTCTACGGGCGGCGGCGCTTCTCTCGAACTCTTCGAAGGAAAGAAACTTCCCGGTATCGAATGCCTTAACGATAAAGACTGATTAATTTTTGGAGTTTAATACAATATGAGAAAACCGATAATCGCAGGAAACTGGAAAATGAATAAAACCATGGCGGAAACCAAGGATATGATTTCCGCTCTTAAACCCCTTGTCGAAAACGCCGATTGCGACGTCGTGCTTTGCGTTCCGTTCACGGATCTGCAAACCGCAAAAAAAGCGGCTAAGGGTTCAAACATAAAGATCGGCGCGGAAAACGTGCACTGGGCTGAAAAAGGCGCGTTTACGGGCGAAGTGTCCGCGGATATGCTCAAAGAACTCAAAGTCGATTACGTTATAATCGGTCACAGCGAAAGAAGACAGTATTTCGGCGAAACCGACGAAACCGTGAACAAGAGAGTTCAGGCTGCGCTCAACGCAAAGATTAAACCTATCGTCTGCGTGGGCGAAACCGAAGCGGAAAGAGAAGGCGGTCTTACCGAGAAAGTTCTCGAAAGACAGATCGTCGAAGGTCTTAAAGGCTTCAAGTCCAAGGATTTCGATAAAATCGTCATCGCCTACGAACCCGTCTGGGCTATCGGAACGGGAAAAACCGCAACGGCTACCGACGCTAATAACACGATCGGTTATATCAGACATATCCTTGCGAAAAAGTTCCACAGATCGATTGCCGAAAAGACGAGAATTCAATACGGCGGCTCGATGAATGTTAAAAACTGCAAAGAACTTATGGCTCAGGAGGAAATCGACGGCGGTCTTATCGGCGGCGCTTCCTTAAAGGCCGACGACTTTGCGTTTATCGTAAATTACAACAAATAAAACGGAATCGGGCGGGAAAAATTTTCCGCCCGTTTTTAAAGCGGAAACCGAAAGGAGATAATATTATGAAAATGAAAACAAGACCCGTTTGTCTTTTCATTATGGACGGTTACGGGCTTAATCCCGATAAAAATGGCAACGCAATCGAAATAGCGAACGAGGGCATTATAAAAAATCTTATGGCAAAATATCCTTCGGCGACTCTCGGCGCAAGCGGTCTTTGCGTAGGTCTCCCCGACGGGCAGATGGGAAACAGCGAAGTCGGGCATCTCAATATGGGCGCCGGCAGAATCGTATATCAGGATCTTACCAGAATAACCAAATCCATTCAGGACGGCGATTTCTTTGAAAACGAAGAACTCATCAAAGCCATGGACGGCGCAAAGAACGGCGGCAAGAAACTTCATCTTTTCGGCTTGTTGTCGTCCGGCGGCGTTCACAGCCATATAACTCATCTTTTCGCTTTGCTCGAAATGGCTAAAAGAAGGGGACTTACCGAAGTTTACGTCCACGCTTTTATGGACGGCAGGGACGTTCCCCCCACGAGCGGAATCGATTTCGTTAAAGAACTCGAAGCGGAAATCAAAAAGGTCGGCGCAGGCAAAATCGCCACGGTAAGCGGCAGATATTACGCTATGGACAGAGATAATCGTTGGGAAAGAGTAGTCAAGGCTTACGAAGCGTTGACGCTCGGCAACGGCGTTAAAGCGAACAGCGCGGAAGAAGCCGTCGAAAACAGTTATAAAAACGAAGTGACGGATGAGTTTATCGTTCCCGCCAACATATATGAAAACGGCAAACCTGTCGGGCTTGTCGAAAAAGGCGATTCGGTTATATTCTTTAACTTCCGTCCGGACAGAGCGAGAGAAATCACGAGGGCGTTTACGGAAGAGGAGTTCGGCGGTTTTGAAAGAAAGACCGGGTATCTCGGACTTAATTACGTCGGATTCACCAAGTACGACGAAACTTTCCATCACGTTGCGATAGCGTTCAAAAAGCAGGAACTTCACAACACGCTCGGCAAATACCTTTCCGATAAGGGCTATACGCAACTTCGTATCGCCGAAACCGAAAAATACGCGCACGTAACGTTCTTCTTCAACGGCGGCGTCGAGGCGCCCGAAAAGAATGAGTACAGAGATCTTATTCCTTCGCCGAAGGTTGCCACGTATGATCTTCAGCCTGAAATGAGCGCGTATCTCGTAACCGATAAAGTGCTTGAAGAAATCGCTTCCGATAAGTTTGACGTAATCATTCTCAACTATGCAAACTGCGATATGGTCGGACATACCGGCGTTCTGGACGCGGCTGTAAAGGCTGTTAAAACCGTCGAGGATTGCATAGGGAAGATAACCGACGCCGTACTCAAAAAGGGCGGCAGTTGCATCGTAACCGCCGACCACGGAAACGCGGACAAGATGATCGACACCGACGGCGAACCTTTCACTGCGCACACTACGAACCGCGTCCCCGTAATTCTGGTAAGCGAACAGTACAAGAACGTCAGACTCAGAGAGGACGGCGTGCTTGCCGATCTTGCGCCCACGCTTCTCGAAATGATGGGCGAAACTATCCCTGCGGAGATGACCGGTAAGTCGTTGATTGTTAAATAAAAGCCTCGTTAATCGACTTATAGGCCGACTTTTGTGGTTTATTTCGGCGGACTGCGATGTTTCATCTCAGTTCGCCGAGATTTTTACCGGTAAATTTTCACGCGTAATTATATTTCCTGTTTTGCCGAACGACGCATGGCGGATTACAAGTAAAGTATCTAAAATTATTTTTTTCAAAATTAAGCGGCAATTTTGTTGACCGAATCGAAAAAATGTGGTAATATATACAAGCATTGATTATAAATGCTTTGTCTGCAACCGATGTCGCGCAGGCTGCAAGCAGAGCAGATGAGTGTTTTGTTTAATATTTATTGCAATTCGGAATGGAGAAGTACCCAAGAGGCCGAAGGGGCTCCCCTGCTAAGGGAGTAGTATGGCTTTAAACCGTAGCGAGGGTTCAAATCCCTCCTTCTCCGCCAGAAGGAAATAATACGAACACCGACGATGAGTTGGAGTTCGTATTATTCTTTTCTAACGATTATTTCGGTATAAAAGTAAAACGGTAGATAAAAATTGGGCGGTTTCATATACAACAGTATGAAGCCGTCTTTTATTGACTATTTGCAAAAAATGTGCTATACTAATAAAAAAAGATGGGAGAGAAATAAAATGCTCGATAAAAAACTTATTGATACAAGTACTGATCTAATTGCTGATAGCATAGATACTGTTATTGCTCCTTTTGATTTTGGCATTCCTGTTGTAACGCTTATCAAAGACTCTATAGTTTTGGGCAAAAATATATATGATAGGCGGCTACTGAAAAAATTACTTGCTTTTTTTGATAATGCTAAATACCAAACAGCAAGGAACAAAATAAAAATGGATGCTTTTTTCGAAAAACATATATCAAATGAAAGATACGCACAATCAAACGGAGAACTTCTACTTGAGTATTTAGACCAAATTGATGATTGTCAAAAAGCCGCCTTGATTGGGAAGGTTTTTGCTTTTTGTATTGATTCGGATATTGAATCAAATGACTTTTTCAGAGTTTCTTACTATATTAGTCGCTCATTTTACAATGATTTGATGGTAATAGAATTGTTTGTGAGAGACGAAGAATTGCTTTCTTCAAAAGACGAAAGGTTAGATAGGCTGTATTCCTACGGTTTCTTACAAAATTGCGGAATAGATAGCGGTTCACTGGATGAAAATGGTGATAGCGGGACTATATATCGACTTAATCAATATGGCGAAATTGTTCTTAATGCCTTAAAATAATTCTCCGATTTATCGCCTTTCGTCATTTTCGTTGTAGCACAGTAAAAATCGGAAGTCAACGGGAAAAATTGTCGCTGAAAACTTTAATAATACCAAGAGTCGGACTCAATTTCGAGTTTGGCTCTTTTTTCATTTACGCAACAATTTTGTCCTTTGTCGTTGACTTCCGGGATTGCGACTTTAACTCGCAGAGATATTTGCTTTTTCCGGTGCTACCCCGTTTATGCCGAAAGGCGAAAAATAAATCGGAGGTAAATCCAAATGAAAAAAGTAGTTTATTCAATTAGAAAAGTCAAAGGAAACTTTGACGAAAAGATTTCCGGTCTCGGATTTCTTAACGACGAAGGAACGTTATTCTGCAAATGCGTTTCTAAAAACGGTAAGCGTTATACCCGCGCTTTCGATGACGTCGAAAAGAATTGCCACCCGATACTCGGCAAAGAAAATGAGTTCAAAGGCTACGTAACTATGTATTACGAATACGAAGGCAGAGATATCGAAGTCGAATACTCGGTATGGTATAAAACGGTATAAGGAGCAAGAAAATGGCTGAATATCAACACTTTGACGGTGAAACCTATATAACTTTCAATATCGTATATGTGACCGAAAAAGAAGTCCAACTTGCAATTACGAATCGCGGTAGAATCAGCGTTCTGACCTATGACTTATATACAGACGAAAACGGCAAATATTTTGAATACGGCTGTATGTATGAAAAAATTTATATCGAAGATTTTGAGGTAATGTGAAATGGATAAACCAATTATTGATTTAGAAGAATTGCTTGACGAAGCAAAAGACAGGATTGAAGAAAAACTTATTATCGAAGGAGAAATTGAAAATGTGTGACAATATAAAAATCGTTATAGGCTCGTGGGGTTCATACAACGAATGTAACGAAAGAGCGTTAGGCTCGAAATGGCTTGACCTTTCGGACTATTCCGACTGGGACGAAATCGTAGAAGAACTTAAAAAAGAAGGCTTTGAACTCGACGGTATCGACGAAGAACTGTTCATTCAAGACGTCGAAGGTATCGAAGACGGCTCTATCAGTTGGGATTACGTCAACCTCGAAACGCTGTTTAATACTCTGAAAGAATCGGGCGTTTTGGACGACGATTACAAATACAAAGTATTCTGCGCTTTCCTTGAAGTGCGTTGCTACGACGATTTTGAAGAAAAAGTCAACACGCACGGCGACCGTTGGGACGATTGTATCAATCTTTGGAGCGGCTACTCGTGGGAAGATTACGGCAAAGAAATGCTCGACTGTTGCGGCTACGAAATACCCGAACACATAATTGACTTTATAGACCTTGAACGCTACGGAAGATACTGCGGCGAAGAGTGCTTACAGGAATATAGCGACGGACTTATTGAAATTTATTAAAGGATTTTTACTATGAATAAATACGGTTATAAAGTCTGCTATAAACGCTGCGGCGAAAACAAACTGAAAATTTATCTCATAACGGATACATACGACTGCGCAAGTTGGAACGTTCGTTGGTGTGAAAATCATTCCCCGCCGGAAAGAAAAACAAATATTCCTATTACAAACGCTACTTGGCTTGTCGTTCCCGTTAAAAACTATATCGAATATAAACTGCTTTGGAGAGGTTGCCCGTTTTAAGGCAATCTCTCTTTTCAATTACAAAAATCAAAGGAGCATACAAATATGAGAATTTCAACAGAAACCCTATATCGCCTCTGCAATAAATATCAATGGTTTACAAGCGGCGATTGCACACAATACGAAAAATTATTTGAGAAAAACAGACAAGGAGCGAGCCTTGAAACTCTTGCAACGATTATCTGGCTTTGCTCGGTCGGATACGAAGAAAAAGATATTTTGAAAATACTCGAAAAGGAGTGTGAAAACGATGATTAAGTTAAATCTTACACCGCAAAACAAGCAAGAAGAATTGATACTCAATTACTTGCAAAACAACGCGAGCGAAACTCTTGCAGACAAAATAAACAACGGCACTCCGTTTGAGAAAGACGGTAATCCCTTGCTCAACAAAAAGACGCTTTCTGGCTTTATGAAATACGCTTGCGATGAGGCGAGAAATCTTGCCGAAAAAGGAGCAAATTCCGCTTTCATTGACGACGCTACCGTTTACGGTTGGGCAATCCATTATTTTGAGGAAGAGTCGATCGAAGGAACGCTTTATACGATTGACGGCGCGGAATATAAACCTGCTCCGAAAAAGAGCGTAAATACAAAGCCTGCAACGCCAAAACCACAACCGCAAAAGCAACAAAGCCTGCAATTCTCGTTGTTCGACAAATTCGACGAAAACGATGTTAAAGCACCCACAAACGACTGTTTAAGTGTCGAAAGTGCAGAAATGACGGTCGACACCAAAGAAGAACCAACGTCCGTAAAAACGCCGACAAAGCCTGTCGTTGAAGAAAACAAAGGCAATGATATGTATCAAAAATATATGTCGTATCAGGCGGAATACAAGACCGCAATCGTGGCGTATCGTTTAGGCGATTTTTACGAGGTTTTTGGCGACAATGCGGTAACTCTCGGCAATGAGTTAAGCCTTACGATTACAAGCCGTGACGTAGGCTTGAAAGATCGTATACCGATGGTCGGTTTTCCGTATCACGCCGCTGAAAACTACTTCGCAAAGATAGTCAAAAATCACGACTTATATATCATCGAAAACGATGGCGAAAAACAATTCATTGAGCGTATAAAACCTGTCCTTAATCGACTTATAGACGAAGATACGGGCGAAATATTATCCGAAGAAGAAATGCGTGAATTTGACGGTGATATATACGAACCACAAGGCATTGATGAAACCGAACCGTCTGTAACTCAAACAATACCGAAAGAAGTTTTCGCCCTGTTCGGTAACAAAGTTGAGGTGAGATAAAATGAAAATCGAAAAGATAAAACCTATTCCGAAATACATACAGAAAAAGATTAAACTTTACGACGATAAATTGAAAACCGCGCCGTTCGGAAGAACTCGCTTTTATGCTTACTTTACGAAAAATGACGGCGAACTTGTCAAAGTTACGGTAGCCGTTCGAGAGTATAAAAAGAGATGGTATTGTAAGCCGGTTGTCGTTCACGGCGTTCATTCCGACAGATGCTTTGGCAAAGATATTAAATTTACCTTTATTGCAGGATATTCTGTCGGTTGGCACGACTGCGGGCTTTCAAAATATCCCGACTGGTATGAAAGCAACGACTGGGGTTGGTCGTCTGACGATTCGT
>URKE01000036.1 GCA_900548285.1 uncultured Eubacteriales bacterium | reverse complement strand
TTCGAGGGCGAAAAAGAGCATCCGCTCATCGCAACCGAACTCATGATGCCCATTCTCGGGGTGGTCAGAGCCAAAGACTTCAAGGACGCCGTCGAAAAAGCGGTATGGCTCGAACACGGAAACAGACATTCCGCTCACATTCATTCCAAGAACGTGGATCATATCACGGAATACGCGAAAGCGATCGACACGGCGATTCTCGTTAAAAACGGTCCGTCTTATGCGGCGCTCGGTTTCGGAGGAGAAGGTTACTGTACGTTCACGATCGCAAGCCGCACGGGCGAAGGTCTTACGGCGGCTCACACGTTCACCAAGTCGAGAAGATGCGTTATGGTCGAAAGCCTTTGCATCAGATAACGGTCTGAATTTAAAAGTCAATTCTCGCTTAAAAGGAGATTATATATAATATGGATAACAGCAGTATCGAAGCGATCGTAAGACAGGTGCTTGCCGGAATGACTACGGGCAACGCTTCCGCTCCCAAGGCGGCGGCAGGGCCTATTCCCGAAAAAGCAAGAGTCGCGATGCTTGTCGAAAAAGAGAGATTCGAACTTAAGGAGTACAAAATTCCCGAAATCGGCGACGACGACATTCTCGTTAAAGTCGAAGGTTGCGGAGTTTGCGGCACGGACGCTCACGAGTTCAAAAACGATCCGTTCGGTCTTATTCCCGTCGTTTTAGGTCACGAGGGTACGGGCGAAATCGTTAAAATGGGTAAAAACGTCGCGAAAGACAGCGCGGGCAAGCCTCTCGCTGTAGGCGATAAAGTCGTAACCTGCATGATTTTTGCGGACGATCCCGAAATCACGATGTACGACCTCAACAAACAAAATATCGGAAAAGCCGACGTGTACGGTCTTATCAAGCCTATCGGCGACGATTATTTCACCGGCTGGTTTGCGGACTACATAGTCATAAAGAAAGGTTCCACCGTTTTCAACGTGTCCGACCTCGATCTCGATTCGAGAGTTCTCATCGAGCCGTGCGCGGTTCTCGTTCACGCGGTCGAAAGAGCGAAAACCACGGGTATTCTCCGTTTCAACTCGAGAGTAGTCGTTCAGGGTTGCGGACCTATCGGTCTTATCTGCATCGCGGTTTTAAGAACGATGGGTATCGAAAATATCGTAGCCGTGGACGGAAACGAGCAAAGGCTTGCGTTTGCTAAACGCATGGGCGCGGATAAATCGGTTGACTTCAGAAATTACAAAGGAGCGGAGGCTCTCGGCAAAGCCGTTTACGAAACGTTCGGCGGACATTACGCGGACTTCGCGTTCCAGTGCACCGGTAATCCGATCGCTCACGCCAACATCTATAAGATGATAAGAAACGGCGGCGGACTTTGCGAACTCGGTTTCTTCATCAACGGCGGCGACGCTACGATTAACCCCCACTTCGACCTTTGCTCGAAGGAGATTACTCTGGTCGGAAGTTGGGTTTATACGCTCAGAGATTACGCCACGACGTTCGACTTTTTGAAGAGAGCGCAGGCGATAGGGCTTCCGATAAAGGAACTCATCACTCACAGATTCCCGCTCGAAGAGATTAACGAAGCGCTTAAGACGAATCTTTCGATGAAAGGTCTTAAAATCGCCGTAATCAACAAGTAAGAGGAACTAACTTATGTCGAAGGCAGTAGGTATATTAGAAGTTTACGGTCTTTCAACGGCGTTCTGCGCTGCCGACGCGGCGTGCAAAGCGGCCGACGTTACGCTGGAAAATTTCGACAAAAACAAACCGGCTAACGCAGATAAACTTCCCGTACCGCTTCTCGTGACGATAAAAATCAGAGGCGAAGTCGCGGCGGTCGAAGCAGGACTTAAAGCGGCGCGCGAAACCGCGGAAGCAATGACGGGAGTAGTTGCCGAATACGTTATTCCTAATCCTGCCGAGGATACCGAGAAAATGCTCAGACTCAGCGGAATGGATAAAAAGTAAAAACAAAAAATAAATTTTATAAATTTAAATAATATCGGAGGATAAATATTATGTCAATGGAAGCATTGGGAATGGTTGAAACAAGAGGTCTTACCGCGGCAATCGAAGCGGCAGATTCTATGGTTAAAGCCGCTCAGGTCACTTTGATCGGAACGGAAAAGATCGGTAGCGGACTCGTAACCGTTATGGTAAGAGGCGACGTAGGCGCGGTTAAGGCTGCAGTCGAAGCGGGCGCCGCTAACGCCGCTAAACTCGGCGAACTCGTTGCGACTCACGTAATTCCCAGACCTCATCAGGACGTTGAAAAGATTTTACCCGGATTCGGCAAGTAATTTTTGCGTCGGATAAAAAATAAAAGGTAGCATTACATATGGGAAAAGCCCTTGGTTTTTTTGAAATATCCGGCGTTGTCGCGGCTGTGGACGCTCTCGATATAATGTGTAAAACCGCAGACGTGGAGTTCGTCAGTTGGGAGAAAAAACTCGGCGGCAGACTTGTGACCGTGATAATTCGCGGCGATGTTTCGGCGGTGACGGAGGCTATGGATGCCGCGGCGCAGAACGGAATAAAAAAACCCGTAAACAAAGCGGTTATCGCCAACCCGCACGAAGAAATCGAAAAAATCGTCAAAAAAAGCGCGGAAAGGCTTGCGAAGTCCAAAGGCTGGGCTGAGCAGAGCGATCAGGAAAGCGAAAACTTCATAAAAGAAGTTTGAAACTAAAAACAAAAAATAAAAAACAAACATAAGGAGAAACAATATTATGGCACTCGAAGCATTAGGAATGGTTGAGACCAGAGGACTTACGGCGGCAATCGAAGCCGCGGATTCTATGGTTAAAGCGGCTAACGTCGTTTTGATCGGAACCGAGAAGATCGGTAGCGGACTTGTTACCGTTATGGTAAGAGGCGACGTCGGCGCTGTTAAATCCGCTGTTGAAGCGGGCGCTGCGAACGCTTCCAGACTCGGCGAACTCGTTGCGACTCACGTAATTCCCAGACCTCATCAGGACGTTGAGAAGATTCTTCCCGTTTTAAAGTAATTTTAAAACAAAAGAAGAAATCTGAAGATTCGTTTTAAGATCTGATTCTGTTTTTTGCCGCCGCGGCGCGTTTTTCGCGCCGCGGCGGCGGAAGCGGAACGGAAAGCCGGAATCGGAAGCCTGAATTGAAACCGAAAATCGGGCAAAAGCGGATTAACGGATAAAACGGATTAAAACGGATTAAAACGGATTAAAACGAAGAAAAACGCGGGTATGCCGCAATTGTTTTCGGGCAGAAAATCGGCTCGTATATTTTAAGCATACGCAAAAATAAATCGCAAAAAGGAATTACTTATGGAAACCTGCGATATCGAGAAAATCACGCGGCTCGTCATCGAGAGCCTCAAAAAAGACGATAAATCCACAGGGTTTATGGTGCCCGTGGGCGTTTCTGCAAGACATATTCATTTAACTCAGGCAGACGTCGAAACCCTTTTCGGAAAGGGATATCAACTCACCAAAAAGAAAGATCTGATGGGCGGTCAGTTTGCTTCGAACGAACTCGTAACGATCGTCGGGCTGAAACTCCGCGCAATCGAAAACGTGAGAATTTTAGGCCCGGTCAGAAAAGCGTCGCAAGTGGAAATTTCCGCGACGGACGCTGTTAAACTCGGAATAAAAGCCCCCGTAAGGGAGTCCGGAAATATAGCGGGGTCTGCGCCGATAGCGGTCGTCGGACCTTGCGGAGTACTTTATCTGAAAGAAGGTTGCATAGTCGCGAAGCGTCATATACATATGTCGCCCGCCGACGCCGAAAGAGCCGGAGTTAAAAACGGAGATATCGTTTCGGTCAAGGTGGACAACGAAAGAGCGACCACTTTCAATAACGTTCTCATAAGAGTAGATCCTTCGTTTACGCTTGAAATGCACATCGACACGGACGAGGCTAACGCCGCGGAAATCCGTACCGGCATGAAAGCGGAAATCGTCAAGGATTAAACTTGCATTTTCTTTTAAAGAGGACTAAAAAATGATTATAGGAAAAGTTGTCGGTTCGGTAGTTTCCACGAGAAAATGCGATAACCTTGTAGGCAGTAAGTTTATGATCGTAGAGCCGATTCCGAGCCTTAAGGTGGAAAACAGAATCGTTGCCGTCGACAAAGTGGGCGCCGGTATCGGCGAACTCGTTCTCATCGCGCAAGGCAGCGCGGCGAGAATAGGATGCGATATGGAAAAATCGCCCGTCGACGCGGCAATCGTAGGTATTATTGACGAAGGACAAAATTTAGAGTAATATGGAAATAGGCGCTTTAAGCAAAATTTACAGGGAAGCGGGAATAGTCGGCGCAGGCGGCGCGGGCTTCCCCACCTACGCAAAACTGAATAACAACGCAAAAACGATACTGCTTAACTGCGCGGAATGCGAACCGCTTCTGAGATTGCACAGACAACTTCTCAAGTTCCACGCCCCTGAAATCGTTTCGGCTTTTGACGAAACGAGAAAGAGCGTCGGCGCGGAAGAAGGCATCGTCTGCATAAAAGAGCATTATAAAGGCGCAATTAACGCGGTTACCGCGCTTCTTCCCGAATATCCGGCTTTAAAACTCAAAGTTTTAAGAAAGGTTTATCCCGCCGGCGACGAAGTTATGCTTATTTACGACGCGACGGGCAAAGTCGTCCGTCCCGGCGGACTTCCGATAGAAAGCGGGGTTGCGGTGTTCAACGTCGAAACGATGTATAACGCGTATCACGCGCTGAAAGGCGAACCGCTCGTTTCAAAACTCGTAACGATTGCGGGCGAAGTCGCGCAGCCGAAAACGCTCAGACTACCGCTCGGCGCGAAACTTTCCGAGGCG
Source organism: uncultured Eubacteriales bacterium (assembly GCA_900548285.1). Classification (GTDB taxonomy): domain Bacteria; phylum Bacillota; class Clostridia; order Christensenellales; family Borkfalkiaceae; genus UBA10281. The sequence continues at coordinate 15,605 of URKE01000036.1, read as the reverse complement.
ATTAAACTTGCGGGCGGAGAAACGATAAAGGATTACGTTTACTGGGTGGGCGGACCTATGATGGGCAGAATCGCTTCGCCGTCGGATCCCGTCACCAAAACAACCAACTCGGTATTCGTGCTTCCGTCGGACGCGTTCGTTGTGAACAAACTCAGGTCGGACGTGAAGATAGAGGTCGGCAGAGCGGCGGCAAGTTGTTGCCAGTGCAGAACCTGCACGGATATGTGTCCGAGGAACAACGTCGGGCATCCGATCGAGCCGCATAAGATAATGCGCGCTGCGGCGTGCAACGATTTCAGCGACGTTTCCGCGTTTCTGAATACGTTTTATTGTTGCGGTTGCGGAGTGTGCGAATTGTACGCTTGTCCGCAAGGGCTTTCTCCGCGTAAACTCATTCAGACAATCAAGGGCGCGCTCAGAGCGAACGGCGTAAAACCGCCTAAGGACACGCAGGCGAGCGAAGTGAACCCGATGAGAGATTTCAGAAGAGTACCTCTCGAAAGGCTTGTCTCGAGGCTCGGCGTGAAGAAGTATCAGGCTGACGCTCCGCTTGATAATCAACTTATAGACGTGTTTTCGGAAGTTAATATACTTTGCAGTCAGCATATCGGCGCTCCTGCCGTACCGGTCGTTAAGGTCGGCGATAAGGTTGAACGCGGACAGGTTGTCGCAAAGGCGGCGGAAGGGCTTTCCGTCAATATTCACGCTTCGATAAGCGGAATTGTTACGGGCGTTACGCCGAAATGTATAACGGTTAAGAAGGTAGACTGAGATGAGTAGAGCAATCGGAATGATAGAATTTAAAACGGTGTGCGCAGGCATCACCGCAACGGATATAATGGTTAAGACTTCGGAAGTCGATATAATCGAAGCGCAGACCGTTTGTCCGGGCAAATATATAGCTATAGTTACGGGCGATCTCAGCGCGGTTAAGGCGGCTGTGGAAGCCGCCAACAATACGGACGGAGAAAAGAGTATCGACAGTTTCGTGCTCGGCAATCCCGATCCGTCGATTTTCCCCGCGATAATAGGAACGACGGACGTCGACACCAAAACGGTGAACGCGCTCGGCGTTATCGAAACGTTCGACGCCGCGCAGATAATCGTTGCCGCGGATAACGCCGTCAAAACGTCCGACGTTGCCTTGATAGAAATAAGGCTTGCGAAGGGAATGTGCGGAAAATCTTACGTTACGTTTACCGGCGAAGTCGCCGCGGTTCAGGCGGCGGTGGAGAGGGCGAAATCGATTGTGTCCGAGAGCGGAATGCTTCTCGACGCCACGGTCATCGCTCGTCCCGACAGAAAACTTATCGAGAAAATATTGTAACATGTAACACAAGGGGCTTTCGCAAATATGTTTTTAATGTTTGCGGGGGCTTTTTTTGTAATTTTTTTAAAAATCGGCGCGTCGGCGCGACCTTATAGGGGAAAAGATGCTTGCAGTTGAAAGAAAAAACAGAATATTATCTATATTACAGGAAGAAAAAAAGGTCGTCGTGGGCGAACTTGCCGAATTGTTCGACGTTTCGGAGGAAACCATTCGCCGCGACCTTGAAAAACTCGAATCGGAAGGACTGGTCGTTAAGGCTTACGGCGGCGCGGTTCTGAACGAAAATCTTCAGAGCGATATGCCGCTTGCCGTCAGAAAACGCACGAACGTTATCGGCAAGCAGAAAATAGCCGAACTCGTGGCAAGCAGAATAACCGACAATATGAGCGTTATGCTCGACTGTTCGTCCACCGCGCTTTTCATTGCGAGGAGAATAAAGGACAGAAAAAATCTGACGATAATCACCAATTCGCTTGAAATTCTCATCGAACTCAAAGACGCTAAAAACCTTAAAATTTTCTCGAGCGGCGGACTTCTCGGCGAGGATTCGTTCGCTTTAGTCGGAAATCAGGCGGACAGAATGATTTCCGAGTTTCACGTGAACGCATCGATAATTTCGTGTAAAGGCTTCGATATCGACAAGGGTTTTACCGATTCTCACGATATGCACGCGTCCACCAAGCGCGTTATGCTCGAGAATTGCGACACGCGCGTGCTTGCGGTCGACAGTTCCAAGTTCAATCACATCGCGTTCAACGTTGTCGGCACTCTTTCCGATATCGACGTCATCGTAACCGACGTTAAGCCGCCTAAGGAATGGGCGGAAAGATTTGAAAAGGCGAAAGTGGAGTGTTTGTATCCCGCGGACGCAGAGGAAGCGGCGAAGTAAACATCGGGACGCCGACCGGGAAAAGCAAGCCGGGGTTTTTTACGGCGAATCGGAATCGGGGGAGCGGGGCAAATAAAACAGGATATAAATATACGCCTATAAGTCGATTATCGGCGTATTTTCGGAGGGTATAATGAAAAAGACGAAAGTGATTTGCTTTGCTAACAACAAAGGCGGCAGCGGAAAATCCACCACGTGCGCGAGCCTCGGTTACGCGTTTGCGGCGAGAGGAAAGAAAGTTTTGCTTATCGACGGAGATATGCAACTCAACTTAACGCTCTCTTATTTCGACGAGGATAAGGCTCTCGAAATCGCGGCGGGGGATAAAAATATTTACGTCGCGCTCAGAGAGCAGAAACCGCTTGACGGATATATTTATAAAACCGATTACGAAAACGTGGACCTCATTCCGTCATCCACGCTGATGAGTTCGATAGAGTTCGATCTTTTCGGCAAATGGCAAAGGGAATTGATTCTTAAAAAACTTCTGCGTCCGGTTATCGAAAGCGGGGTTTACGATTACGTTCTTATCGACGCGCCGCCCACGCTCGGGTGCTGGGTTATGAACGTTCTTTGCGCGTCCGATAAACTTATTCTGCCCGTCGAGGCAAGCCCGTGGGGGCTTTTCGGGCTGGCGAATATGTTCGATTTCGTCGGACAAGTGAAGGAAATTTCGCCGTCGCTCGAACTTGCGGGCATTGTTGTTACGAAGGTTGATTCGAGAAAGAATTATTTCAAGCAGACGATGGAAACGCTCAGGGATACGAAAGGTATAAACGTTTTTGATACGGTTATTCATCTCGACAGTTCCGTGGAATGGGCGCAGGATAACAGCAAACCCGTCGGCGCGTTCAAACGCAGCGCGAGGAGCGCGACCGAATACGGCGCGCTTGCCGACGAACTGATTGAAAAATTATAACGCAAGGACTTAAGCAAGGATTTAATTCGTCGTCACCGAATGACGAAAATTATAAATATCGGGAGGAAACGATTATGTCTATAGGTAAAGATAGTGTAAAAAGGGCTGCCGCAACTAAAAAAACGGCTAAGCACGCAGAAAAAAAGGCTGAAACCACGATCGCGGAAGTTGCCGTGGCGGATATTTCTTACAGATCCGGCAAGGCTTGCCCCGCGCTTGCGGAGTCGATTAAGGAAAACGGCGTTATTCTGCCGGTCATTCTGGTTAAGGACGGCGAATCGCTTAAAGTTGTCGACGGAGCGAAAAGGCTCAACGCTTTGAAAGAACTCGGCGTGACTTCGGTTAAAGCAGTAATCCTCGGCGACGACGCGAAAAAAGTGAAAGCCGAACTTAAAAAATGCGGACGGGCGGCCGACTGCGCTACCGAATGTTCCGGAAAACCCGTCGAAAAAACCGCCGGGAAGTCCGTCGAAAAAGCCGTCGGAACGCAAAGCGCGACCGACGTAAAAGAAGAAAAATTCAATCTCGTAAAGAGATTGGACGAGGACGATTTCCCCGTTTATCTTCTTTGATTTGTTTTTGCATAATCATAGGTACTCGGGTTTAATCGCAATCGCTTGAAAATCGCTTGCGAATCGCCTGCGGTTAAGGCGGCGACTTGCTTTAATTGAACGGTAAAACACCCGATAATTGGCTTATAGCCTTACATTTAACGTTGATTTACTTATGAACGCTTACGATTTCGACGAAACGGTTTATTACGGCGACAGCGAGTTTCACTTTATCGAATATATATTCGCAAAGTATCCGTCCATGAAAAAATACGCGCGGAGATATAAGTTTTACAGATTTCTGCAAAAGAAGTTGAAACTCATTTCCCGCGATGCGGCGCGCGTTAAGATATTCGCTTTTTTGAAAGTTTTGGATAACGTCGATAAGGAACTCGCGGAGTTCTGGGCGATTCACGAGAAAAATCTGAAAAAGTGGTATCTCGACGTAAAAACGACCGGCGACGTTATCGTTTCGGCAACTCCCGGTTTTATTCTCGAACCGATCGCGGAAAAACTCGGCGTTAAACTCATCGCAACGAGAATGGACAAAAAAACGGGAGAATTATCGGGAACGTATAATTACGGCGACGAAAAAGTCCGTAGGTTCAAGGAAATTTACGGCGACGTCCGCCCGGAAAAGTTTTATTCCGATTCTTATTCTGACGAGCCTATGGCAAAGCTCGCCGCGGAAGCGTTTATGGTGAGCGACGACGACATCGAGCCGTGGAATTTTGAAATCAACCGATAAAATCAAATTTCGGGATTTCAAAATCGACAAATAATTTAACAATAGCACAAAGTTAAAACTCTCTGCCATGCCAGACAATAATAAAACGAACCTTGCCAAAACGCCGCAATTTCCGTGCTTTTTGTCGAATTCTCGCTTGAAGTACATATAGTACGTCTGCGTTCGCCTTCACCAAAAATCATCGAAAATATCGGCGTTTTGGTCGCTTGCGAGTCTGACGGTTAGTTTTTAGGCTAAGACGAGGCACGCGAACGGGTTAATACTTGACGTATAAGCCGCGAGCGTAACGACGTATTAGTCAAAAACTCGCCGTCAGACCACGGTTCGTTTTATTATTGTTTGGCATAGCGTCGGGGAGTTTTTTATTTTGCCTGACGACTCGGAAAATATTGCCTTTGACCGACCTTTATAGAATATTATCTTTGACCGACGACTTAAAGAATAAACCGCTGCGCGGAAAAATATATATTGTATGAACAGGAATTTTGCTCGTCGTTCGGCGGTCACGGATTGCCACAAATTGCAACAGATTGCCGCGATTACCGCAGATTGTCGCGATTGCAATAAATTGTCGCTGATTGACGGAACGGGCGTAAATTCAAAAATTCCGAGGTGTATATGAACGCGCATTCCGCAAAAATCAAAGAAATCGAGAACTATTACAAAACAAGCGAAAGCACGGGGCTTAAGCGCGAGCAGGTTGAAAAGAACAGGCGCGACTTCGGAAAAAACGAAATTACGGCGCGGAAGAAAAAGACGGTTTTCAAGCGTTTTCTCGAGGCTCTTTCCGAGCCGACGCTGATAATTCTCGAGTTTGCCTGGGTGATTACGCTCGGCATCAACGTCGGCAAGTTCGTCAAAAACGGGAGTTGCGACGTGTATGAGTGCGCGGGCATTTTCGCGGCGATTCTCATTTCCGCGTGTCTTACGGTTTTTATGGAAGGGCGTTCGGAAAAAGCGTTTGAACTTTTAGGCTCGGTTTATGATAAAATCAGCGTCAAGGTCATAAGGGACGGTCGCGTGACGGTTATCCCGAAGGAGGAGATCGTCGTCGGCGACCTCGTGATTTTAGAAACGGGCGATAAAATCGTTGCCGACGGCAGACTTGTGGAGTGCAACGGGCTTAAAACCGACGAATCGACTTTGACGGGCGAGAGTAACAGGGCGACCAAAGCCGTTTGCGAAGTGAAGGACGGCACGCCGCTTGCGGAAAGGCGAAACTGCGTTTATTCGGGAACGTTCGCGAGCCAGGGAGCGGGCAAAATGATCGTGACGGCCGTCGGGGATAACGCCGAACTCGGAAAAATCGCGGGACAACTCGGGAGCGGCGTTTCGAGCGCTCCGCTTAACGAAAAACTCGCAAAACTCGGCAAGCATGTGACGATTATCGGCGCGATTTTCGCAGGAATTGCCTTTATTCTTTCTGTTTTAAGGCTTTCCGCAACCGAAAATCTGTCGTTTTTCTCCGTACAGGACGCGTTTGTGGAAGCAATCGTGCTTATCGTTGCGGCAGTTCCCGAAGGGTTGCCGACGACCGCCGCGATATCGCTTTCGCTGAACGTTTTAAAACTCGCAAAATCGAACGCCCTTATCCGAAAACTCGTCGCCGCCGAAACCGTCGGTTGCGTAAGCGTTATTTGTTCCGACAAAACGGGAACGCTTACCGAGAACGATATGCGCGTGGAAAAAATCAAAAGCGAACAAGGCGAGTTGTCCGAAAAGAACGCTCTTTTAAATTTTGCCGTCAACTCGACGGCGGTTCTTAAGTTTGACCGCGGCGATATCCGCACGTTTGGCTCGGCGACGGAAGGCGCGCTGCTCAAGTACGCCTTGAAAATCGGCGTTGATTATGAAAAACTACGCGATAAACGACTTATAGGCGGATGTTTACCGTTTAATTCGGACAATAAATATATGGCGACGGAGTACTTCGGGGATTTTAAACGCGTTATTTTTCTCAAAGGCGCGCCCGAACGGATTCTGCCGCTTACCGGAGTGAAAGACCGCGCGGACGAGATTTTAAGAGAGATAGCCGCTTTTCAGAAGAAAGGTAAAAGGGTTATCGCGTTCGCGAGAAAGGAAATCCGCGAGGGCGATTCGGGCGCTGTCGTCGGAAAATCTTACCCGGACGACAGCCCGACTATCGGGAAGAATTGTTCAATCGGCGGCGCGTCGCTTGACGAAATCGTCAGTCAGGGAGGTTTTACGTACGACGGTTACGCGGTGATCGCCGACCCTGTGCGCCGCGACGTTAAAAAATCCGTCGAAGCCTGCAAAAAAGCGGGGATTGAAGTGAAGATGATGACGGGCGACAACGCCGCCACGGCTCAGGCTATCGCCTTTGAAACGAGGCTTATCGATTCGCCCGAACAGGTTGTTATGGCGAGCGAAATCGAGGCGATGCCGCTCGAAGAACTGAAAGACAGAATACGCGGAATAGGCGTGATTGCCCGAAGTACGCCGTCGGTCAAACTGAAAGTCGTGGAGGCGCTGAAAATGGCGGGCGCGGTCGTGGCGGTCACGGGCGACGGCGTGAACGACGCCCCCGCGATAAAACACGCCGACATAGGCATCGCGATGGGTTCGGGTTCGGAGATAACCAAAGAGGCGAGCGATATCGTTCTTTTGGACGATTCGTTTTCGACGATAGTCAAAGCCGTGTCGTTCGGGCGGAATATCTATCGGAATTTCCAAAGATTCATAACCTTTCAACTCACCGTCAACGTCACGGCGATGCTCGTGGTAATCGTCAGCCTTGCGCTGGGGCTTGTCAGTCCGTTCAACGCCGTGCAACTTTTGTGGATAGACATTATAATGGACGGTCCGCCCGCGCTCACGCTCGGACTTGAAAAGGGCGGTCCGGAAGTCCTGAAACATAAACCCGTAAAGAGGACGGACGAAATTCTGACGAAAAAGATGATGATAAGGGTGGTCGTTCAGGGCGCGTATATGGCGACGATTATCATTCTGGAATATCTTTTCGACTTTTTGCGCGCCGGGCGCGAACTTCTCCCGACGACGTTGTTCTGCATGTTCGTAATGTTCCAACTCTTCAACGCGTTCAACTGCAGGAAACTTTCGGGCGAGAGCATTTTCGAGTCGATAGGAAACAACAAGTTGATGCTCGTCGTTTTCGGCGTGACGTTCGCCTTTCAGATACTGATAACGCAAAATCTCGGCGGTTTTTTCAAAACCGTACCGCTGCCTTTGACGTTGTGGCTGAAAATAATCGGCGTCTGTTCGACCTGCGTGCTGTTCTCGGAAATTTACAAACTGTTTTATCGTCTGGCGTTTTCCGGCAAAAAAAACGGCGTTTCGCCGCGACAAATGTCGGAAAGAAAGATTGCCGCGGTAGAATGAAACCGTTTAATTGGCATACACTATAACTATGAGAACGATAAAAATTTCTGACGGCGCGGAGAAAAACTACGGCGTTAAGTACGTCGGGAACACTCTTTCTGGTTTGATAAAAGAAATCGGCGGGGAGATGAGGTTTTCCGAGGACGGAACGCGCGCGTTTCTCAAAATTTCCGCGCCGGAAAGATACGCCGATTACGTGACGGGCGAGATCGAGGACAGAATAGCCGACGTTATCGCCGTCGGCTATAAATACGGGTATTTCAGGGCGGGAATTTCCGCATCGGGGCTTACGCCGTTCGAGCGTGAAATTCTTTACAGCGCGCTGATCGCCGCGGATATCGACGAGGACAGACGTTACGTGATAAAAAAAGCGCGCCTCGTCGCGGAATACGCCGTGGACGGTATTTTCAATTTTCGACTCGCGCCGCTGAAAAGGAAGTGGGAAGAGATCGTCGGTTACGTTCCGTCTGCTTTCACGAGCGGGCAACTCGCCGATTTCGTCAGATATCTTATCGGCGAAAGGCGCGGCAAAAAAGCGATAATCCGCAACGGAATGGTTTACGACGGGAATTATAATCTTCTCGAAAGGTCCGCGCTTCTGCCCGATCTCCCCTGCGGCGCGGAGGGGAGGATTCTTCGGGAAGTCATTCTCTCAGCGAGCGGCAGAGTGGAGGTCGGTTCGGATATCCCCGAGGCGGACAGAAGATACCTGCGTGATTTTTACGGCGGAAGAATTTCGTTCCGCGCCGGCGCGGATTGATTATGACGCGGGCGTGAACCGATGCGCGACCGCGACAAAAAAAAGAAAAATAAAAACATACGCAAAACGGTTGACAAATTTTCGGCGGGGGCTATAATAGAGTTATAATTTAATGTCCGAAAGGAAAGACAAGTAGTCCGTATAAGCCGTACAGAGAGCGCGGGAAGGTGAGAGCCGCGCAGGATAAAACGATAGCGAAACCGCTTTCCGAGGGCGAGGCAGCCTGCCTTAAACAGGCAAACAAAGAGGCCGGCAAGGCAAATAAGGTGGAACCGCGGAGAGATAATTTTCGTCCTTAAACGATTTGTTTAAGGACGTTTTTTGTTACCGCCCACGTTTCGCGTCTTTGGCAATCGGGTGGTAAAACCCCGCCTATAAGCCGATTAATTGCGTTTTTGCCGACGGCGATGCAAAAGGAGAAGAAAAATGAAAATTACGTTGACAGACGGAAAAGTGCTGGAACTCCCGCAAGGGACTACCGTCGCGGGGGTTGCTTCCGCGATAAGCGAAGGTTTGAGAAGGAACGCCTTAGCGGGAAAAGTAAACGGCAAACTCGTGGACCTTTCTTACGCGCTCAATGACGACGCGGAAGTGGTTATCGTCACCGCAAAGGACCCCGAGGCGCTCAATATTTATCGCCACACCTGCGCGCACGTTCTCGCGCAGGCAGTCAAGTCGATATACCCGACCTGCTCGCTCGCGATCGGTCCTACGATCGACACGGGATTCTATTATGATATAGATTTCAAAACGCCGATAACGATGGACGACCTTCCGAAGATCGAAGAGGAGATGAAAAAGATCATCAAAGCCGATCTTGCCATCGAGAGATTCGAACTTTCAAGAGAGGACGCCGTCGCCCTTATGAAAAAATACAAGGAACCTTATAAAGTTCAACTTATAAAGGAGCTTCCCGAGGATAGCGTAATTTCGTTCTATAAGCAGGGCGATTTCACCGACCTTTGCCGCGGTCCGCATCTTCCGTCCACGGGGCTTATCAAAGCGTTCAAACTCACTTCTATCGCCGGCGCTTACTGGAGAGGCAACGAGAAGAACAAGATGCTCACGAGAATTTACGGCACGGCGTTCTTCAAAAAAGCGGACATGGAAGCCTATTTCACCATGCTCGAAGAGGCTAAAAAGCGCGACCACGTTAAACTCGGCAAAGAACTCAAACTTTTCGCTCTCTTAAACGAGGGAAAAGGTTTCCCGTTCTTCCTTCCCAACGGAATGGTCGTCAAAAACGCCCTTATCGACTACTGGAGAAAAATTCATCGCAGGGAAGGTTACGTAGAGGTTTCCACGCCCATAATGCTTTCGAGATCGCTTTGGGAAACTTCCGGTCACTGGGATCATTATAAGGAAAACATGTACACCACCAAGGTGGACGACGAAGATTACGCTATCAAACCGATGAACTGCCCGGGCGGAATGCTTATTTATAAACTCGAACCGAGAAGTTATAAGGATCTCCCGATGAGAATAGGCGAACTCGGACTCGTTCATCGTCACGAGCGTTCGGGGCAACTCCACGGACTTATGAGAGTTCGTTGTTTCACTCAGGACGACGCGCACATTTATATGACGCCCGAGCAGATAACCCCCGAAATCAAAGGCGTTGTCCGTCTGATCGACGAGGTTTACAGCCTGTTCGGTTTCAAGTATCACGTGGAACTTTCCACCCGCCCCGACAACAGCATCGGCTCGGAAGAGGATTGGGAACACGCCACCGACGCGTTGAGAGAGGCTTTGGACGAACTTAAATTGCCCTACGTCGTAAACGAGGGCGACGGCGCGTTCTATGGCCCGAAGATCGACTTCCACCTCACCGATTCTATCGGCAGAACGTGGCAGTGCGGAACTATTCAACTCGACTTCCAACTTCCGCAGAGATTTAACGCGGAATACGTCGGCGAGGACGGCGAAAAGCATCGCCCTATAATGATTCACAGAGTGGTGTTCGGTTCTATCGAGCGTTTCATCGGTATTCTTATCGAGCATTTCGAGGGTAAATTCCCGCTCTGGCTCGCGCCCGTTCAGGTTAAAATCATGGACGTTTCGGAAAAGAGCGAGGCTTATTGCAAGGAAGTTTACAACAAATTGTTCGAGGCGGGGCTTCGTCCCGAGAGCGATCTTCGTCCCGAAAAAATCGGCAAGAAGATCAGAGAGGCGGAACTCGAAAAAGTACCGTACATGCTCGTAATCGGCGAAAAGGAAGCCGAAAGCGGAGAAGTCGCGATAAGAAAGAGAGGCGTAGGCGATATCGGCAAGATGAAACTCGAGGACTTCGCGGAACTGTGCAAAAAGCAGGTCGAAACCATGGAAAAGTGGTAAGCGAAGAATTGCCTTATATAGTCTTAGTGTGATAAAAGTCGGCGTATAAGTCGATTAAACGGCAAATACGTCGCCGAACGATAATTAATAACGACAATTGATAAGGGGCGGCTGCGGGTTTAATTTAAACCCGCAGCCGCCCCGCTTTTTTTGAAAACATTTCAGACGGCGAATGTAATTCTTAATATTTTTTGCCTATTATACTATCTCAATATTTTTTTCCTATTATGCTTTTGAACAAGGGGGCAAGCAGAAGCAGAGAAGCGAGTATCCACGCGCCCGGATCGGCGAAACAAAGCCCCACGAACGCCGCGGACGAAGCCGTCGACGTGATCGCTCCGCCGTTTATCAGCGGGGGAAGAAATACGCAGATGAGTATTCTCGCCGCAAGTTCCATTATCCCCGCGCCGAGAACGTAACCCGATTTGCAGATGCCCTGAACCGCGCTCCTCACCACGATAAGAAACCCGAGAACGAAATAAAGCGCGAAATCGACGTAAACGAGAATGTTCCCGTATTTAATCGATTCGGCGGTGATTTTTTCCGCGCTCATAAAGATATATTGATACGCCCCGCCTATAGATAACCCGAAGCCCGCCCCGAGGCATACGAAGGAAATCACGAGCATTATTATAAGCGATTGCAGAGTGCCTTTTTTAATCGCGTCGTAATTGCCTTTGCCGAGATTCTGCGCGTTGAAACCGAGAATCGCCACGCCGAGTCCGTTGAAGAACGACATAAGGAAGTTTATGAGTTTGTTCGCCGCGCCCACGCCGTTCTGCGCGGGCGTGAGAGGAAGCATGATTCCGTTTGCGTCTATGTCGAACTTAACCACGCCGCCCTGCATCACGATTATGCCTATCGCGAGAATGGAAAACTGAAGCCCGAGCGGCAATCCCTGTTTCAGATGATTGAGAAGTTCGCTTGCCGAACACTTGAAATCTTCCTTTTTCAGTCGCAGGGATTTGTATTTTATCATTGTGTAAACAAAACAGCCCGCCATGCTTAAAAACTGAGTGATTACGGTTGCGACAGCCGCGCCCGAGGGGCCCGATTTCAAAACGGCGAGGAAGAAAATGTCCAGCGCGACGTTTATCGCCGTGGAAATAACGAGAAATACGAGCGGCGTGAGCGAATCTCCGTATGACCTCAGAATTCCGCAGACGAAATTGTAACCCATCTGAGTTACGATCCCGAGGAAAATCACGAAGCAGTAAGAATACGCGGCGTCGTAAACCTCTTTGTTCGTCGGGGTAACGTTGATAACGCCGAGAAGCCACGGCAAAAGAATTATAGACAAAACCGTGAGAACGGCGGAAACGATTATCGTGAGATAAATCTGCGCCGCGAAAGACCGTCGCACGCCCTTTTCGTCGTTAAGCCCCACGCGCTTGGCCGTTATAACGCTGAACCCGGAAGTGCAGCCGAACGCGAATTGCAGAAAAATGAAAGTCAGAGGGCTGGTGTCGTTCACCCCCGCCACCTGCCCCGCCGTCAAGGTCTGCCCGCAGATTATCGCGTCGGTCAAAACGTAAATCTGTTGCAGAAAATACGAGAGCATGATGGGCGCGCCGTATAAAAGCAGAACTTTCCAAGGACTGCCTTTCGTGAGGTCCACCGGCTTCGATAAATTCTTGAAAAAAGACTTTTCTTTCGTCATAAAATCCTCGTTTTATTCTTTGAGCGAATGCTTTTGAGCGCGCCGCGAGCCGTTCGGCTCGCGGCACACGCGCATTATACAACTTTCGGTGTAAATCCGCAAGCAAAAAATCGCGATAACCGAAATTTTCACCCGCTTTGCCGCCGCTTCTTTTTCGCCTCGCGGGAATTGCTTTAAAATCATTTATTTCGCATAAAAAACCGATAAATTTTCGTTATTCGTTTGACACTGTTATGTAAAAATAGTATAATAATTATAAATGTCGGTACATATGCGAACGAACCGTTATGCGTCGCGGAAAATCGGCAAAGAAAACCGTTTTACGGCAACGGTTAAACTACTTTTTCACTTAAAGGAGGGCTTATAATGGCTCATTTGCAGGAGGCGGCGGTCAAGCAGATAAACGAAATCTGCGAAAGATATAAAGACGAAAAGACCCCGCTTATGATGATTCTGAGCGACATTCAGAAGGAATACGGCTATATTCCTCTCGAAGTTCAGGAACTCGTTTCCGAAAAGACCGGGATTTCCGTTGCGGAAATTTACGGCGTGGTCACTTTCTATTCTTTCTTCTCGCTTATGCCGAAGGGAAAATACGTTATCGGTTGCTGCCTCGGTACCGCTTGCTACGTTAAAGGCGCGCAACAGGTCGTTGACAAATTTTCCGAGATTCTTCAGATCAAACCCGGCGAAACGAGCGCAGACGGAATGTTCACGCTCGACGCGCTTCGTTGCATAGGCGCGTGCGGCATCGCTCCCGCCGTTACGATAAACGGTAAGGTTTATCCGAAGATGACGGTCGACGCCGTTCCCGGCGTTATCGCAGAATACAGAGCAATGGGAGGGGGATTATGAAAAAGATAAAGAATTTTGACGAACTGAACGCGGCGATCGCAAAATGTTCCAAATGTATGGACGCCAAGTTCACGGGTTCGGACGGTAAAAGACATATCGTTCTTTGCGGCGGCACGGGCTGTCTTTCCTCTCATTCGGCGGAAATCAAAGCCGAGTTCGAAAAGATTATTTCCGAAAAGAATCTCGGCGACAAAGTTACCGTCAATCAGGTGGGTTGTTTCGGTTTCTGCTCGCAAGGACCTTTCGTAAAGATTTATCCCGAAGATACTCTTTACAGAATGGTTAAAATAGAGGACGTTGCCGAAATCGTCGAACACGATATCGAAAAAGGCGAAATCGTGGACAGACTTTTATACGTCGATCCCTCCACGGAAGCGAAGATCACCAAGCAGGACGAAATCACTTTCTATAAAAAGCAGGTTCGTATCGCTTTGCACGGTTGCGGAAGCATCAATCCCGAAAATATAGACGAGGCTCTCGGCGCGGGCGCGTTCAAAGGTCTTGAAAACGCTCTTAAAATGGACAGGGCGGACGTGATCAAAAATATTCTCGATTCCGGACTCAGAGGCCGCGGCGGTGGCGGATTCCCCACCGGCAGAAAGTGGCAGTTCGCTTACGCTCAGCCGGACGGCGAGAAGTACGTCGTCTGTAACGGCGACGAGGGCGATCCCGGCGCGTTCATGGACAGATCCATTCTCGAAGGCAACCCCCTTGCCGTAATCGAAGGTATGATGATCGCGGGCTACGCGATCGGCGCGCAGAACGGCTACTTCTACGTAAGAGCGGAATATCCCATAGCGGTCAACAGACTTAAAATAGCAATCAAACAGGCGGAATCGCTCGGCCTTATCGGCGACAACATTCTCGGCACGGGCTTTTCGTTCCGCGTACATATCCGTCTCGGCGCGGGCGCGTTCGTCTGCGGCGAAGAAACCGCGCTTCTCAATTCCATCGAAGGTCAGCGCGGAATGCCCCGTCCCCGTCCGCCGTTCCCGGCAGTCAAGGGTTTGTGGCAATGCCCCACGATAGTCAACAACGTGGAAACGCTCGCCTGCGTTCCTTACATAATGAGAGAAGGCGTCGCCGCTTTCACCAGACACGGAACGGAAAAATCCAAAGGCACGAAGGTTTTCGCGCTCGGCGGCAAAATCAATAACGTCGGTCTTGTGGAAGTCCCGATGGGAACTACTTTACGCGAACTTATTTACGATATCGGCGGCGGAATACCGCACGGTAAAAAATTCAAAGCCATTCAGACGGGCGGTCCTTCCGGCGGATGCCTTACGGAAGCCGATCTGGACGCGGAAATCGATTTCGATAACCTCGTCGCCAAAGGCTCGATGATGGGCTCGGGCGGCGCGATCGTCATGGACGAAGACAACTGTATGGTAGACGTTGCGAAATTCTATATGGAATTCATTTACGACGAATCCTGCGGAAAATGCTCGCCCTGCCGTATCGGAACGAAGAGAATGCTCGAACTTCTCACCAAAATCGTCAACGGAAAAGCGACTATGGACGATCTGGACGCGCTTGAAAAACTCGCCGCGAACGTAAGAAGCAACTCGCTCTGCGCTCTCGGTCAGACCGCTCCCAACCCGATCCTTTCCACGCTTGCTCACTTCAGAGACGAATACGTCGCGCACATCGTGGACAAACGTTGCCCCGCGCACGTCTGCAAAAACCTTATGGTTTATTCGATCGATCCCGAAAAGTGCAGGAAGTGCAGTCTTTGCTCCAAAAAATGCCCCGTCGACGCTATTCACGGCGTTGTCGGAAAAGAGCCGTACGTTATCGATACGAAGAAATGTATCAAGTGCGGAATGTGTATGGCGTCGTGTAAGTTCGGCGCTGTCGAGAAAAAGTAAGCGGAGGACGATAAACTATGGCTAAAGTAAATATTAAAATCGAAGGCATACCGTACGAAGTCGAAGCCGGTATGACCATACTCGAAGCGGCGAAAACCTGCGGTTACGAGATCCCCTCGCTTTGCGCTTTCAATCACGGCGAATGTTCCAGAGGCTCGTGCAGAGTCTGCCTTGTAGAGGCAACCGGCGCGAGAGGACTTGTCGCTTCGTGCGTTTACCCCGTCAACGAAGGAATGGAAATAACCATTTCCTCGCCCAAGGCGGTGGAAGCGAGAAGATGTTCCGTTGAACTTCTTCTTTCCAACCACAATAAAAATTGTCAGCAGTGCGA
>URKE01000035.1 GCA_900548285.1 uncultured Eubacteriales bacterium | reverse complement strand
AGGCGAACGCAGACGTACTTGCCGTACTTCAAGCGAGAATTTGACAAAAAGCGCGTAAATTGCGGCATTTTGGCAAGGTTCGTATTATTCTTGTCTGGCATGGTATGCCGGACAAGATTAAAACGAACCGTCGTCGGATGTTCGGCGAAAAAATTGCTCATATAATTCACCGTTACACGTATCGGGCGCAAGTACCGGCAAAGAGAAGTTTCAGTATAGCGGAGTCTGAAAGTGCCGGTCGCAATCATGTATGAGTGCTTGACTGTCGTTTGAATCTGGCGGGGGTTACGCCGTATTTGCGTTTGAATAGTTTATTGAAATAAGACACGCTTTCAAAACCTATCGATTCGCATATTTTCTGTTGGGTGTAATCCGTTGTTTGTAAAAGATACGCCGCGTGTTTTATTCTTAAATCGTTTATATAATCGGTTAACGTAACGTTAAAAACGCTTTTGAAGCGTTTGCAAAGATACGATTGATTGAAACTGAGTTCGTTCGTAATCTTTTGCATCGCGTCGGGGAGAGCGAAAGACGTATTTATGACGAATATGCACCGCGATTTAAAATCGTTAGACGGCAACTCTTCGTCTTTTTCGCCGAATAAAAGTTGGTTGAGTACCGAAGCCGTTAATAATTTTTCGTGAATATGCCTTAAATTTACGTCATAGTAAGACAAAAATTTTACTATTTGTTTTTCGTAAGATAAAATCTCGCTCGGTTGCAACTTAAAACGGATGAAGTTCTTTTTCAGTATGTCGGCGTAAAGGTGTTCTTCCAAAAACACGCATACGCTTTTCATAAGTTCGTTAGAAATGAGTAAGTCGCGGTGAATACACGACTTGTCGCGTTTGAACCTGTGATAAACGCCCGGGCAGATAATTCCCGCGTCGCCCTCGGTCAATATTTCGTTTTTGCCGTTACATTCGTGATAAATCGAACCTTCGGTGACGTAAAAACATTCGAAAAAACCATGCGCGTGTCTGAATTCGTCGTTCGATTCGGTCAGTTGCGTTGTGAACGGTATCTGCAGCGGCTTTAATAATTCTTCGATTTTATTATCTTTGTCCATAATGGGATATTATAACGACTATTTTTATTCAGGTCAAGAAAAAACAACTCAAAAAAACAAATACAGAGCAAAATTTAGCGAACGTAGTACCTTTCGCCGTCGGATAATCTGCGTTATAATTAAGCAAATTCCGAAAACGGAGGGAAAAATGAAAATTAAAAAGTTAAAGACGATAGCGACGTCGATAGTTCTCGCGGTGATTTTGTCGGCAACGGCTTGTAACGGGAAAACCGAATGTTCGCATAACTATGCCAGCCAAGAATAAAACGAACCTTGCCAAAACGCCGCAATTTACGCGCTTTTTGTCAAATTCTCGCTTGAAGTACGTATAGTACGTCTGCGTTCGTCTTTACCAAAAATCATCGAAAATATCGGCGTTTTGGTCGCTTGCGAGTCTGACGGCGAAATTTTAGGCTAAGACAAGGCACGCGAACGGGTTAATACTTGACGTATAAGCCGCGAGTGTAACGACGTATTAGTCAAAATTTCGCCGTCAGACCACGGTTCGTTTTATTCTTGGCTGGCATACAACGGCAAGCGTGACGGCGACTTGCGAAAACGGAGGAAAAACGATGGAAAAATGTACTGAATGCGGCAAGACGAAAACCGAGAATTTATCGCCGCTCGGGCATACTTTCGGCGAATGGGGCGAAAAAACGCCCGCGACTTGCGAAAATCCGCAGATTTTGGAGCGTAAATGTACGAGAAGCGGTTGCGAAAAGACCGAAGAAAAAGAAGGAACGCCGAAACTCGGACACGCTTACGGCAACTGGACGGAAGAAAACGGTAAACTCGTTCGTCGTTGCGCCCGCGCAGGTTGCGCCGGTTACGAAGAAAAAGACGCGCCTGCGGTAAGAGTGTTCAATATGCCGAACGCCACTCAATTTACGGCGACCGCTATGGAATACCTTTCCGCGGAAAACGCCGATATATCCGATTACGTCGGCGAAACGAACGACGGAATACAGGGCTTTAACGTTCGTTGGAGAAATACGTTCGAAAACGTCTCGGCGAGCAAGGTCGTTTATTCCGAAAACGCCGATTTTACCGACGCGATAAGCGTAAACGCAGAAAGCGGCGCAACCTCCTGCGCGATATATAATCTGAAAAAGGCGACGACGTATTATCTTAAAGTCGTCGTTACGACCGAATACGGCGAGAAAGAATCGAACGCGATTAACTTTTCTACGATTGACAAAGGTCCGAGGGTTATGAAAATAGACGGAATTCATAACGTGAGAGATCTCGGCGGTTATCGGACGGCGGGCGGCAGAACTTTGCAGGGGCTTATATATCGCGGCGGCGCGCTTTCGCCGGATAACGCCTATTACCCGAACGTGCAACTTACCGAAGCGGGCAAAAAATATATGAAAGAAACGCTGAAAATCAAAACCGATTTCGATCTGAGAAACGCCGCGCAGAACAAGGGGCTGACCGAAAGCCCTATACCGAACGCCGTTTTAGAGTATTACAATGCCGACGGTTACGATACGGGCATAGCGCAAAAAGAAACTTACGGAAAGATTTTCGCGGCGTTGTCCGATAAAAGCAGATATCCCGTATATCTGCATTGTACGGGCGGCGCGGACAGAACGGGTACGGTTTCGTTTTTGTTCAACGCGCTTTTAGGGGTAAGCGAAAAAGAACTTATACAGGACTACGAATATACTTCGTTTTCGACGTACGGCGAAAGAAATTCCAAGGGCGGCGAGTATTCGTTCGATAAGTTGCTCGCGGCGATAAAGGCTTACGACGGCGAAACTCTTGCCGAAAAGGCTGAAAACTACCTGCTTTCGGCGGGCGTGACCGCAACGCAAATCCATAATATAAAGGCTATAATGCTCGGTAAAGATACCGAAGAGGAAGAAAAGCCGACTTACAAACCGGGGTTCGATTTTTCAGAGGGAGATATTACACTCGATTCTTCCGTATCCCGCGCGACGGGCAACGTAATAGGCTATGACGGCGCGGTTGCTGCCGTAAAAATCGCCGAAACGAGCGACGTAAACGGCGGAACGTATATATTTATCGGCAGTTACGGTTTTTATATTCGCGGCGGGACGGCGAGAGTTGCGTATAGGAACGGCGATAAATTCAAACAAGTATGGAGCGCCGAAAACGGTTACGAGCACGCGGGTAATATAAATCAATCGTGTTTAATCGCGGGCGCGACTTTGTGGCTTAATGCGAAGATAAAGGACGAAACGACCATAACCTTGACGCTGTGGCTTAACGGCGCAATCGTTTGCAGTTACGATTTCACACGTAGGTCGGCCGAAGTCCCGGCTGAAAACGCGAAATTCGAAATTGAGATTGCGCAAGGCGCGTCTGCCGCGGTTTTATCGGCGGCGGAATGAGCGAATATAAACAAAACAACTCAAAAAAACAAATACAGAGCAAAAAACAAACAAATTGAGATATTTTTTTTCGTAAAAAGCGTGGTATAATTATAATGTAAGAGGGGGTACCCCCTTTCACGGCGTTGCCGTGAAATACCCTTAACAGGAAAGATGATGAAGAAATTTACGAAAATTATAGCCGCTTCGGCGGTTGCCGCAATCTCGATAACGACTGCGGGAGCAAACCTTAAGACTACGGATTTTGTTTCGGCAAAAGCCGACGGGGAAATAAACGATATAATATCCGTCGTTTCCCCCGAAAACGCGAAGTCGTTTTCGATTGACAATCGGAAGATAACCGACTTTTACGAAAGTTACGAGCCGAATCTCAGCAGTGATGAAAAATTTTACGGCTGCGACGAATATCTCACCACGCCCGTAACCCTTAAATGGACGTGCGATAACGGTTGGTATTATCAGGTGTATTTGTCCGATGAAAGACACTTCGTAAACTCCGAAAAATACCTTACGACGGAAACGAGTCTGACTATCGATAATATAATACCTAACCGCGAGTATTATTGGAAAGTCAAAGTAACCGATAACGACGGCGGTCAGAAGTTTTCAAACGTTTATACCTTTACTCCGACGGCGTACGTCAGAACTATGGATATAGACGGAGTAAAGAACATGCGCGACGTCGGCGGACTCGTAACGACCGACGGAAAGACTATACAATACGGAATAATGTATCGTTCGGCGCATTTCGATTCAATCACCGAAAAAGGTAAAGAACAGATTAAAAGGCTCGGCGTAAAAACGGATGTAGACCTTCGCGGCGAAAGCAATACCGTTTCGCCGCTCGGCGAAAACGTCCGGAGACTTAACTATAACGCGCCTTATTACGTAGACGAAGCGGACGGAAACGGAATACAGAGCGGACTTAACGGCGCGGAAAGTTACGTTAAGGAGTTCGTGAAAGAATTTAAGGCATGCGCCGACCCGGATAATTATCCGATAGGCTTCCACTGTTCGCTTGGGCGCGACAGAACGGGAACTCTCGCGGCTATGCTTTACGCCGTAAGCGGCGTGTCGAGATACGATATAGTTAAAGAATACGAGTTATCGTGGCTTTCGACGGCGGCGGCAAATAACCCGCATATACAGACAGGCTCGATAAACAAACTTTGTGATTTCATAGAAAGCAAGGACGGCGAAACGTTTAAGGACAAGGCTTGTAATTTTCTTTTGTCGATAGGCGTTACGCAAGCCGAACTGAATTCGGTCCGCGATATTTTAACGGGCGTAACGGCGATTCCCGAATACGTTCCGAGCGTTCCGAGCGTCCCCGCGACGCCCGACGCTCCGCCCTTACCGATTTTCGCAGACGGAAATTTCGGTTATACCGGCGAAAAGATAGCGGGAGTAAACGTCTACGACGGTTCCGCCGTCGCGGTGATGACCGCGGAAGAAGCGGCAAGTCAGAACGTTCCCGCAGGGTATACCGGTAGCGTTATTAAAATGACCGCCTCCGAACAGACCGCCGCAAAACATCAGATGGATATCGTTCTCGATTTTTCGTCGCAGAAGTTGACGAGAAGCAAAATAGAAGGGATTTCTTTCAGAGTTTACGTTTGTTCCACGCCGAAAGATAATAAAAAACATCCCGAAGTGAGAATTCCGAAACCGGGCGGCAACTGGATACTCAGGCATAACGTAACCGCCACAAAAGATCAATGGATAACGATTACGCTTACCGATTCCGAAATAGACGATCTTTGCGGCATTAACGGCGGAACGCTCGGTAAATTCGCGTTGGCTTTAAGGTCGGAAGCCGCGACTACGATGTATATAGACGAAGTTACGGTAACAAAAAAACCGACGAGCGACGACGTTCCCCCGACAATAACCGTAAAGGCGGATAACGTAAAGGCGACCGACGGAGCGTATCCGATGGAAGATTATACGGTTACGGACAATTCGGGCAGCGTAAACGTAAGCCTTGAATGGTCAAACGGCGCGCTTGACGGCAAGGGCAGACTTACCGCGGGAACGCACACCTGCGTTATCACCGCGACCGACAACAGCGGCAACGAAACCAAAAAGACCGTAACTTATACGGTCGCAAAAGAAACCGAAGTCGCTCTTTATAAAATAACGTTCAGAAGCGGAGTGGCGGACGATATAGTCGTAGCTTACGCCGACGGCGAAAACAAGGCAGATTTCACGCCGGCCGTTCCGAATAAAAAATATTACGAGGGCGTTTGGGAAGATTTCCAACCCGAAAACAATCAGACGCAGATTGTAAACGCTAAGTATACGGCTATAAAGTACACGGTTACGTTCAAAGCCGACGGAAAAACGGTTGATAAGCAGACTTATACCGTAGAAAACAAGAACGTCACAGAGCCGAAAGTACCCGAAAAAGAAGGTTATACGGGCAAGTGGAAAGATAATAACTTAAACGGCGGCGACAGAACGGTTATCGCGGTGTACGAAAAGATCGGCGGAACAGACCCGGTCAACCCGAATCCGACGGAATCGACTGATTCTACGGAATCGACGGAATCGGCGGATTCGACTGATTCGACGTCCGCATCCGGTTCGGCTCAATCGACGAAGGAAAGCGGTTGCGGCGGCTCTTTGGGCGGAACAAGCGCGGCGCTCGCGGCGTTAGGCATGGCGGCGGTTGCGTTAAAGAAAAAACGCAAATAAGTTCCGCAGGTTCTGCCTTTCCGGGCAACGTTTTGGCAAGATTCGTTTTATTCTTGGCCGGCATAACGAATAACGCCTGACGTGAATATATGAAAAAAAATTCCGAAATGGGAGGAAAATAAAAATGAAAAAACTTTTAACTCTTTGTCTTGCGCTCGCAATGACCTTGTCGGTCGGCGCGTACGCATTGACAACCTTAGGCTCGTCCGCTGCTAAAGCCGCCGACGAAACCGCAACCGAAACTTCGGACACGTTGACCGTTAAGGCTTCCGAAGCGTACGCTTATGCGACGGCCGCTCCAGACACGCATTACGATTTGGTTACGAGTGTTGCAAGCGGAACGATTACTACGGTTCAGAATAACTGCGGAATGACTTTATTATCTCAAAAACTTACCGAAGCGCCGAACGTAAAGTTTACGTTGGCTACTGCGGTAAACGCCGATAGTTATGAATATATGACTTTTAAGGCATTATACTGGGCTAACGGCGCAAAGTATCTTAATACGACTTTCAGCGGTCTTGCTGGCGATAAATCTGTAAACGCCGCTGTGTATGGTATTCAAGCAAAGAGCGTATCTCCGAATGAACTTTGGGTAACGTTGCGTACTGCCGATATAAAAAACGCGGAAGGAAAAGTGGATGGTTTCATAATGACCGCGCCGGATATGTCTATAGATTATTTCCTCATAAGTGATTTTACGTTTACGAATTCCGCCGTCACTTCTTTGGGAATCGATTACGCAAACAGTACTTCGCTCGAACAGGATAATTTTAGCAGTATTCAAATTTGGATCGATAACAAATTAAGAAACAGAATTTCGAACGTAAGCGGAACATTGAAAGCAACTATAAAATTTGCCAATCCGTTGCCTGTCGACTTTGTTGATTATTATAGTTTTAAAGCCCTTATCTGGGGCGGAAACAGAAGCGGACTTCCGTTTAAGGTTTACGCATTAGGCGGCGACAAGGTAAATCAATCCGCGTATATTTTTAACTACGCGTCGACTGCCGACCCAGAAAATTATGAAGGCAACCTCGATATGCGTATTGCAGCGAAAGGTCTTGAAAACGAAAACGGTTTGGTAGAAGGTTTTGATTTTGAGATTACGGATATTCCCGCAGGTTCGCATCTGATATTCAGCAATATTACCGCCGTTCATGAAAAAACTCCTTTGGCAATACTTGATGAAAAGCACACGACCACCGAAAATAACGCGTGGGGTTTCCTGACTTCTAACTGGGCAGGCGTTCCGCAATGGGATGAACACGGACTTACGTATGGCGGAAGAGATTTCAAAGATTCGCTTTACAATATCGTATTGAAATATCCCGTTGCCGCCGAAAAAGTTAAGACGATAGATTTTAAGGCGGTTTTGTGGAATAACGCAGCCGTCGGGCACGTACAAATCGCTAAACTCGACGGAACGAATACCGAAATCATAAACGTCAACAAAGGTTGGGTTGACGTGTTTGAGAAAAATATCGACGTAAAGGTAAACGCAGAACTCCTTGCGGACGAAAACGGTTTGGTTCACGGTTTCAGAATGAACGCAATCAACGATGACAGTGGCTCTTTCGTATTCTCGAAATTTACTTCGGGTACGGAAGAAAAGGTTTACAACGCTACGTTGACTCTCGGCGACGGTACGCAGAAAAACATCGCGTATACCGCAAGCAACAGAGCGGAGAAACTTGAAGGAGTTAAAGCAAAACTCGGAACCGATGACGCTCAATACACGTATTCTCACGACCTTCCCGCCGAACTTCCTTTTGAAGAAGGCAAGACTTATACCGAAACGAGAACGGTAAACAAATATAACGTTACGTTCAAGAATTACGACGACGAAACGCTTAAAACCGAAACTCTGGACTACGGCGCAACTCCCGTTGCTCCCGAAACCGCTCCCGTGAAACCTTACGACGACGATAATCACTTCACGTTTAAGGGTTGGGATAAAGAAATCGCGGCCGTTACCGGCGACGTAACCTATACGGCTGAATTCGACGCCGTTGCTCACGTTTACGGCGAATGGCAGGAAGTTACCGCCGCAACTTGTCTTGAAAAAGGCTCGCATAAAAAAGTTTGCGAATGCGGTAAAGAAGTAGTCGAGGAAACTCCCGCAAAAGGACATACCGCGGTTACCGACGCGGCTGTTGCTCCCACTTGCACCGAACCGGGCAAGACCGAAGGCTCGCATTGCTCGGTATGTAACGAAGTTCTGACCGAACCGCAGGAAATTCCCGCAAAAGGACATACTCTCGAGAAGGTAGAAATGGTTGCCGCAACCGAAAGCAAAGAGGGCGTTAAAGAACATTACAAATGCGCGGAATGCGGCAAATTGTTCCTTGACGAAAACGGAACTACCCCCGCGACGGAAGCCGACCTTAAAATTGCAAAACTTCAGAGCGGAGGTTGCTTCGGGTCCGTAAGCGGTTTAGGTTTTACGTTTGTTGCGGTCGGTATGGCGTTCGTAGCGTTAAAGAAAAAACGCGGTTAAACTTATAAAATAATAATATAATAAATAACAAAACACGAAACTATGAAAAAATTTATATCCGTATTATGCGGAGCGGTTGTCGCCGTGTGCGCGGCGGCAACCGCCGCTTTCGGCGGAATAAACGGTTATTCCGCAAAAGCCGAGAATACCGCAGAAAATCAGAAATTTGCGCTCGATACGGGCGCATATACCCTTAAAATGGACGATTCCGTTACCATGGACGTAAGTTACGCCCATGGCGCGTATTTATACAATAAACGCGATACGAGCGGTAATATTCGTCTTAAATTCAAAACCGTTTCATATTCTTCCGCCGTTACAAGCGCTAATTTCAACGGACTTGTTAGAGGAAGCAGTAAAGATATTGCATACGCTTATATACCCATGACAACGAATCATTGGTACGTGTTTGGCGATGGTTCGAATCCGACAAAAGGCGATATTTATTCCGTTGATGAATATACGGATATAATTTACGACGTTACCGCGCACGCCTTTTCGGTTAAGATAGGCGAAAAGACGCCCGTGATGGCTAAAATGTTCCAGACTGCCGAAGCAGCCGTTACGGATGCCGCTGGTACGGGGCGTATAGCATGGGACGCAAATAACGCCGAAGCCATAATAAAGGCTACGCTTACCGATTTTTCGATTACGGATGCCGACGGATACAATCTCGGCGTTGCCATGGGCAGAATGCAAGACGCTCGTATGGTGTATACTTACGAGGAGAACTGTTACGGCTACGCGGGCAAAACGGTAACCGTTAAATATATCGGTGACGACGACGGCGGTTCGCCGCTCGTTTACGGTTCCGACGGCGCAAGACTTGCAATACCCGTTACCTCGCTCGGCAAAGGCGAATATTCTTTCGTTATGCCGAAAGACGACGTAAAACTCGTTATGAAACGCCGCGTCGAAAATTCCGGAATTTACGGTACTTATCTGAGCGCGGCAAGCGGCGATTATTACGTTTTCGGCGAGCAATCGTATAAGTCGGTAAACGGAGTTAAAACCGATATAAATCTCGCCGCGTATTCGGGCGGGATAGTTGAGATTATCGAGGGCGAAAACACCGCGGAAGGCTCATATACTATAGGCAAACTCGTTCTCGGCGAAACCGTCTACAAAAAATTGCTGAAATATTCGGTTACTTTCGTCGTAGACGGAAAGACTGTCAAGAGCGAAAC
This sequence comes from uncultured Eubacteriales bacterium, assembly GCA_900548285.1. Taxonomy (GTDB): domain Bacteria; phylum Bacillota; class Clostridia; order Christensenellales; family Borkfalkiaceae; genus UBA10281. Next base: position 10,655 of record URKE01000035.1, on the reverse strand, counting down.
GCTGTCCTCGGGCGACTATTTCGCGACCGCGCCCGCAGATCCGACAAAGGACGGCTACGTTTTCGCGGGGTGGAGAACTTCCGACGGAAAAGCGTACGAAGCCGATAAAACGATAACCGAATCCACGACTTTTTACGCGGTTTTCAACGAGGAGGGCGGACACGTCAACCCCACAAATGAAAGCAAAGGCGGATGCGGAGGACATATCGCGTATTCGTGTTTTGCGATTATTCCGCTTGCCGCAATGATTTTAGGCTTAAAGAACAAACGCGAAGGCGGCAGGTAAAATGATCAGATACGGTGTTGCGTATAAATTAAAAAAAGCGGGCTTCATTCTTTCGTTCGTAATATTGCCGACGATTACGTTTCTGGTGTTTTACGTCTACGTCAATTTAGACGCTTTCGTGATGTCCTTTCAACAGAATATCGACGGAGAAAAGATATGGACGCTGAATAACTTTAAAGACGTTTTCGCCAATCTTTTTCCTCCTAACGACGAGATGAAAGAGGCTTTCAGAAACACGTTTATAACTTTCGGCGTAAATATGATAACGTTCATCGTCGGAGTATTCGTGTCATACTTTCTGTATAAGAAGATTTTTCTGTATAAGGCGTTCCGGGTAATATTTTATCTGCCGAGCATATTGTCGGCGGTTGTGCTTTGCGCGATTTACTATAATCTTCTCGAAACCGACGCATGCAGAAATCTCGTGCAGAAAATTTGCGGGCTTTCCGAGCCGCCGCGGATATTTTCCGATTCGAGATTCGCCAACAAAGCCGTACTTCTCAATATGGTATGGCTGACGTTCCCCGGCAACCTGATTATCTGGGGCGGAACGTTTTCGAGAGTCCCCGACGGGGTTATCGAATCCGCCAGGATAGACGGCGTAAACTGGGTGCAGGAGGCGTTCAGGATAATTATTCCCATAGTATGGCCGACTTTCGCGCTTATGTTCGTTTTACAGATTGCCGGCATATTCGGCGCAAGCGGACAAGTTTTCCTGCTTACCATGGGTACGGAAGGCACGCAGACCATATCCAACTGGATGTATCTGCAAGTCTATTCGGTGGCGATAAACAACTCGTCCAACGCGTTCAACTATATGTCCGCGCTCGGCTTGTTCTTAACGGTAATATCCTGCGCGGTATCGCTTACTATCCGAAAAATTTCGGGTAAGGTATTTCAGGGGGTGGAGTATTGATGAAAGTCAAAAAACATTTTCTCGGCTGGCAGAAGCGGAGCGCGTCGGAAAGAGTTCTTTATTGCATAATCTTCGCGATATTCGCGCTCGTCGCGTTTTCGTATCTGTATTGCCTGTGGTGGTGCTTTATGTCGGGAATGAAAACGCCCGACGATATAGTCGCCAACCCGTTCGCGCTCCCGACCAAATGGCGTTTCGACAATATTCCCAAGATGATGGAAATGTTGAAAATCAACGACACGGGCTTTTGGGGAATGCTTTTTAACAGCGTGTACTTTTCGGTAATCGGCGCGTTTTTCTCGGCTTCGTGTACCGCGATGCTCGCCTACGTTACCTGTAAATATAAATTCCCCGGTTCCGGCGCTTATTTTATCGCTTCGCTTATAACTATGATACTTCCGATATACGGCACGGGCGGAAGTATGTATCTTTTACTCGATAAGTTAGGGCTTCTGAACAGCCGGCTTATGATAATAACTTCGTTTTCGGGCATAGGCGTTTACTATATGTATTTCTACGCCTTTTTCCAGAACGTAAGCAATACTTACGCCGAAGCCGCAAGAATAGACGGCGCAGGCGATTATACGATATTTTTCCGCGTAATGTTTCCGCAGGCGTTCCCGATGTTCGGGGCGATATTCCTTATGATATGGATGGCGGAGTGGAACAACTATTCGACGGCTTTGTTATATCTTAACGAACTGCCCACTCTTTCGGTAGGTATATACCTTTTCAGAACGGAATCGGGCGGCGACTTCGATATTCTCTATATGGCTTACTTTATAACGTGCATACCGCCGCTCGTAATCTTCGCGTTTTTCAACAACGTGCTTATGAGTAACGTATCTTTGGGCGGTATAAAAGAATAGGAGGTTAAATTATGAAAAAATCAGTTAAATTCGTTGCGGCGGCTCTCGCTGCGGGGCTTGCCTGCGCGGCGTTTGCCGGTTGTAACAACAAGGAAAAGCCCAACAGCGCGACGGATATCGAAATATCGTTCTGGGAAGGTAGTTTCGGAAAGACCTTTATGGAAGATATAGTTTCCGGCTTTATGGATAAATATCCCGAATATAAAGTAGATTTAAGAACGAGCAAGAACGCGCAGACTGTTGCCAATTCCTTGCAGAAACGTAAAAACGACACTACGGATATTTACTTCAATCAGTTGTCGATTTTTATGAACTACACAGACTTGTTCGCCGACCTTTCCGAAATCGTTACCGAAACCATACCGGGCGAAACGAAATCGATTAAGGACAAATACGACAAATCTCTCTACGAATCGCTTAAAAACGAAAACGGAGAGTTGAAAACACTCGGTTGGGCAGGCTCGACGACGGGTATTTTCTACTATGCCGACGTTCTCGAAAACGAGGGAATCGACGTTCCGAGAACGACCGACGAACTTGCAGACCTCGTTACGTCACTCGGTAAAAAAACGTCTTTCGTCCAACTTAAAGACGCCAGAATGGGTTATTATCAATATCTCGTGAAAGCATGGATGGCGCAGTACGCAGGGCTCGATTATTACAACAAAAATTGGCTTCAACTCAAAGACGAGTCGGGCAAAACCCCGTCGAAAGACGTTTATTTGAGCGAAACGGACGGCAGAAAACAGGCTCTCGACGTTCTCGGCTCGTTACTTAACAGCAAGACGAGTATCGAAGACCCCGACAAATTTAAGGTCGCAAGAATGTTCAATCTCGGCGACGCGGTCATGATGGTAAACGGCAACTGGGTGTTCGGCGAGGTGGACGCGCTTAAAGAAAAGAACATAAAGATGATGCGTACTCCCGTTATCAGCGCGCTTGCCCAGAAACTCGACACCGTAGCCGACGACGAAGAACTCGCCGCGCTTGTTTCGGCTGTCGATAACGTGCTCGACAACGGCGCGACCGTTTCGCTTACCGGCAGCGGCTACGACGTATCGCAAGCCGATTGGGACAGAGTTTACGCCGCGAGAACCATGGTATATAACAACGGCAGCGAACACGCCATGATCGTCAACCAATATACCAACGCAAAGGAAGGCGTAAAGAAATTTATTCAATACTATTATTCCGACGAAGGATTGGCAAAGTTCATAAACGCCACGCACTATTCGGCTAACGCAAACCTTACGGACGAAACTCTCGTAAACACTTCGGGCTGGACGGCTCACGAAAAAGAGCAATACGCGAGAAGTAAGACCAACACCAACGTAACCGACGGTAACGCGACGAGCCCCGTATTTTCAAAAACGGCGACTCTTCACCTTTACGGCACGGTAGATATCGTAGGTCAACTCACTACTACGAATAATCCGCAGAGCGCGGCTGCTCTCTGGACGGCATTCAAAAATAACGTAAACGACGCGAGGACGGGCTGGACGATGTGGCTTAAAAACGCGGGTATAAAGGGGTAAAAAATGAAGAAATTATTACAAAAAATCGCGCCTGCGTGCATTGCGCTCGCGCTGTGCGCCCTTCCTGCCGTTACCGTTGCGAACGCAGGTAAATCGAACGTTAACGTTGCGGATAAAGCTTCCATTACCGGTCAACTCGACAAAGGTAAATGGAGAATTGCCGGCAACGTAAAATCCGAGAACGACGCCGTTGTTTTCGACGGCGATTGCAGCGAAGACGCAAGGATTACCACGAGATCTGTTTTTAAGGATTGTTCCGCCGACGGAATAGACGAAATTTATACCTCGTCTTTCACGCTGACGATTTCCGATATTCCGAGCGGTGAAAACAACCGCTTTGCGGTTTCGTACGGAATGGATAAAATCGCGGGCGAACTCGGAGAAAAAGGGACGAGCGAGGTGTATTTCGTCAACGATAACGATCGGCTCAAAGTCGGCGTTTGCAAATTCGACGAAGAAAGCGGGGCAAAGACGGATATAGTTGCTCCCGTCGAATATCCGTCGCTTGATTTCGGCAGCAGTTTCACGCTTAACGCGTCTTTGGTTACGGACGGGTATATGACCGTTACGATCGCTCCCGCGGGGGTTTCCGCGCCGTACGTGCTGTGCGACGACGCGACGGTTGGCAACACGGACCATTCCGTTTCGGGGCGCGTTTGCATAGGTCAGACGACTGTGTGCGAAGCGACGATATCGGCGGTTAAGATTAAGTCGTACGACTATACCAACGCCGCCACGCCTATCGAACTTACCGAATCTTTCGATAAAGACGAATACAACGGCAACGCCTTCTATACTCGTTCCGACCCCAACGACGGAACTAATCTGTCGGGCGGAGTAAAGGTGGAAAACGGCGCGTTGACTTTCACGGGGCGTCCGTGCTTTATAAGTTCGGTATACTCGTACTCCAACTTTGAAATGACTTTTGATCTTATCGACGTAACGAGAAAGACCGTGACAGACGCGGACGGAAACGTCGTGAAAGAAAAGGCGAGCGGCTGGCTCGGATTTTCGCTCGAAGCACCTACCGGAAGAGGCTCTTTCGACAACCACGCCCGTACAAACGTGCTTTACACTATGGAAGTGGAAGGAAAGATAAATAGACTTTACAACCAACTTAACAGCACTAAAATGCAGGAATATCCTTCAACGTATAAAACCGTCGAAATGGATATTTTAAGCGAAAAGAACGAAGGCAAAATATACAACTATAAGGTATCTATGCAAGACGGAGTTTTTTCGGTGTGGTATAAACTTTCGGACAGCAAAACTTATCCTGCCGAACCGCTTTTTTCAAACGATTTAGGTTATACTCCTTACGGAAGCATTGCGATTATGGCTTACGGATATTGCGGTTATACTTTCGATAATATAAAAATCGTCAACAAGGATATTCGTCCGCAAAACGTCGAAATAGAGTATAACGGAGTTAAAAACAGAACCGAACCCGACTTCGTTTACGCAGACAAGTGGTCGGACGGCGACCTTATAACGAACAAAATCGGCAAAACGACTTCGGAAAAATCGGGTTGCGGAGCGGCTTTGAGCGGCTTTACGATTTTGCCGATATTAGGCGCTATCGCTTTTGTGAAAAGGAGAAAAGACCATGAATAAGAAAGCCCTTTCCGTTATGATGGCTGGCGCGCTTGCGGTTTGTTCCGCGGGTTGCGCAAACAAGACGACAGCCGACGACGTTAAAAAACTTACCAACGGTAATTACTACGTTTCCGAAAAAGGCGTAGCGGCCGAATATAACTCGCTTTACTTCGACTTTCTGGGAGGTAAAGACGTTATGCCGATCGGCGGCTTTTACGGAGTTTATAATTCGGGCGGAACTATCGACGGACTTGAAATTCCTCAGATGGTAAGCGATAAGTATTTCGGACTTATCTCCGACGCCGGCGTAAATATGGTGGTGTATTCCAGAGACGAAGATTCGGCTACGGTAAAAAGGACGCTCGAACTCGGTGAAAAATACGGAATAGGTCTGTTCGCGAACGTCAATTCGATAACGTCGTTCTGCGGAAGACAGGACGACGCTTCCAAACGCTACACCGCGGGCGATAAAATGCCTTTCGGCGTGACCGAAATGACGAATTACATTTCCGCGTACGCCGCGTACGATTCCTTCCTCGGAATAAAGGGCGCGGACGAACCCTTCTGGTATCAACTCGACGCGTTGAAGGCAACTTACGACGTCTTACGCGAAGTGGACTACGGCAATGCCGAACTATACGTCAATTCGCTCGGCTACGGCGGCGGCGATCTGACTTACGGCGGCTGGGAAGAGCAAATTACGCAGAAACAATATTTCGATAAGATTTACGGCGAAATTAAAGTGCCGTTTTTGTCGGCCACGGGTTATTTCTACACGCAAAAGGACACGCCCGACAAAGAACTTTCGATGATGTTCACGCAACTTTCGCAAATTCGTTCGCTTGCGAATAATTACGGAGTGCCGATGTGGAGAATGTTGCAGGCCGGCGGTCAATGGAACGACGCCGCGCAGGAAATCGAATCGGTAGATCCGTATCCCGACGAGGGAGAACTGTTGTTCGACGTGAATATCGCGCTTTGCTACGGCTGCAAGGCAATACAGTACTTTCCGCTCGTCGAGCCTGTGCATTTCGCTTACGCGCCCGGCGGAACTTACGATTTCGACCGTAACGGCATAATTTCGGCGGCAGGCAATAAAACGCGCTGGTATTATTACGTTCAGAAAGCAAACACGCAGATTAAGGCGATAGACCACGTTCTGATGAACAGCGCGAATATCGGTATGATAGTACACGGCGAAAAAGCAAATCTTCTCGCCGATACGCAGGCGGACGACAGAGAGGAACTTATAAGAGACGGTAAATTCCGTCAACTTACTTCCGTTTCAGGCGACGATTGTTTCGTCGGTTGTTTCGATTACAACGGCGGCACCGCGCTCTACGTCGTCAATTATTCGAGAAAGGATAAGGCGAACGTAACTCTCAACTTTGATAAAACCTATGGCTACGAAGTAATTCAGCGCGCCGTATCGGCGGAAGTCGCGGCTAAAAATCTGCCGCTTACGCTCGAGGCGGGCGAAGGTGTACTCGTAGTTCTCAAATAACAAGATGCTGACAATTGACAATCAAACTCTGAATAAATATTCCGTTCGCGCGGAAAAACTTACGGAAGCGGTCGAAAAAAAAGCGACGGAAACGATAAAAAAATACGTTTTCGCGGTTACGGGCGTCAGTTTATCCGATGACGGCGAATATAAAATTCTTCTTAAAGTCGACGCGAATCTCGGCACGCCTCATGCGGACGGGTTCATAATCGACGCGCAGGGTAACGATATAACGATAACCGGCAAAACGCAAATGGCGGTCGTTTACGCCGCTTTCGCGTTCGTCGAGGAGTGTTTAGGAGTTAAGTTTCTGACCGCCGATTGCGAAATCGTTCCGAAAAAAGACGTCGTTAAGGTGGAAAGATACGTCTATGAACCGCTTTTCGAAATGCGGACTTATCTCGTCGGAGATACTTTTCAAAGTTTAGCCGATCAGGACTTTATGGCGAAGGTCAGAATAAAGGACGTGTATACCGAATCCGACGACGCTCACGGCGGCAAGATCGAAGTTTACGGCAGGAACGTATCTCATAACTTCCACTATTACGTTCCTTACGAAAAGTACGGTAATACTCACCCCGAATTCTATCGTCACATAGTCGTCAACGACGAAAAAATGACTACGATCGATATAACGAACGGGCTTTGCGAAGACGGAACGGTCGACGAAAAAACGTCGGAAAGCGTTGTGAAAGCGGTTATCGACGAAATGTATAAAGACGTCGTAACGTATCCTGACGTAACGACTTTTATGCTTACGCAGGAAGACGGTTCGGACTATTTCGACGATGAAAACAATCGCCGTTTAGCCGCGAAATATAAACGCAGCGGATTGCTGGTGCGGTTTTGCAACGCCGTTATACGCGGAGTGAACGAAAGAGCGAAAAAGAATCTCGGCAAAACGGTAAAACTCATGACTTTCGCTTATGATTATACAAAAGAAGCGCCCGTAAAACAAGAAAACGGAAAAATCGTCCCGATTGACGAAAGCGTGATCGCCGACGAAAATCTCGTGATACAATTCGCGCTGTTTTCCAACGCCGCTTATCACTATTTCGACGCGCGACAGGAAGAAATAATCAAGACGACGCGCGAGTGGGGATATATCGCAAAAGAGTTCTGGTTCTGGGCTTACGATATTGCTTTCAATAACTATTTCGGTTATTACGATTCGTTCAAAAACATAGACGCTAACGTTAAAGGTTTCAAGAATTACGGCATAACTTATCTTTGTATGCAGGGAAGTAACGACAGCCGAAAAAATTGGCAGTGCAATATGCGCGCTTACGCTTACCGGCAATTGATGAACGGAAGTAAAAAGTCTGCTAATCGACTTATAGACGAGTATATCGACGGGTATTATTCGGTTGCCGCGGATAACGTAAGAGAGTTTATACGGTTGTTTTCCGATAACTACGCCAAAAAACTTGCCGACGGCGAAGATATAAAATTCACAACTTTCGGCAATTTCACAAGCGGCGAAAATAACCCTTACGAAATGCTTCAAAAAGCGATTAAAGCGATCGAAGACGGGGAAATAAAGATAAAGGAACGCTTTGCGGGTAACGAGAGAGAAGTTTACCTCAGACGCCTTGCGGGCGTAAAAACCACTCCGCTCGACCTGATTTACATCAACTACTATTCGTATTTTCCGAACGGAAACGAAGAAGACAGAGCGCGGAAACGCGAGGAGTTCGTTCTGGCGGCAAAGTTTGCCGGAATCGACAGAGCAAGAGAAAATTATTCGCTCGAAAGATACGTTGCGTTTACCGAAACGGAAGTGAAAATTCTGCACACAAGCGACAAGTACGTGGTTTAACGACCGAACTTCCATATAAACGTCCGGAATCCCTATTGAAAAGACCTTGAAATGCGAACTGTGATTGTTCGGTTTCAAGGTCTTTTATATGCGGTTTTTATGTGAGAAATAAAGCGGCAATACAATCCGAAAGTCTGCTTATAAGTCGATTATCGCAGAAAAACAACAAATTTATTATCCTGCTTTGATTTTTCTTAAACACAAGTCGGGCAGAGCGACGGCCGTTTCGTTTTCGTCTTCTTTTCCTTTCCATGCAAGGATGAATCTGATCGTTGCAGAGCTCGGCTAGTCTGCGCGATTGTTACTGATTGTCCATCATTCCCGCGCCCGAAAGGTCGCGGAAAATTGCGAAAAAGACGCCTTTTCGGTAATTAGTGATTACGAATGGAATAATCCCTAACGAGTAAAAAAACACCCCCGCGAGCGGTTAAAAACCGGTCGCGGGGGGTTTAAATATGCTTTTAAATTATTCGTTTAAATTTGTCGTCGGTTTGCCGGATTTTCCGAACTTACCCGATGTGTCCGCTCTTGTTTGCGGGGGTAAATACGGTTATGCGGTTTTCGGCTACGCGATCGTCATCAGATTTTTTTATCTTCTTTGTAAAGAGTATCCGAGCAGCCGGAGAAAATCTTTGCAAGCGGGCTGCCTTTTATCATCTGAACGTCTTTGGAAACGACGACGGTATCGCCTTTCTTTACGGCGATGATTCCGGTGCAACCGTTGAACGCCTTTTCTTCGACGGAAACTCCGTCGTCAAGCGGAATACTTGCGCTGAGGTTTACGGTTACGAGACCGGTGCAGCCGCTGAACGCGCTTTTGCCGATTTTTTCGCAATCGGTAAGGTTGAACTGTCCGAGAGCGAATTCGCTGCTTACGCCGAGCGTCGTGCAACCGCTGAACGCGCTTTCACCGATTACGGCAATGCCCTTGAAACCGACTTTTTCTTCTGTCGTAACGTTTTTCAAAGCGGTGCAACCGTTGAACGCGCTTTTGCCTACGGTGACTTTTTCGCCCTCGATGTAAACGTTTTTGAGAGCGGTGCAACCGTTGAACGTGTTCGCGAAAACGTCGTTTCCTTTAAGGTAAACGGTCTTTATGGTAGTGATGCCGTAGAAAGCGTAAGGCTGAACGGCGCAATCCGCATAAGTTTTAACGGTGATTTCGTATTTGCCCTCTTCGCCTTCGGCGGGAAGAACGTATTCGCCGTCCTCGTTTTTGTTGACTTTAATCGTCTTTTCGGCGGCAGCGATAGTACCCGTAACCACAACCGTTTCGAGAGTGGTGGGGATGTAATAAGTCGCGGTGTTGCCCGAAGCCCCGTCGTTATAAGTCTGCGTGCAGGAAGTGAGCGACGAAGTGGAAGCCGTTCCGAAGATGTAACCGAAAAGTTTCTTTGCGTTTGCCGCGCCGATCATATCGTTGGTTACGTCTGCCGCGCCCTTCATCGAGCCGACGAACGGAAGAGTTATTTTCTTGAGCGAGGAAAGGTTCGAGAACGCGCCGAGTTCGATTTCTTTAACGTTTTTGCCGACGACGAGTTCTTCGATGAAAGAAAGACTGTCGATAGCGTTAGCCGAGATTTTAGTTACTTTTTCGGGAATGGTTACCGTTTTAACGGTGTTCTCGTCATAGGTTTTCCCGTCGGTATTGTTGGCGGTAAATCCTTTCGCAAGTTCCTTGTATTTCTTGTCCGCGATGAGATCTTTCGCGCCGTCCGAAACGGTGTAGCCGTTAAGCGTAACTTCGCCGTCCGCTTCGGTGATGTCCCACGTGTATTTAACCGTGGTATCTTTCTTGCTGTCGCCGTCGCACGACGTAAGCGTTGCGAAAAGAGTCGTCGCAAGCGCGAGTGTTAAAATAAAAGCAATGAGTTTTTTCATTCTTTCTCTCCTTGACGAAAAAAACAAGCGCTTCGCAAAACCGGAACGTTTGCGAAACGAAGCCACATTCGTCAATTTTATTGTTAATATTCTTTAAAATTTTAGCATTAATTATATAATTTGTCAATAATTCGATCGCGGTTATTTACAATAATTTATTTTTTCAAACAACTTTCGCAATCGCCGCCGTCACGTTAGCCGAGAGAGATTCGAACCCTATTAAGCCTTAAAGCCGTCTTTTTTGCCTGT
>URKE01000034.1 GCA_900548285.1 uncultured Eubacteriales bacterium | reverse complement strand
CGACGAGCAAACGCTCGTCGCGGCGGCTTTGTGTTTTGTCCGGCATAATTTCAAAAAGTTCGTTCGCAATTACTGATCGTTAACGTAAGATTTTCCCTTTCTGTACTGCTTTGGCGATTGTCCCGTTTTTTTCTTAAAAGTAGAAGTGAAGTGTGAAGAATCGAAAAATCCGCAATCCTGAGCGATCGTCGATACGGTTTTTTGCGTGTTAAACAGCATTTCTTTTGCTTTTTCAACCCTTATTTCGGTTAAATACTCTATCGGAGTATAGCGGCTGAGCGTTTTGAAACTCGCTATGTAATTCGATTTTGACATATTCGCTATTTTAAGCAGCATATCTATAGAAATTTTCTCGCCGTAATTTTCCTTCATGTATTCCATCGTTTTGACTATAGAATAAAGATTTGCGTTTTCGTCGTAAGAGTGTTTTTTATCCGTTGTTTTATGGCTTTCGAACATAAGAGACGAAAGTTTACTTATAATATCTAATGCCTTGGAAAGTTCCTGTATGTTATTTTCCGGTTTATCATCGCTGTGTTCCAGAAGATCGTTGAATTCGGGCGTTAAAGTTTTAAGTTGGGTTTCGTTCAGCCTTAAAAACATGCCGTGCGACGAGCCGTCGCGGATAAGCGGCTCTATATCCCACAGTATGGTAAAACCCGGAATGGAATGTAATTCGTCTTTATATCGCTCCAGGAAGAAAGGACTTAACAGTATGTGTAGAATTTTAAAATTATCGGGATCTTCGCTGAAATACCCGTGCTGAAAATTTTCGGGTATAACGTAAACGCTGCCTTTTGTGGCTTCAACGCAGTTGTTTTCCATATAGTGCCAGCCGCTGCCTTCCGTTATAATATTGATTTCGCAAAACGAGTGACTGTGCATCGCTATAGGAAAAGAAAATTTAATCGTATTGTCGTGTACGTAAGAGATAGCGTAACGAAATTTGTTTTCCGATTGGAATAAATCTTTATACTGATATTCCGCAACGCCGGTATATTCTAACTTTTTCGGATGCATATTTCACTCCTTTTTGGACTATTTTACAAAAATTAAGGCAATTTTTACTATATCATAACATTTTATTGTGGTAAAATCAAGCCAATCTACATGGAGGGTGGAAAAATGAAAAGAAAATTTTTAGCAATTGTACTTTCGGTATTATGCTTAAGCATGATATCGGTATGCTTAGTTTCCTGTGGCGCGGGAACGAGCGAAAACGAGCCGAAATATATGCTTTCGAACGGCGAAGCAATTCCTGCGTCGATCGACGTAGAGATCGGCTCTCTGTGTATCGTTCCCAAAGTCGTAAACGGCGACGGAGCGGTGCTGGACTTCGAAGTGAAAGCCAAAGACGAATCCCGGGTAGAAATCAACAACGCGAAATTCAGGGCGGTCGTTTTGCAAGGATACGCGATAAGTTATTTTGAAAACGAAAAAGTCGTGGCGTTGATAGACGTAAGCGTGAAAGACTCCACCGCGCCCATGATTATAGTCAACGCTCCCGAGGGCATGACGGTAATTTATAATTCCGTCGTAACCATTCCCGCGTGCAAGGTGAGCGACGCTTCGGGCGAGAGTATTATTCCCGAAATAAGCGTTGCGGATAAAGACGGTAATGCCGTAACGGTAACCGACAATACGTTTGTGGCAAACGTGCTCGGCGCTTACACCGTATCGTACAAGGCGACCGATAAAAGCGGCAATTCAAGCGTGAAAACGTTGGGCATAAACTGCGAAATGGCAGATCTTCTCAACGGGTTCGAATCGCTTTCCGACGTAGGCTATTTTGCCGATCCTTGCGAAATGGAATTAAACAGCGAATTCGCGTCGACAGGTAACGGCGTGAAAATCACCGAAACCGGAACCGATAATTACACCTATCGTTCGTTATACGTTCCTTTAAAGAAGGACGGAAAGATGATTACGTTAAATCAACTTTTAAAATACGAAAAGGTACAACTTACAGTATACGCGTCCGAAAGTAACGAACTCGGTCTTGCCAACGGAACTTTCTCCATAACCGCAGGACAGAATATTATGGTATTCACGAGAGAGCAGATTCAGGCAGGTCTGAAATTTACCAAAGGTCAATTTTCCGAGAAAGACGGATTTTTGCTCAATCTCCGTTACGGAACGAACGGTTTCTGGATGGTTCTCGATGATTTTATAGGAATTTATCCCAGAGATTACGTCCCCACCGTCGAAGCCGATATTACTATAAACGGAATAGATAATACGCCCGTATTGTACGGAAGCGAAGTGACTCTCCCGAAGGCTACCGCCGTTTACGACGGTAAAACTCTGGAATACACCGTGACCGTTAAGGATAAAACCGGCGCGGCCGTCGAACTTAACGGAGATAAATTCAAAGCCGACGTGGTAGGTCTTTACACCGCCGAATATGCGATAAGCGCCGAAGGTTATGAAGGGTATGCAACCATAAACTTTATTTGCAGACGCGGCGAGACGTTCAACGATTTTGAAAGCGTCGACTCCGTGACCTGGGCAAAAGACGGCGAAACTACGGCTACGAAAGAACTCGTGGACGGCTATAACGGACACGGCGTAAAAATAACCGCGCGCGATAACTTCTCGTGGGATCAGGTAAGATTGCCGGTTAAGGATGAAAAAGGCTTCGTAACCGCAAGAAATTTTGCGAAATACGATAAACTCGTATTCGTCGTGTACGTCGGCAACGACCTGAAACTCTGCACCGCGAACGCGAACGAGCAGTACGACGTAAAAGCCGGTTGGAACGTGGTTACTTTCTCGATCGCAAACTTTGTCGCGGCGGGTAATTTCAGCGAGGACGCAAACGGGATATATCTTTGCGTGAACGGGCTTGAGAGCGGAAAAGAAATGATATTCGACGCAATTTACGGATTGTACGCCGAAAACTACGAACCGCCGGTTGCGGGCGAAATCAGAATTAACGCCGTAAACGGAAGCGTTATAATAAAAGATAAAGAAATGACCGTTCCGACGGCAACCGCTATAGACGCCGACGGCAACGCGCTCGGATACGAAGTGATCGTAAAAGACGGCAACGGCGCAACCGTAACTCTTTCCGCGGGCGATAAATTCACGCCTTCGGTTACGGGAAATTACGAACTGACTTACGTTATAACCGCCGACGGTTACGACGGAAGCGAAAGCGTAGCCTTGCAGTGCAAAAAAGCGATGCTTTTAAATTCGTTCGACGCTCTTTCGGATTTGCCTTACGTTATCAACGTTGAAACCACAAAACTTTGCGAACTTGCGGACACGTTTGACGGTAAAGGCGTGAAAGCGTCGGCTCCCGACGGTATGAGTTGGGCTCAGGTTCAGGTCGGCGCGAAAGACGGTAAGGGGGGATATATTTCCTGGAAGAACTTCCGGAAATTCCAGAAGATTCAGTTTGTGGTGTACAGCAGTTCTTCGGCAACCTTCTGCACGGCAACCAACAGCGAAAGCGTCGGCGTATCGGAAGGCTGGAATATAGTGGAATTCAGTATGAACGGAGTAGTCGCCGCAGGCAATTTCCGTGAAGACGCAAACGGATTCTACCTTTGCGTAAACGGTCTTAAAGAAAACGAATACCTTATTTTCGATAGTTTTTACGGGATTTATGCGGATGATTATCAACCCGACGTGGAAGTTGAAGTCAAGATAAATTCGACAGACAACCTTACGGCTCTTCTGGGCGGCGAGTATAAGATTCCCGCGTATTCGGCAACGCACGGCGAAACCGGACTTGAATGTGAAATTACCGTAAAAGACGCAGGCGGAAACGTTGTTGAGGTAAACGACGACAAATTCGCCGTCGCGGCGCTCGGCGCGTACACGATAACTTATAAAGTAATCACCGCGGGATACGAAGGCGAAGCGAGCGTGACCGTAAACGCCAAAAAGGGTAATCTTTTAAACAATTTCGACAAAGCGAGCGATATAACTTACGTTGCCGTAAGTTCCGGAAACGAAGTCGTGGACGCGCTTTCCGGCAAGGCGATAAAGATTACCGCAAACGCGGCGTTTTCCTGGACGAGAGTAAGTTTCCCGGCTGTGGAAAACGGCGGATATCTTACAGTTGAAAATTTAAGAAAATATGATAAAATAAGATTCGTAATCTATTGTTCCGCAGACGGCGTTTATCTTTGCACGGCGGCAAACGAAGAAGGTTACACTTTAAAGAAAGGCTGGAACGTCGTTGAATTCTCGCCGGAAAACATAAAATCGTCGTTTGAAGAGAACGCTAACGGATTTTATCTTTCCGTAAACGGTCTGAACGCAGGCGAACACATCATGCTTTACGCCGCTTACGGAATTTATGCCGACGATTACGTTCCGCCCGTTGCCGGCGAACTTAAAATCGACTCTGTAGACGGTTTGATCGCTTTATACGGCGGCGAATATACGATTCCCGCGTACACCGCGGTAGACGCGAACGGAGCTTTGCTTGATTGTTCCGTCGCCGTGACGGACGCGAGCGGCTCGGCGGTAACCGTAACGGACGGCAAGTTTACGGCAAACGTCTTAGGCTTATATACGATTACTTATACTATCGTATCCGAAGGATATGAAGGCGAAGCGAGCGTGACCGTAAATTGTAAAAAAGGCTACCTCTTGAATAATTTCGACAAAGCGAGCGATATGACCTACGTCGGCATAAGCGCAACCAACGAAGTTGTGAACGCGCTTTCCGGCAAGGCGATCAAGATTACCGCAAACGCGGCGTTTTCCTGGACGAGAGTAAGTTTCCCGGCTGTGGAAAACGGCGGATATCTTACAGTTGAAAATTTAAGAAAATATGATAAAATAAGATTTGTAATCTATTGTTCCGCAGACGGCGTTTATGCTTGCTCGGCGGCAGACGAAGAAGGTTACACTTTAAAGAAAGGCTGGAATATCGTTGAATTCTCGCCGGAAAACATAAAAACGGCGTTTGAAGAGAACGCTAACGGATTTTATCTGTGCGTGAACAACGTCGCTCAGGGCGATTATATAATGATGTATTCGGCGGAAGGCATTTACGCCGACGACTATCAGGTTTAATAAATTTTCCTCTTTGTCGCGTCTTTTCCGGGCGCGACAAAGAAAAAATGTCGGAGAACTCTATAATGACAAAACTTTTTCAAAAAGGAAAAGAAAATCGGACTCCCGCCGCAAAGGGAATACGTAAAAAACGAGTAAGGCGCGTAAGGCCGGTGTTTATCGCGGCGGGCGTCATAATGCTCGTTTACGCTTTGTCGATGCTTACGCCGCTTTATTATATGCTGGTAAATTCCTTAAAGCGAATCGACGACTTTTTAGAGCGCGGCGCGTGGGTTTTTCCGTCCGGACAGTACGGCGGAATATTCTGGGAAAACTACCAAAACGTTTTTAAAATGGGCGGCGATACGAGTTTTTATAAAATGCTTTTAAACTCGCTCATATTCACTGTGTCGGTCGTTGTGATTTCAACCGCCAGCACGACGGCAACGGCATACGTTCTTGCAAGATTCCGCTTCCCGGGCAGGGGATTTCTGGTTTCGATAGGTTTCGGCTCGCTGGTTTTGCCCGATTTCGGCGCGGCTTCGGTTATATATAAATTGTTTCTTGACTGGAATCTTATGGATACCTGGGGAATACTCATACAGTTTGCAACGCCGTTCGGAATACTTTATCTGATGCTTTTCGGTTTGTTTTCCGCAATGTCGAACGGTTACGTGGAAGCGGCGGAAATCGACGGGGCGGGCGAGTTTACCATATTTTTCAGAATATGCGTGCCAATGGCGTTCGGAATGATGAGCGCGGTAATGGTAATAACAGCCATCAACACGTGGAACGATTATTACACTTCGTATATGTATTTGCCGAGTTTAAAGACGTTGGCTTTAGGGCTTCAGGAATTGTCGCTCACGCTTTCGCAGTTTCAGCGTCCGACGCTGTTTGCCGCAATGGTTATAACCGTTGCGCCCGTGGTAATACTTTTTATTGCCATGCACGACAAAATAATTTCGTTTACCGCCGGCGGCGGATTAAAGGGATAGGAGATTTTATGAATAAGAAGATTATATCGATATTTTGCGCGTCGTCGATAGCCTTAAGTCTGGGGCTTTCGGCATGCGGAAAAAGCGACACTTCCGCGATTTCGTATAAAATAACGGAATCCGAAGAAACCATGCGTTTGGGCGCGTTCGACACGCCGCATAACGGTTTTGAAAACGAACGCGGAACTCCCTGGGGGTTGGAAAAAGATTGCAACACCGAGGAAAACTGGCGCGTTATGGCAGATTGCGGTTATAACGTTGCGCTGCCAATATACGATACCACGCACGAGCATGTGCTTAAATCGCTTGCAAATGCGGAAAAGAACGGCGTAAAAGTTCTCATAATGGACTATGAAAACCCGTCGCTTCACAACATATGTCAGAACGGCAAGGGGCTTACTTACGAGGAGGCATATTCTCAGATTCTTGCGCAGGAAAGCAAAATCAAAGCGCGAATCGACGAATTTGCCGCATATAAATCCTTTGGCGGACTTCACGTTATTGACGAGCCGTCAATGGATTATTACAATACGATAGCGGCGGCTCAGGATTGGTGGTATAAAAATTATCCCGAATACGAATTTTATGTGAATCTGTATCCGTCATACGCGAGCGATACGCAACTTTACGGCAAATACGCGGGAGAATATACGTTCAGGGATTACGTTTTCAATTTCGTCGAAACGGTAAATCCGACCTGTATTTCGTACGACCATTATCCGCTTCAGAAAGCCGGACTTCGCGGAACGGTTCGCCCGCAGTGGCTTTCAGACCTCGAAACGTTTGCCGACGCTTCGAAAAAATACGATATTCCGTTTTATATCTATATTCTGACGACAAGGCACTGGAGTTACATTTCGCCCGAACTTTACAGCGAAGTGGCATGGCAGGCATACAGCGCGATGTGTTACGGAGCGAAAGGGTTGCAAACGTTCCTTTACTGGTCGTATCTTGCGCCGGACAGCGATACGAATAATCTCGGCACCGGGCTTGTCGATCCGCAAGGCAACAAACTCGCTTGTTACTATGCCGTAAAAGAGGTCTTTGACGAAATAAAATCGTTTGAAAGGTTGTATATGAATTTCGACTGGGTGGGAACGATGCCTTTGGGTATGAGCGGAAGCGGAACGTACAGTCAACTTCGTTCTCCGCTTGAAAAAGTAAAGGGGATAGCCTCTGTCGACGCAACGGCGGACGCGCTCGTTTCGGAATTCAAGGATAAAAAAGGCAACGTCGCCTATATGGTCATGAACTATTCTTCGCCTTTTGAGCATGCGGATAACAAAGTTACTTTAAAGTTTGAAAACGCCGATAAAGTGCTTGTCTGCAAAAAAGGCAAAAGAGTTGTGGAAAACCTGAAAAACAATACTTTGGAACTCGATATCGGTTGCGGCGAAGGTTACTTCGTGATACCGGTTAAATAAAAATCCGACAGGAGGATATGTTTATGAAAAAATTCGGTAAAATAATCGCGTTGCTGCTTTGCGTTATGGCAAGTTTATCGGTTATCGCGTGCGGCGGAGGCAACGGAGGTTCCGTCGGCGATTCCGTTAAAGACGACGTCGGCAAAATAGGTAAAAGAGGCGAAAAAGGAACGCTTTCGTTGAACGTTTATGCTGCAGGTTACGGCACGGATTGGATAACTTCGGCTGTTTCGTTGTTTCTTCAGGACAATGCTGGCGTCAAGTATTATCTCGAAGCAAGTCCGCTCGCTTTAAGCGCGGTTAAAACCCAACTCGAAAACGGAAACTGCAAGGACGACGTTATTCTGGTAAGCGCGGCGGATTACGAATCGTACGTAGCGAAAGGATATATCGAGGACTTAACCGACGTTTATCAGTCCGTTATTCCCGACAGCGGTAAAAAAGTCGAAGAAGTAATAGACGCAAACGTTATGGCAGATAAGGTCATAAACGGTAAAAAATTCGGTATTCCGTGGCAGGATAACCCGCCCAGCGGACTTATTTACAATAAGAAGATGTTTGAGCGTTACGGCTGGACCATTCCGGAAACAATGGACGAATTCTGGACGCTTTGCGATAAAATAGCCGAGGATACCGAAGGTTCGGTTGCCCCGCTCACTTTCGGAGGCGCAGACGGAAACGGTTATCTTTACACCAATTTTCCGCAATGGCTTTCCGAATGTTACGGCGCAGACGGGATGAAGGAGTTCTTCAGACTCGGCTCGCCCGAGGTGTATTCCGTTCAGCAGGAAGGCAGAGCAAAAGTATATTCCACTCTGGCAAGACTCACTAAGGGAAAAACGAGCAAAGGTACCGATATAACGCTTGACGGCTCGGTGGGCGCCACCGCGATAACCGCGCAGTCCAACTTTATAAACGGCAGAGCGGCTATGATCGTGGGCGGAACGTATTTCCCGACCGAAATGGTTGATTACATTAAAATTAAAAACTTCGACGCGGGCTATATGCCGATGCCCCATATCAATGCGGACAAAAAATCCATCGACGGCAGCAAAGATACGTCGAACGTGCTTTTCTCTGCCGATAACGGTGTGTTCGCAATACCTGCAAGCGCGGCAAATAAGGATCTGGCAAAACAGTTTTTAATTCATATGCTCACCGAAAAGAGTTATTCCTCTTTCGTAAAAGCCACGCACGGACTTTTAAGACCGTTAAAAGGCGTTAAAGTAAATACCGACGGATTCGACGCGTTCACGCTCGCGGCGTTCAACGGGTTCTATCACGACGACAAAGCCGAAAGGGTTTACGCCGTTACGTCGAACAAAGTGCTTGAAAAAGATATTCTTGCCGTTTTCTTTGCTTATGAAGGCGGATTCTTCAACAGGATAGCGGGCGCCGAATCTTACGAGGCGGCGAAGAGCATTGCCGAAGGTTGCACCGCAAACGAAATTTCCTGCGTCTTAAAAAAATGGGACGCAAATAAAAACGAATGGAAGATATGATTACCGCAAAAAAATCAAAATACAGGCTGTCGCCGTCGAAAATCGTGTTTATAATAGTTATGCTTGTCGTTCCGCTTGCAAATTTCGCGATTTTCACGGTGTACGCAAATTTAGGCGGCTTGGTTTTGTCGTTCAAACAGATCAGAGACGGAAAGGAAGTGTTCGTATTTTTTGAAAACTTTCAAAGGTTTTTTCGTCTTTTCGGAAGTCAGAACTACGGCAGAATAATAGGTACGTCGTTCGCATGGCTGCCCGTCGTTTTGTGCGTGATGTTTCCCATAACCGTTTTTATGTGCTTCTTTCTGTATAAGAAAGTTCCGCTTTCCAGGCTCATAATCGTAATCCTGTTTATCCCCAACATTATACCCGCAGCGGTTATGTCGGAATTTTACAGAAGATTATGGGATACGGGCGGAGGCGCGTTTCAGAGCGGTATAATGGTTAAACTGTTCGCGTTTATAACAGGCGGCAGAGAAATAAACTGGCTTATTACCGAAGGCTATGCGAACTGGGCGTTGTTCGTATACACTATATGGTTCGGGTTCGGGCTGTACTCTTTATTTATCTGGGGCGCAATGTCGCGTATACCCGAGGAAGTTCCCGAGTCCGCCCAACTCGACGGCGCGGGGCTTATGACCGAACTTTTCAACATTACGATACCTTTTATATGGCCTACGCTTTCGATCGCTATCGTGATGTACGTGCTGACGCCGTTCACATTATATATGCAGCCGCTTATGCTTGCCGAAAACGGAAGATACGGAACTACGACCATAGCCCTTCTTATAATAAACGAGATAAAGCGACCGGATCCGTATTATGCCGCGGCAATAAAAATACTTGTTTCTTGTATATCTTTTCCGCTTGCGCTTTTATTGCAAAAGGGATTATCCAAATTATTTACAGGCGTTGAAATTTAAAAAGGACTTATTATGAAATTGACATTTAACGACTACTACGATAAGGTTTTAGGGTGTTACACGGGCAAAAATATAGGCGGAACGCTGGGCGCGCCGTTTGAATGTTTCAGGGGAGTTTACGATATCGACTGGTTTCAGCAGGACATATCTCATCCCGTGCCGAACGACGACGTGGATCTGCAACTCGTCTGGTTGAGAGCCATAGAGTTGGAGGGCGCGAAAATAGATTCTCACGTTCTTGCCGAATATTGGAATACTTATATCTGCGCGACTTTATCCGAATACGGCACAGGTAAAAACAACTTTAACATGGGTATCGAGCCGCCGCTTTGCGGCAGAATGCGCAACCCGAACAAGGACAGCAACGGCGCGTGGATCAGAAGCGAAATATGGGCTTGCGCCTGCGCTGGAAATCCTCAGCTCGCGGCAACTTACGCTTATTTCGATTCGTCCGTGGATCACGCGGACGAAGGCGTTTATGCCGCAGTGTTCTGCGCGGTAATCGAGTCGGCTGCGTTTTTTGAAAAAGATATAAGAAAACTCATCGAAATAGGTAAGTCTTACATCCCCGAAGACTGCAAAATCGTTTGCGCTGTAGATACGGCCATAAAATGTTACGATTCGGGTAAAAGCTGGAAAGAAGCGAGAAAGGAAATGTTCAGGCTCGCGCCTACGAACTTCGGAATGATGGCGGGCTACTGGAAAGGTACGGACGAAGTTCCCGCAAACGAGCGCGTTCCGGCGCAAACGCCCGACCCCGAAATATCTCACGGCTCGCAGGCATTCGACGCTATATGGCATATGGGAGCGCTTATAATTTCGCTTTTATACGGCGAAAACGACTTTGCAAAAACCGTTTGCATAGCGGTGAATATGGGCGAAGATACCGATTGCACGGCAGGCACGGCGGGCGCGATTTTAGGCATTATCATGGGCGAGAAGGCTCTTCCTTTAAAGTGGAAGAAGGCCTGTTCGGATAAAATCGCAACCTGCACGCTTCGTTACGATCAATACCTTTATCCGCCGAAAACGGTTAAAGAACTTGCTTACAGAGTGGCTCGTCAGGCTCCCGTGATGCTCGGATACTATTATTGCGACATAATGCCCGGGTTCGATTACGATACGGGCAGAATTCCGCAAAAAAAGGATTATTTCACCATAACGGCGATTCCCGAATTCAGATATACGGGCGTAAATCCGCTCGATTGGCATAAATACGAAGACGTTAAACAACTGATAACCGAAAAGAACGTGGTAACGCGGCATTTCGACCTGTATAACGTTAAAATCGCTTACGACGAAGACTTGGTTAAAATTGAAGAGAACGCGGGCAAAAAACTGCGCCTGACGTTCCTTAATAAATGGTATACGCCTCAGTATCTGCAAATAAATCTTTTAAACGTTCCCGAGGAATGGGAAGTTAAAGGCGGAAAAAGTTTCTGCGTAGGGCTCGAACACTGGCACGGCGGAGTAAACTACAACTCTTACGATCTGGAGATTATCCCGCGCGGCATAAAAGACGGAGTCGTAAGTATCGTGATGGAAATATCCGCAAACGGAAGACTCAGCAAAAACTATATCCCGCTTACCTTTATTCAGGGCGCATGTTGATAAGGAGAAAAATATGAACAAAAAAATAATCGCTATGCTCGCCGCATTGGTTCTTGGCGCGGCGTGCGTTAATTCCGTTTCCGCGTCGGCGGCTTCGGGCGACAAAATAACCATAGACGGCACTTATCTTAAAAAAGCCGTGGTTTCCGATAATCCGATAGAACTTACCGCCGTAGTCAGAGATTCCGCAAAACGCATCAAATTTTACGAAAAACTCGTCTGGACCGTCGTGGAGGGCGAAGACGTCGCTCAGATCGCAGACGGAAAAGTCATCTTTAAAAAGGCGGGCAATTTTACCGTGAGAGCGGCGGAAGAAGCCGACGCTTACGTTTATTCGACTTTTTCGGGTACGGCGTACGAGGCGACTTTTTCAAACGTTACGCTTAACAATCCGTTTGAAAACGTAACCGTAAACACACAACCCATGAAACTTTCGGGCAATATCGAAGTAAGGGGAATAACTCCTGCGGACGATTGCCATTATGAACTTATTTACGAAGTGGTTTCCGGACCGGCAGAAATTTATCTTAAAGAATTTTTAAGAATAACCGGTAAGGGAGAGGTGGTTTTAAAAGCGGCAAGTAAATTCGATTCGGACGTGTTTACTACCGTTACTTTTACCGTAACCGATCCCGACGAGGGCAAAATCGTCGGCGACGACGAAACCTTTGAACAGGAACACGTTACGTCGGGTTCCGGCGGCGGTTGCGGCGGAAGCGCAAGCGGTCCGATCGGTTTGGCGTCCGTTGCTTTTCTTGCTTGCTTTGCGATTTTCAGAAGGAAACGAAACGCGTGAACAACTTTACTTCTTTAGGTCTTATGGTCGATTGCTCGCGCAACTCGGTTTTGACTGTAAGCGCCGTTAATCGACTTATAGACCTGCTTTCTTCACTTGGTTACACGTCTTTGCAGCTTTACACCGAAGATACTTACACGGTTGAAAACGAGAAGTATTTCGGCTATCTTCGCGGAAGATATTCGATGGACGAAATAAAGGAAATGGACGAGCATGCGTCCGAAAAGGGCATGACGCTCATACCTTGTATTCAGACGCTTGCTCACTTATCGAAAATTTTCCGTTGGAAACCGTATTGGGAAATAAACGACTGCAACGATATTCTGCTCGCGGAAAACGACAGGACGTACGAACTTATAGACAACATGTTCGCGTCCCTTGAAAAGTGCTTTAAAAGTCGCTCGGTAAACATCGGCATGGACGAAGCCCATATGCTGGGGCTCGGGAAATATAAAGACCTTCACGGCGAAGAAAGCCGCAGCGAAATTATGCTTTCGCACCTGAACAAAGTGCTTGAAATCGCAAAAAAACACGGTTTTAAATGTTGTATGTGGTCGGATATGTTTTTCCGGCTTGCCGGCGGCGATTACTATAATTCCGGCAGCGAAGTGAAAGTCAAAATTCCCGAAAATCTCGAACTTATTTACTGGGATTATTATTCGACCGACGAAGAGCATTATTCAAAGATGATGCGCGCGCATAAAAAAATCGCGGATAACGTGTCGTTTGCGGGCGGCTTGTGGACGTGGACGGGGCTTGTTCCTCACAACGGTTACGCTTTGAAGGCTTCGCGCGCGGCAATGAGCGAATGTATAAAAAACGGGATAAACAAAGTTTTTTTTACGGCGTGGGGCGACGACGGCGGTTTTTGTTCTCCGTTTTCGGTTCTTCCTGCTATATTTGCCGTATCCGAATACGCGAAAGGCAATTTCGACGAAAACAGCATAAAGCAAAAGTTTTTTGAAAGATTTTCCGTGAAGTTCGACGATTATATGCAAATAGACGCGCCTAACGAAATATCCTTAAAAAACGAAGCGGACGTTGTGAATCCGTCGAAATATCTGTTGTATAACGATTGCTTTTTGGGAATGTTCGATTCTGCGATTCCGCAGGATTGCAACAAAAAATATGCCGGAATTGTGGCGAATTTACGCAAATTGCAAATTCCCGACGAATATAAATTCGCGTTTAAACCCGTAATATCGTTATGCGAATGTCTTTCTTTCAAAGCGGAACTCGGTTTAAAAACCCGGTCGGCATATAAAAACGGAGATAAAAAACAACTCGGACTTCTTTTGAACGGCGACTATAAAAACGCCGTAAATAAAACGGAAGAACTGTATGAAAACCTGAAAGAATATTGGAACGTGTTGTATAAACCGCACGGCGCGGACGTACTCGATCTGCGTTTCGGCGGAATAATAGCAAGGCTTAAACGCAATGCGGAAAAACTGAACGATTATATCGAAGGCAAAACAGATATAATCGAGGAACTCGAGGAAGAAATTTACGACTATCTGGGGAACGAAGAATTCTCCGGAAAACCGCTTGCGTACAACGGATTTGCAAGCAACGCCACGGTGAACGATATATAACACGGTGAACGATATATAAAGGGATATATTTTATGTCAGTATTTTTTAATGAAAACGAGTGGATGTGGAAAGAA
Source organism: uncultured Eubacteriales bacterium (assembly GCA_900548285.1). Classification (GTDB taxonomy): domain Bacteria; phylum Bacillota; class Clostridia; order Christensenellales; family Borkfalkiaceae; genus UBA10281. The sequence continues at coordinate 6,552 of URKE01000034.1, read as the reverse complement.
AATCAAACCGATAACTTTCCTATAGCGCAATACGGCGCAAAGTCTTTTATGTGGACTGACGCGCTCTATAACGGTAATTTCGTAAACGCCCTGTCCAACAATCACGGGCAGACTTTCTGTCGCGAAGAAGTGATAAAATATCTGCAGGGATTCCGCGCGGAAAAGAGCCATTTCAACAGTTTTGAACTTGAAATAAACGGTTTAAGACTCCGCGATAAATTCGTCTTTGAGAATCAGATTCTCGAAAAAGACGAAAGGGGATTCGACGTTCATACTATAAGTTTGTCTGATCCGGATATGAAGATCCGCGTAAGGGTGAAAACCCGTCTTGACGGCTCTGCCTTTCTGATGAGATGGCTCGAAATCGAAAACGCGGGCAGGGAAAAAGTCGCCGTAACCGGGCTTTATCCCATGTGCGGGATTTTATACCGGGAAGTGATGACCAATACTTTCAACGGGCAGAACTTCCGTCCCGAGAGTTACGTCGCAAGTTTTTCGGACAATAATTATCTGGGCGAAGGCGAAATCAAGTGGTTTAAAATTCCGAAAGCCACACTTAAATTTGCACACGAACGTCCGGTTTTCAATCCTCCGACGTATTTTTTGAAGAACGATAATTCGTGTCAGATAACGGTAATTTCCATCGAAACGAGCATGATGCCCCGCGCGGAATTTACGAAGTGCGGCGATTATACCTGGGCAAGACACGTTACGAACGCCGACTACCTGCATTTTAAAGCGGGTGTGGACAGATGCGCGCTTCCCAGATTTTTAGAACCCGGGCAAACGGTTGTTTCGGCGAAAGTTCATATCGGGCAGGTCTGGGGAGATCTGGACGACGCGTCAAACGAATTGTTCGATCACATTCGTTTATCCGTTAAACCCGCAAGAAATCAGCCGATTACTCATCCCGTGGCATACACTCACGGTTGTTACAGCGATTGTCATCAGCAAAACAAGCAGATGCTTATCAAGGCTGTGGATAACGCCGCAGCGATAGGCGCGGAAATGTTCATGGTGGACGCAGGCTGGTTCGGCAGCGAAAAAGGCGACTGGTACACGCAGCGCGGCGACTGGTACGAAACGCCGAGTTTAAAAGGCGGGCTGAAAGACGTTTTCGACTACGCGCATAAAAAAGGAATGATGTGCGGGTTGTGGATGGAAGCGGAAGGTTGCGATCTTTCAAGCGAACTCGCTAAAACACATCCCGAATGGCTCATACAGGCTTACGGCAGAAAAATGCCCACGCTGAATCTTTTGCTCCCCGAAGTCCGCGAGTACGTGTATAATTCGATTTGCGGCGTTATCGATAAATATAACCTTGATTTATTCCGCATAGACGGCGGGCTTAAAGAGCCTTCCGAACGGTATACCGAAAGCGGCTATGAGGGAACGTCCTGGGAATATTACGAATATCTGTACGAAATAATAGATAAAGTCCGCAAAAAATATCCGTCGCTCTATTTTGAAAATTGCTCGGGCGGCGGCGGAAGAAGCGACCTTGGCATTATGAGCCGTTTCGACTGGATGCAGGCAACCGATTTGTTCGCTCCGATAACGCAACTGAGAGTTATTTACGGATTATCCAGAGCGATGTGCCCCGAACAATTGCTGTCTATTCCCGCGCTCGTGCATAACGGCGATCCCGATTTGCTTGCAAGAACCACTATTTTCGGACATATCGAAACTACCGATATAGCGGATAATTATCTGAGAATGAATCCGGTTGCAAAGGCTGCCTGGCTTAAAGCCATAGACCTTTATAAAAAGCAAATCCGACCGATTATCGATACTTGCAACGTCTATCATCATACGCCGTTTGAAGACTATACAAAGCGCGGCGAATGGCTTGTTCTGGAGTATGCGTCCAAGGATAAGAGCAAGTCGATAGTTGGCGCGTTCCGTCTGGAAGACGCAAATGAAAGCGAGTACGTGGTAAAACCGCGCGGAATATCGTGCGAGGGCGAATACGAAGCGTATCTCGATAACACGGGCGATAAATTTACGGTGAGCGGCTACGAACTTAATCAAAAAGGCTTCACCGTAAAACTTTCCGGAAAAACCACGAGCGAAATAGCGGTGTTTACGAGAAAATAATATGTGGTTGTATTCTTTGCCCGTAGTTGCGCTGTTTGTCATAACTATGGCGGCGAACCTGATTTCGCAGATAACAAAAAATTCTTTCGTAAAAAAATACGCGTCGGCGGCGGATAAATATTTATTCATCGCCTTCGGCGGAATTGTTTCCGTTGCGGTGCTTTTTCTGTTCGGCGGAATAAAAACGCTATCGCCGTTCACGCTTTTAACGGCGTGCGGATTCGGCGCGCTCACTCTTATTCAGTCGTATTTTATGCTTCGCGCGTATGACTCGGGCTCGTTTGCATACACAAGCGTTATAGTTTCTCTTTCAACGATAATCCCCGCGTTTTCCGGGGCGATATTCTGGAACGAAACGCTTTATCCCGCGCAGATAGCCGGTATTGTTCTGCTTGTTCTGTGTTTTGCGCTTTGCGTCGGAAAAGATAAAGAAAAAAAGCAAATGAGCGTAAAATGGCTTGCGTGCGTCTTTCTCGCTTTTTTAAGCACGGGATTTATCGGCGTAATGCAAAAAGTGCATCAATCGTCTGCTTATGCCGACGAACTTAACGGATTTTTAATAATTTCGTTTCTGATTTCCGTGCTGGCGGCGGGAATTTGCGCCGTTATCGCCTTAAAAAGAAAGAAGACTGAGCAAAATGATAACGCGGACGGCGAAGAAAAACCGGCAAAGGGCGTCGGTTATTTTTTGCCGATAGTTTTATCCGGCGTCGGAGTCGCGCTCAATAACGTAATAAATCTGTACCTGTCCGGAAAAGTAGACAGTGCGGTGTTTTTCCCTGTGGTAAACGGCGGAGGACTGATTTTAGTAACGCTTTGCGCAGTCGTTTTATATCGTGAAAAACTTTCGGTAAAACAGTGGGCAGGGATTATCGTAGGGATAATTTCGGTCGTTTTGTTAAGTAATCCTTAGCCGAGAGAGATTCGAACCCTATTAAGCCTTAAAGCCGTCTTTTTTGCCTGTTGCGGCAAATCTTCGCTTGAAGTACGTACAGTACGTCTGCGCAAATCTTCGTCACAACCGCCTAAAAAATACGGCTTTAAGGTGCTTCGCATTTTAACGGCGATAAATTTAGGAAAATCAAGGCAAACGAACGCGATAATACTTGCCGTATTATAAGTGAGTTTAACGCCGATTTTACAAATTTTGCGCCGTTAAAACTTATATGGTTCGAATCTCTCTCGGCTAACCGCGAACGAGCGGCGTCACTTGCAACCGCCGCAGGTCTTGCAGTTGCCCGTGCAGTTGATTTTCTTTGCGCCGGTGGAGGAATAAACCGCTCCGCTGTAATTTTTCCCGGCAATTTCGCCGCAATCGGGGCATTTGACATCGTCGTCGAATTTTTTAACGTATTCTTCAAAGATTTTACCGCATTTGCGGCATTTATATTCAAAAAACGGCATAACATCGCTCCCTTTAGTTCCATTTTGCTTTTTAAAAAAGCGGCTGCCCGAGCAACCGCAAAAAGTATACCACCGTCCGTTATTTTTGTCAAACAACTAAATAATCGCTTTTCCGTTTAAATAATCACTTTCCCGTTTAAATAATCACTTTTCCGCTCACGAACGACTCGAAATATTCTTTTCTGCCGAACGCTTTCGTGAGTTCGTTCAACCCGATATTTTTGAATTTATTGTCCTTATAGAGTTTTCTCATTGCCGACGTATTCTTTTTTACGCCGACGGTTTTTTCGAGTTCGGCGAACATAACGAGGCTTTTGCGGTAGGTTATCGCAACGTATTCTTCCTCGTTCGCGTAGGTGTTCAACGGTCTGTTCATGCTCGTGTCTGCGTTGTCCGAAAAAAGCGATTTTATATCGAAGAACGACTTATAGGCGGCTTTTGCCTTATCAATCATACCGTTTGCGGCGTCCGTTTGTCCCGAGAAAAGAAGATATAGATAAGCCGAATATTCGCAAAGCCCTTCGTCGATATAGCCTTCCGTGGTCTGGTCGTTTCCCACGACCGCGCCCCACCATTGATGCGCCGTTTCGTGCAGAGCCGCGCTCTGTTTGTTTTCGTCGTCGATTTTGTCGGAGATGAAGCAAAGTCCCGAAAATTCCGCCCCGCCGCAGAAAAGTCCCGTTTCGACGACGGAAAAAGTTTTGTAGGGATATTCGCCGAATTCCGACGAATAAAAGTCGAAATATTTTTTAACTTCATCCGATTTTCTGTTTTCGGCCGACGCGGAATAATAATAAATATCCGTATTTCCCGATTTTATCGCAGAAACGTTGAATTTGTCCGAAAGCGCGAACGCAAAATAACGCCCGTTTTCGAGCGAAAAAGAATAATTCGTTCTGTCGCCGTCGATCACGGTTTTTTCGGGCGCGCCGGAACACGCGACGGTGAAAGCCGACGGGACGTTGATCTCCGCGCGGTAATCGAACACGTCGGAAAAACAGGAATCGCCGAACGAATGATATTCCGTCGGAACGAATCCGTTTTCGGCGATTTTGCAAAGCGCGGGGTAACATTCGCCGAGATTCACCGCGTTTTCGGTTATTCCGAGCCGCAGGCGGGCTTTCGGCAAGGTCGTTTCAAAATCTATCGCGACTTCTGCCGTTTTGCCGGGGAGAATATCTCCGCAAAGGACTTCGAGCGTAAGTTCATTTTCCGAAACGGAAAAATCGAGATTTTTTTCCGGGGCGTTTCCGGACGAGTTTTCTCCCGAAGAGCAGGAAAGAATTTTTATTCCGCCAAAACTCTCGCCCTGATAATACGCGTCTTTATAACTCTCGAAAAAGGCTTTGTTTTTCTCGTTGTAAGCGTTCGGGTAAAGGTTGAATTTTATTTTATTCATTATCTCGTTTGACGAGTTAACGAACTTATAGACGGCTTTTCCGCTTATGATGCCCGCGTCGGAATCATAATACAGGTCGAGAAAACAAGAGTTCGGAGCGGTTGTTTCCCTGCAGGCGGAAAGCGGCGCGATAAAGAGAATCGCGGCGGCGCAAAGGAAAAGAGTTATGATTCTGCGCATAAAAAAGTCTCCCGTACAGTGTACGGGAAATCTTTTCAGGATATGACTTTTGAGGGATGAAAGGTGTGTTTTTGGTTAAACTCTTATGCGACGGATTATTTTTCGGATGAAAGCAAGTAAGTTTCCGGGTCGATTTTCTCGCCGTTTTCGATAACCTCGAAGTGGAGATGCGCTCCGTCCTTATATTCCTGCCTGTTGTTGTCCGAAACCGCGCCTATCACGTCGCCTTTTTTAACGGCTTTGCCTTCCGTGAGATTTTCGGCGGCTTCGATTGAGTTGTAAACGGACTTCAGACCGTTGCCGTGGTCAATCGTCACGGTCGTTCCCTGAAGGTAGGACGTGGTGACGCTTTCTATTGTTCCGTCGTAAACTGCGACCACGTCCGTTCCCGCGTCCGCGGCGAAGTCGATGCCCATATGTCCTGTGTAAATCCCGAGCGTTTTGTTGAATACCACCGTCGAGGACGTGTAACTCTTGATTATCGTGGACGAAGCGACCGGCAGATCGAAAACGATTTTGGTCGAAGCGGACGTTTCCGATTCTTTTTCGGGGTCTTTCGCAGAGCCGCTTTCCGATTCGTTCGGCTTATCGGGATTTTTTTCCGATTCTTTTCCTCCTCCTGTGGTTGAAGATTGTTCGCTTTCATAAGGCGTTTCCGATTCGGGTTTGCCCGCAACGTTCGGTTTTTTGTTGGTGACGAGAACCACCGCGATAACAGTGGCGATGATCGCCAGCGAAACGCCTATCACGAGATAGTAAAGGTTTTTCTTGATGAAACCGAGTAACGATTTGTTGTTTTTCTTTTCCGACATAATGATGTATCCTCCGATTTTTTTATTGATTGTCGAGATCGGGTAGTTGTTTCTTTGCCCGACGCTGAAGATTATTGACGGCGTTTTCGCCTTTTATACGTCCGCGAGAAAAATTTTAAGCGGATTTTTGCGGGGTTAGTTGCGGCGTCTGCCCGCGTCGGTTTGTCAGTATCCGCCGAAGTTTATCGGCGTAGCGATTTTCGCTTGTCCGTCCGCCGCGCCGAAAGCGACGTGAATATTTACCTTTTGTCCGTTCACGACGACGTAATCGGAAACGAGCGGGGAGAAGTAATAAACGTTATCGAAACATTCGCCCGATTCTTTAAAAATCTCTTTCGCTCTGAGTTTTTTTAAAAGAGCATCAAGATCGTCTGCCGCCATAAAGCAACTTTCGCCTTTCTTTTTTTTCAGCGTCGCCCCGAAATTCAAAAATTCGAAAGACGGTTTTTCGGTCGTCATTGCGCCGTTTTCCGCTTCGTAAAATATTTCGTAATTATTTCCGCCTTTCAATATCGTTCCGCCGCTTGTTTTGAGCGAACAAGCCGCAAGACAAACGGCGATAAGGTAAAAGAGATTTTTTTTCATAGCCGGTATTATTGACCGAAGAACAAAATAATATACAAAAAAGGCGGGGCGAGCATTTTTGCAAAATGCTCGCCC
>URKE01000033.1 GCA_900548285.1 uncultured Eubacteriales bacterium | reverse complement strand
CCGGATTCTTTAACGGAAGTGTCCGCATTGGTTTTTAAAAATTGTACGTCGTTAAAGTGTGTGATTATCCCCGACGGTGTTGAAAAAATCGGCACGGCGACCTTTAATGGTTGTTCGTCTCTTGAAAGTTTAACCACCCCATTCGTTGGGGATAGAAAAGATGTTGTTGTAACAGATTCGGATATTTATCCATTCGGTTTCATTTTTGGAACAACGTGGTATGAAAAAGGCTCTTATTACGTAACACAACATTGTAAAACATACGGCTCGTATTCCAGGTGGTCATTTTATTTGCCTTTATCTTTGAAATATGTTACGGTAACAAGCGGTGAAATTTTTAGTTATGCTTTTGAGGGGTGCGCTAGCCTTAAAAAAATCGACATACCGCAAAATATAACTCAAATCGGGAAATATGCGTTCTGCGCTTGCGGCATAGAGTCTTTTGATGTCCCTTCAGGCGTTACCCGAATAGAAAATAACACGTTTTCGTCCTGTGATCGGCTTAAAGAAATTCAATTGCCGGCAGGGTTAAAAGAAATCGAGGATGAAGCTTTTTCAGGTTGTGATAATCTGACGAGTTTAATGATACCTGATAGCGTGACGAATATTGGAGAACGAGTATTTTTAAATTGCAACGACGGTCTTTTTACACGAATCGACGGGTTGCTTTATGTGGATAATTGGGTGGTTGGTGTTGAAAACAAGGAAATCACTTCTGCGAACATAATCAATAATGCCGTCGGGATAGCCGGAGGTTCATTTCTCAATTGTGGAAATTTAACCGATATAACCATACCAGAGGGAGTTAAAGGTATCGGAAGCTGGTCTTTTGTTGGTTGCGGTAACTTAGTAAGTGTGAAAATACCAAACGGCGTGACAATTATTAAAAATGACGTGTTTGCAAATTGTAGCAACTTGGTGAGCGTAAACATTCCGAAGTCGGTTACAAGAATTGAGGATTGCGCTTTCGTCGGTTGCAAATTTACAAATATTATCATTCCGGATGGCGTCACTTATATTGGAGATAACGCGTTTGGTTATTGTCAAGAATTACAAGAAATAACTATTCCGCAAAACGTGGTTTATGTTGGTAATAACGCTTTTACCAATTGCGATAATTTACACGTTGTTTATTGGAACGCGATAAATTGCAAACATGCAGGAAATAGAGATAACCCGATTTTTAATAGTAGGAAATATGTAAACGTCGGGAAAAAGATAATTATAGGAGATATGGTTGAATCAATCCCCCCTTATGCTTTTTATTTGCGAATGTATGAAAAAGGCGATAGTGTTTCTGTAAGCGTAATTATTCCGGACAGCGTTAAAGAGTTGGGTGAAGATTCGTTTTTAGGTTTTTACGGAAATCTTTATTATTGTGGCACGGAGGAACAATGGAATGTTCTTTATCATGTCGATGATAATATTCCGGATTTTAGTCCATTCGCAACTTATTACTATTACAGCGAAAATAAACCGGAAGAAATAAATAAATTTTGGCATTACGGTGCAGACGGCAACCCCGTCTTATGGAAATAAAAAGGAGAAATAAAAATGGATTCAACAAAAGAAATGACGGAAAAAGAAATGAAAGAGTGTAAGACGTTAATAAATAACGTCGCAGAGGCTTTTAGGTTGGTTTATAAAAACGACAAGTTTTTAATTGAAAACGAGTTGTGCGAAAGATGTATTATGTTTCGTTTCGCTCAGTATCTTGCGGATTTATATCCTGATTACGATGTTGACTGCGAATATAACCGACACAAAAATAACATTAAAAAAATCAACGCAAACACCCCGGCTTTTCCGGATGTAATAATGCATACGCGTGGCATAGATGATAATAATTTTGCCGTCATTGAATTAAAAAACAAAACAAATAAAAGCGTTTCCGGAAGGGAAAACGATGAAACAAAACTTAAAGCCCTTACTAACAGTAATAACAATGGCGAAAAAGATTCTTTATACAATTATGGATATAAATTCGGTTTGGCTATTGATGTGTGTGAAAATCTGCAAGAAACAATGAATTCGATTGTTGTTTACAGGCAAGGCGAAAAGGATGATAAAAGATAAATTTTAAAAAATCCGAGAGCGGAAGTAAAAGCCCCTCGGATTTTTTCTTTCAAAAGAAAAAGCATTTTTAAAAACTTGCGTTAACGGAGAAAATAGTATATAATGGCGTTATAAAAGAAAAGGTTAAAGTACTTAAAGAGGTAGTAAAAATGCTCGACATAAAACTTATCACCGAAAATCCGGAACTCGTTAAAGAAAGACTCGCCAAAAAAGGCTGCATCGTCGATTTTGCCGAAATTCTTAAACTCGACGCCGAAAGAAAGAAACTCATGAGCGAAATCGAGGCGAAAAAAGCCGAGAGAAACAAGGTTTCCGCCGAGATTCCCAAGTATAAAAAAGAGGGCAAGCCCGTTGATGAAATTTTCGCCCGCATGAGAAAAATCGGCGACGAAATCACCGAGGGCGACGCGAAAATCAACGCTTATCAACAGGAAATAACCGATTTCATCGCGAAACTTCCCAACATGCCGGACGACGACCTTCTCCCCGGCGAAAAGGAGAACAACAAAGTCATAAAAGTATTCGGCGAAAAGCCTGTTTTCGATTTCAAACCGCAGAACCACGTGGACCTTTGCACCAACCTCGGAATAATCGATTACGAGAGAGGCGTTAAACTTTCCGGCAACGGTTACTGGATCTATCGCGGCGACGGCGCAAGACTCGAATGGGCGCTTCTCAATTACTTCGTCGCAACGCACCTCAAAGACGGCTACGAAATGATTCTTCCCCCGCATATGCTCGGCTACAACTGCGGATACGGAGCGGGGCAGTTCCCCAAGTTCGCCGACGAGGTTTACTGGGTTGACAGCGAGGACGGCGAGAAGAAAAAGGCCAAATTCATGCTTCCCACCGCGGAAACGGCTCTCGTCAACATGTACGCGGGCGAAATTATCGACGAGGACAAACTGCCGATGAAGTTCTTCGCCTACACGCCCTGCTATCGTAAAGAAGCCGGCACTTACAGAGCGGAAGAGCGCGGAATGATCAGAGGTCACCAGTTCAACAAGGTGGAAATGGTTCAGTACGCTCATCCGGACAAGTCGAGAGAGGCATTCGAGGAACTCGTAAACAAGGCTTGCGCGCTCATGGAGGGCTTGGGGCTTCATTTCAGGCTTTCCAAACTCGCGGCGGGCGATTGCTCCGCTTCGATGGCGAGAACTTACGATATAGAAGTATGGATACCGTCGATGGGTATCTACAAAGAAGTTTCGTCCGTTTCCAACGCCAACGATTATCAGGCGAGAAGAAACAATACCAGATTCAGAGACAAAGAAACGGGCAAAACGAGATTCGTTCACACTCTCAACGGCTCGGGTTTGGCAACTTCCAGAGTTTTCCCCGCGCTTATCGAGCAGATGCAACTTCCCGACGGTTCGATCCGTATTCCGGACGTACTCGTTCCTTTCATGGGCGGACAGACGAAACTCGAACGTCGCTGAAATACGGAACGCCGTAATGTCGGAACGCCGAAATAAACGTCGGCAAATTACGGGCGAGATTATCGGCGGAATTAACAATAGGAATTAACAATAATATAATACAGCTCGCTTTTCCGCCCGGCGGAAAGGAAAAATAAGACAAACGGGAGCGAAAAATGAACGACGAAAAAGATTTTTTAGACGAAGAAGAATTTGAAGAGGGCGACGAAGAGATAATAACTCTCGCCACGCCCGACGGCGAAGAGGTTGATTTTACGCAGATAGCCACGGTGGAATTCGAGGGTAATCTGTACGTGATTATGCAGCCTGTGGAACTTTTCGAGGGAATGGACGAGGACGAAGCGCTCGTGTTCTCCGTTACGGACGAGGGCGAAGAAGATTCGCGTTTCGACGTGGTTACGGACGAACGCGTTATCGACGGCGTTTTCGGGGAATATAACAAACTCTTTGAAGAGCAGAACAAGAACTGAAAAAATTAATTGAAATTTTTTTAAAAAACAGTTGACAAACAAAAATTATAGTGTTAGAATCGGTACGATGAATCTTTAAAGGCGATACAGAGATATCGGCAAGATCGGTGATTTTATTACTATGCGTTTATCACGCCTTGCCGTAACGGCGAGGCGTTTTTTTTGCGCCGGAACCGTTCGGGCGGGCGAACAAAGGTATAGCGAAGCCGAGAGATTTTTCAAAAAGAGAAAACTTTTAAAAGGAGAAACTTATGAAACTCGTTTACGGCATCAAAGACAGACCTTCGTTCGGCAAAAACTTAGTGTTTGCGTTTCAGCAGATGATCGCGATTATGGCGGCGACCTTGCTCGTTCCCATTCTCGTATCCGGCGCAGGGCTTAAATGCGATCCCGCAGCCGCACTTTTCGGAGCAGGCGCGGGAACTATCGTTTATTTACTTTTCACCAGATTTAAAAGCCCCGTATTCCTCGGCTCTTCGTTCACCTTCCTCGGCGCGCTTTGCACGGCGGCAGGTCAGAACTACGGCTATTGGGGGCTTATAATCGGCGTTACGTTCGCAGGACTTGTATATGCGGTAATCGCGCTGATTATCAAATTCGTCGGCGCGGGCTGGATTAAAAAACTCCTTCCCCACGTAATCATCGGACCTATCCTTGCGATCATCGGTCTTTCTCTCTCGGGAACGGCGGGCAGTTGGATGATGTATAACGGCGGATCGGAATACGGTCTTTGGTACATACTCGTAGGTCTTGTAACGTTCGTCGCAATCGTCGTCGCTTCGACGAAAGGCGGAAAGGCGATAAGACTTATCCCGTTCATCGTAGGTATCGGCGTCGGTCTTGTTTTCGCTATCCTTCTTACCTGCATCGGTCTTGCAACGAACTACAAAGCAATGCAGATCGTTGACTTCACTCCCATCAAAGAGTGCTTCGCTCCCTTAAGATTCCAGAGTTTCTTCGATTATCCCAAATTCACCTTCCTTGAAGCGATAAAGCAGGGCAAAACCGCCGAACTCAACGGCGCGGCGATCGGAAACCTTGCGATTCTCTTCGTTCCTATCGCGGTTGTGGAACTTGCTCAGCATATCTCCGACCACGAAAACCTTTCCAACATCGTTGAAAAAGAACTTCTCGACGATCCCGGACTTCACAACACGCTTCTCGGCGACGGCGTAGGCTCGGCTGTGGGCGCGTTCTTCGGCGGCTGCGCCAACACCACTTACGGCGAATCGATAAGCTGCGTGGCTCTTTCCAAAAACGGTTCCACTTACACGATTTTAACAACGGCTATAATGTGCATGCTCGTATCGTTCGTATCTCCGTTTGTGGCAATCATCAACATGATTCCCAAATGCGTAATGGGCGGCGCGTGCATCGCAATGTACGGTTTCATCTCCGTAAGCGGACTTCAGATGCTCAAAGACGTAGACCTCGGCGACCACAGAAATCTTTACCCCGTCGCGGCGATCCTCGTTATCGGTATCGGCGGAGTTACGCTCGACTTCGGTAAAAACGCTCTTACCGGCGGCGCGCTCTTCCAGCTTACCGCTCTTGCTCTCGCTATGCTTGTAGGTATAATCGTAAACTATATCACTCACAGCGGCAAAAACAACGAAGCGGACGTTGAAGAAGAAAAGCCCGACTCGGTAGTTACGGACTAAAAAATAAAAAAACTTCCGCCGCGGACGAAAAAGGTTTCGTCCGCGGCGGTTTTTGCCGGAATTTTCAGCCGCGGACGCGAAAAATCCGACTTAAAAATTTTCGCTTAAACCCTTGAAAAATCGCGGCTAAAGTGGTATACTTAAAAAAATGCTAGGGATTCCATTCGTCATCACTAATTAGTTATGACGAATGGAATCCCTAAAGAGGTATTATTATGCAGGACTATATGAAAAACGTAACGCTTATGAATCACCCGCTCATCGCGCATAAGATAACCCATCTTTGCGACGTGACGACAAACACCAAAGAATTCCGCGAAATCGTTGCCGAAATCGCAATGCTTATGGGTTACGAGGCGTTCAGAGATCTTCCCACCACGGATATCGAAATTCAGGCTCCGCTGTCCAAATTCAAATCGCCGGTGATAACCGAACCTATCGCCATCGTTCCCATTTTAAGAGCAGGACTCGGCATGGTTGACGGTTTAACCGCCCTTTTCCCGACGGCGAGAATCGGACATATAGGGCTTTATCGCGACGAGGAAACCCTCGAACCGCACGAATATTATTGCAAACTCCCCAAAGACTGCGTGGACGGCACCTGCATAGTCGTCGATCCTGCCCTCGCGACGGGCGGAAGCGCGGCTGCGGCGATTAACTTTATCAAGGAAAGAGGATATAAGAAAATCAAACTTCTTTCGCTCATAGCCGCTCCCGAGGGAATCAAAAGAGTTGCCACCGCTCACCCGGACGTAAAGATTTACGTCGCACATTACGCGGACGCGCCCCTTAACGAACACGGTTACATCGTCACCGCTTTCGGCGACGCCGGCGACCGTATTTTCGGCACGAAATAATAAGCAAAATAAAACGTTTCGCAGTCATTTCCGGTCGCGAAACGTTCGTCGTATTTTTAATATAAGCGCGATTTATAAATCGTTCTCGGTGAGTACGATAAACCCTTCGTCGAGGAGTTTTTCGGCGGTAACGCCGTTCCCTTCGCATTTTCCGCCGGTGAAAGTTCCGTCGTAAATAACGCCCCTTCCGCAGGACGGGCTGTTGGCTTTAAGCACGCAGTAATCCACGTTATTCGCTTTGGCTATCATAACGGCAAGTTCCGCGCCGCGGGTGTATTCCCCGGTAACGTCGATGCCTTTATCGGATATGATTTTATCGCCGACGCGTTCGGCAGGGCGGCGAGGCGTGGAAAGCCCCCCGAGTTGTTCGGGGCAGACGGGGATGAGAATGTTATCCTTGCCGAGGGCAAGCAACTTCTCGTTTAAACAATTGTCGCCTTTATAACGGCAGTTATTGCCGAACAGGCACGCGCTCACGAGTATTTTTTTCATAAGAATATCCTCCGCGTTTATTTTAACAAAAAATGCGGACAAAATCAAACAAAAGGAGATAAAACAATGAATAATTATCCAAACGTGCATATTCTCGATCATCCTCTCATTCGCCACAAAGTCGCGATAATCAGAGATAAAAACACTTCCACAAAGCAGTTCAGAGAGGTTATCGGCGAAATCGCCACGCTTATGGCGTTCGAGGCGTTCAAGGAAGTTCCCACGCAAAAAATCGTCGTGGAAACCCCGCTCGAAACGGTCGAACAAACCGTCGTAAAGGAAAATTCCATAGCCGTAGTTCCCATTTTAAGGGCAGGACTCGGCATGGTCGACGGAATTTTGTCGCTGTTTCCCGCCGCAAAGGTCGGACATATCGGCATGTATCGTAACGAGGAAACGCTCGAGCCGCAGGAATATTACTGCAAACTTCCCGTCGGAATCGACGAAAAAGTCGTTATGCTCGTCGATCCGATGCTCGCAACGGGCGGCAGCGCGTGCGACGCGATCGCGCTTTTGAAAAAACGCGGTTGCAAACATATCAAGTTCCTTGCAATCATCGGCGCTCCCGAGGGTGTGGAGAAAGTTCATAAGGAACATCCGGACGTTGAAATTTACGTTTCCACGATGGACAGATGTCTTAACGAGAACGGATATATTCTTCCGGGGCTCGGCGATGCGGGCGACCGTATTTTCGGAACGAAATAATTTTTTTGCGCGCCGCCGCTTATCAAAGCGGCGGCGCGGAGATTTTATAAAAGCGCGGCTATAAGTTGATAAAACGCAACTTTTGACCTTTATTGCCAATATTTTCCGGGCATTGTCGGGTTGCCGAGGTCGCGTCGGAAAAGAATGTTTTTCAATGAATTATTTTTTGTTGACAACGAGGGCGAATGATGATATAATAAATAACGCTATGCTGCTGTGGCGAAACAGGCAGACGCAAGGGACTTAAAATCCCTCGGTAGTGATACCGTGCCGGTTCAAATCCGGCCAGCAGCACCAGAAAAAGACGAGCGAGAGGCTCGTCTTTTTTTATGCCGCAAAGTCTTTTTCGATTGAATAAAACACACTATAATTTTAAGTTCTTCGGGAGATATTGCGAGTTTAAAAGATGCGCCCAGACGGCGAATTTACGGTAAGCGGACGGCGTCATGCCCGTTTGTTGCTTGAAAATACGCGTGAAGTACGCCACGTTGTCGAAGCCGAGCGAGTCGGATATTTCTCTGAAAGAATGATTGTTGAGTTCTATGAGTTTCAGCGCTTCGTCTATTTTAAGTTTTGTCAGATAATTCACAATCGATTCGTTGTAATTTTGTTTGAAAACTCTGCAGATATGCGGAACGCTGTAATTCAGGTCGGCGGCGATTCTGTTTAAAGAGGGATTTTCTCTGAAATGCTGTTCCAGATATTCGAGCGTGCTTTCGGCGAGCGGGTTGTATTGCTTTTCGGAACGTGATTTTTGTTTTTCGGCTTGTATGCGTTTTTGCAGAATGTCCATCATCAGCCATTCCGTGTTGATTCTCAGGGCTTGTTTGTAGCCGAAATCCTTTTCTTTGTCGGGGTTATCGGAAAGCATTTTAAGCCGGAATTCCGATTCGTTACAGTTTTTTGCGTAAATATTTACCAGATTCGAGAGAACCTGCCTGCCGAGAGCCGAAAGTTTTCCGCTAAAGATCTCATCGGGGTAGCCGGTCGCGTCGAAAGAAACGACGATGCCCGTGGCGTAGGTTTCGTGCGGTTCCATCGCGTGCCAACTCATCGGCGGGACGAGAATGAACTCGCCTTCTTTCAGAAGATATTTTTCGTTGTCTATCGTGACGAGCATCTCGTTTTCGGCAACGTAATAAAATTCATAGAAGTTATGGCGTTCGCCCGCGAATCTGAATCGCGGCGAAAATCGGTTATAATACACGACTATAAGGTTATCTATCGTGAATTCGTTTTTGAAAATTATAGGCTCGACGTAATGGTTCTGCCTGCCGCCGAGAAATTCATACATATATTTTTTCATGCATGTATTTTACAAAACCGAAGGGTAAAAGTCAAGCGTAATGATAAGATTGTGCAAAAAATTCGCTAAAATAAGGCTAACACATAGCGTTTTGTTATGATATAATATAAATCGTAAAGTGGGTATATGGCGATAACCGACGGAATCGCTAACGAAAAGATTTTTTGATGTCCGACGAGATTCATATCGCTCTTGTCCGGCATACTAATAAGGAGGCAAATATGACAACAAACATATTGAAAAAGATTACGGTTGGCGTTTTGACGATCATAACCGCGGTTTGTCTGATTCTCGGGCTTTCCGTTGTTCCGGATCGTGCGTTTGCGGACGGCGAATATACGTCGATGACCGTCACGGATGTGAGCGGCGGAGTGCAGGATGATCAAAACCGCTATCTCGTATGGCTTAACGGAGACGTGCCGTTCGAGAGCGATAAGGCGCCCGATCCGATAGTCGTTTCGGTAAACGGTGTGGATAAAACCTTAAAACTTTATAATGATAAAAACGGAAAAGCGGTCGCGCTTCTGGTTCCTTACGCAGTTGCGCCGAGAGACGGAAGAACGGAGATTACGATAAGGCAGGGAACGAAAATCTGCAATTACGTCGTTGCCGAAGAAATCACGGCGATTTTAAATCGCGGCACGATAAAAAAGAAAGTTGCGCTTACGGATATTTCCTTCTCGCTTCAAAGAGATATGCTCGGCGACGTTACGTCCTGTATTCAGGAAACGGCGGATCAGCACAGATATCTTATCCGTATTCAGACCGACCTCGACGGACTTACCGACACCATGTGGAACGGCAACGTCTGTATTTTAGACGAGGGAACGGAAAACGAAAAGGAAATAAATATCAACTATCTCGGCGGAATGACCGGAAAACCCGAAAACGACGGTTACGACGGAACGGCGATTCTCGCGATAATCGATTACGAAGATATAGTCGCCGGAGCGACCGTTTCGAGCGAGATAGGGAAACACAGCGTTACGATAAAACAAGGTTCGGAACTCGGCGGAGGATATTCCGTAAAAGAAGATTTCACATTCTGGATCGGAAACGAATATATCGCAGAGGACGAACGCGATATCCCCAAACTCCCCGCAGGCGTTTTCAAAGCGAACAAGGGTTGGGAAAACAAGACGATTGACTTTGAAACTCAGAAAATAGAAGATTACATCGCCGGATCGTCCGTGGTTAAACTGAAAGCCAACGCGGAAAAGGATGCGGACGGAAACGTTCTTTTAAGAAGCGGCGATTCCGCGGGATACTGCAAATCGCTTAAAATGATCGGCGCGAAAGCCGAGCCGCAGATAAAATTCCGTTCGACTTACGACGGCGGCGACGTTTATCTCGTCATGGAACTGAGAAGCGCGCTCGACAACGGAAACTTCTGGCTCACCGAGGGCGCGCCGATGGTAAGGCTTCGTTACAACGAAAGCAAAGCCGAAAGCGAGGATCTGAGCGAATGTCTGTGGTTCGATTTCTTCAACAACGGACTTCAGGGCGCTCCGCAGTTCGTTATTTACCACAATACCGAGTTCAGACTTGTCAAAGGCGATTTCTTCGTGGAATTCGGCGCGGTAAACAAAAAGGACGTTCAGGGCAACGACGGATTCGTGTTTTTCGTCAAAGTTACCCAGGGCGACAGCGTGGCTTACGGCGAATGTTACATGACGGGCGATTACAACGTATCGGACAGCGGCGACGTATCGATTTATATAAGCCCCGCTCCCACGTCTCTTCTTCTCGATTATTCCGACTGGGCGACCGTGGACGTTAAAGATTCCGTCATAAAGAGCGTGGATACCGAAAGAGAAATCGACGGCGTTACGAAAAAAATAGGCGCGATGAGCCTTTATTCGCCCAAGATAAGAAGAGCGGAAAACACGGACGAATACGACGTTTCGGATATCGTTCCGATAGGCTCTGGCGTGACGTATACAAAGGTCGAAGGGGATACCGAATCGGCTTCGCAGAGCATGATAAACGCAACCGATATAACCAACAAAAACGGCGGTTATTCGGTTAAGATGAGAATTAAATTCACGGGCGCGGACTTCGGTTTGACGTTTGCGTTCAGAGGTAAGAACGCTCTCGCAAAGTCGGGCTATAAGTTGATTATCGCGGACGACGTGGTTATCATCGGTTCGATGACCAAGGCTTCTCCGTTCGTTCCGGCCAGAGAATACGACGTAGAAGTCGGGTGCATAGATTATTTCGTCGCGGACGAAAGAGTGCCTTCGGGAACGATAGTATATCTCAAAGTCGGCGGCGAACTTATCGCGGAAGACAATATCGAAAAGATGGTCGGACTCGGCAATTATTTCTGCGCGCTCATAGAGGGCGCGGGCGGCAGCAAAGTCACGATAACTTCGGCGAAAGCGGAAAGCGAAAGAAAGGCTTACGATCTCAGAACGAAGGCGAACAAAACCATTGTTTCGAACGGCAAAAAGACAACGCTTTCGTATGAGTGCAACATGAAAACCGCTTACGATAACGTTTCTTACGAAATCGTCAAAGGCGACGCGCGTATCGACGGCGAAGGGCTTTACAGCAACACCGACGGCGAGATAATCGTAAGGGTTAAAATCGAAAACGAATTCGGTACGTTCTACGGCGAAGAAATCACGCTCAACAAGGGCGCGGACGGCGGGCAGTCCGGCGAATCGGGCGGCAAGAGAGGTTGCAAAGGCGGAATCGCCGCGGGCGCGCTTCCGTTCGTCGTAGCGGCGGCGGCAATAATAGCGAAAAAGAGGAGAAAAATATAATGAAAAGCAAAAGGATAATATCATCGGTGCTTGCGGTTTTGGCGATGTTCGCGCTTGCGTCCTGCGGGAAACAGGACAGCGGCAACGGTTCAAATCGCCCGAACGTCGGGGATAACGGAACGATAACGGTAATGTTGCTCGATACGGGTATCGGTACGGACTTTTTAGACGAGGTCGCGGACGATTTTTATAACGAAACGGGCATAACCGTCAAAGTGAGCAACGACTCGCTCATAGACGAAGACCTTAAAAATTCGATGATTATCGAGGACGGCGTTTCGGACGATATCTATATGTCCGGGCTTACGTATAACTGGATAGATTGGGTAAACGCCGACACGATAGAGGATCTGACCGACCTTTGCAACGAAGAATACGACGACGGCTCGACGATAAACGGAAAAATCGCCCCCGCGATACGCGATCTCGGTAAAATCGGCGACCACAGATTTATAATTCAGTTCACCTATTGCCCCACGGGCTTTGTGTACAATCAGGATATGCTCGACGACTTGTACGATAAAGGCATAGTCGACAGCAAAGTTTTCCCCACGGAGTGGAGCAAACTCGTAAAACTCGTCAAGGACGTTTCCGCGGCGGACTACAAATACAACGGAAGCAAAACTTACGGAATAGTCTGGGGCGCGACGGACGAAGATCCTATGGATACTTACAAAACGCTCCGAGCGCAGGGCGATTACGCCAAATATCAGGAATATTTCCGTCAGGAAGAACTCGACGCGAATTTGTTCGTCAACGACGAAAACAGAAAGGCTCTCGAGGCGTTGTACGATCTTTTCGCTCCCGTAAACGGCGCGTCCTCCACGTCCGTTCCGAGAATGCTCACCACGAACCACACCGAGGGGTACAATTCGTTCCTTCGCGGCGACGCGCTTATGTGCTTTGCCGGCGGCTGGTTCGAATCCGAAGTTAAGGAAAACATTTCCGAAGACACGTTCAATTATCGTTTCGCGCCCGTTCCCGCGCTCGAGGGAAACGAGATTTGCGTGAACGTCAACTATCCCACCGAATATTTCTTTATTCCGAAGTGCAGCAAGAACGTTGAAAAAGCTAAACAATTCCTTAAATTTATGTTCAAAGAGGAAAATCTCGTTAAAATGCACAACGCAGTGCAGACGCCGCTCGCGTTCGATTACGATACGTCTTCGCTTCAACTCACGGAATGGGGTAAGGAAGTTCAGGACGTAATGAAATACAAGCAGACCGTTTCGGGTTCGACTTCGCTTTATTATCTCACCGGCGGACTTCGCCCCGAAATTACGGGCAACGTTTTCCAGAAGATTTATAACGGACAGGTCGAAAGAAACGATCTCACCTCTCTTCTCAGAACGGATTACGAAAACAAGAGCGGCGGAAACTGGGAAGATACGAAAGGTCTTGTGGCTAAATACGAAGAAAAATTCAGAAACAAAGGTCTTATTAAGTAATGATACAAAAGCATACGGACGGCAGGGGCGGAAACGCTGGCAGGGGCGGAAACGCCCCGTCGTCTGAAAAAATTTTAAACGGAATGAGAAAAAGAAAGCGGCAGGATATGATTTTCGCTTATGCCGTTCTTATTTTCCCCGTTCTGCATTTCATAGTGTTCTGGCTGTGCATGAACGTAAGCACGGTGTTTCTGTCTTTCCGTTCGGGCAATATGCAGGTCGGCGAATGGAACAATTTCAGAAATTATACGGGCGCGTTCAAGGCGATTTTCGGCATAGACAAAAACGAAGGAATGATCATGAACTGGCGCGCGCTTTTAAACACGCTTTCGCTCATTCCTTTGAGCATGCTTATCAACCTTCCGATAACGCTCATATTTTCGTTCGCTATTTTCAGAAAAATCAAGGGCTACACGATTTATCGGATAGTGTTGTTCCTTCCCGCGATGATTTCCGCAACCGTTTTGTGCTTCGTTTTCAAGATGTTCATAAACGGCAATCAGGCGGTTTTCAACAAACTTCTGGAAGCGATGCGTTTAGAGAAGATAATCCCCACGAATAACTGGCTGGGCGATAAGCGTACCGCGTGGCCGAGTATGCTTGTTTTCAGCGTGTGGACGGGTATAAGCACCAACATTATCTATTTCGGCTCGTCTATGGCGAGAGTTCCCGACAGTATTATCGAAAGCGTGCAGTTAGACGGCGCGAGCGAGATTACTATTTTCAATAAAATAGTTCTCCCCATTCTGATGCCGACGATCTGCACGATGTCGATTTCGATTGTTTCGGGTTGTTTCGCATGGTATATGCCTTCGCTTTTAATCGATCCCAACAATCAGTATATAACGAGTCTTGCGCTTATCGTCATCTCGAACACCAAGTCGAACAACATAGGTCTTGCTTCGGCGTGGGGCGTCATCATAGGCGTGTTCGGAATGATTTTCATAACGGTATTCCGCAAAGTAATGGCTAGATTTTCCGAGGAGGTGGAGTTTTGATGAAACTTAAAAACAATCCGGAAACAAAAAGCCGTCCGAGCGCGGGAGATATCGTTTATAAAATCCTCGTCACGGCGGGAATATTGCTTTTTTCGCTGTCGTTCCTGTTCGTTCTCGTGTGGATGTTCTGCAATTCGATCCGCCCGCAGAAGAGTTATTTCAACAACGTTTTAGCGTTCTGGAACTTAAAGGGCGCGACTTTCGATAACTACGTCAAAATTTTCACCACGAAGTATAGTTCGGCAAAGATCACGATGTTCGGAATGCTCAAAAATTCGCTCGTTCTTATCGCCGTATGCACGGGACTTCAGGCGATAGTTCCCGTAATAACGGGTTACGTTGTGGCGAGATACAAAACCAGACTCGGCGCGGTCGCCGTTCAACTCGTAATAATTTCAATGGTCGTTCCCGCAATCGGGTCTACGGCAAGCACTTACGCGTTTATGTCGGCGATAAAACTCAAGGACAAATGGCTCGGCATTTTCCTTATGAACGCGGGCGGACTCGGCTTCGGCATGCTTCTTTACAAGAACTATTTCTCGTCTATTTCGTGGGAATACGCCGAATCGGCTTTTCTGGACGGCGCGGGCAATCTGAGGGTGTTCTTTTCGATTATGTATCCGCAGGCTCTGCCGCTTATCGTTTCGATGGCTATCCTTAACGTTATCGGGCTGTGGAACGACTATATGACTCCGTATTTGTTCCTTAACTCCAAGCCGACGGTCGCGCTCGGGGTTTACAGTATTCAGACGAGAGCGGAGCAAAGCGGCGCGATGCCGCAGGCTTTCGCCGCGATGACGTTTATGACCGTTTTCGTGCTTGCGATTTACGCGGGCTTCAGCAAAACGATAATGTCGAGTATGTCCGTAGGAGGGTTAAAGGGATAAAATGAATAAGTTTTTCAGGAAAACATCAGCGTTGACGGCGGCGGTTATCGCCGCGATATCCGTCACGGCGTGCGGCGGAGATTCTTCGGTCGGGAATTCCGAAAGCAACGGTTCTTCCGCGCCGAACAGAAACCTTACGGTTAACGTAAGTTCTTCGCTCGTGGATTTTTCAAAATATAAAAATACGAAAACGACCGATATTTACGCCTGGCGCGGACCGACCGATTTTTCGGACGAGCAATGGCGGTGGTTTAAGGAGAGCGGAATAAACACGCTCATTATGGATTCCGGTCTGGACGGAAAGCGCGGCGCGCAGTTCGGTTCGGCTTCGCAGGAAGAGTATATCGAAAAGTGCCACGAACACGGCATCAACGTTATCGGTTACACCAACGGAAACGTAAACACCAACGTCAAAGATTATAAAAACAGTGATTTTTATTCGACGATAAAGGGTATAGATTACACCGACGAGCCGCCGATTTCCGAGTTTGAAGAAATCGCGACGGCTATCCCCGATTTCTCGGCGAAATATCCGGGCGGCAAGTTTTTCGTGTGCATGCTTTCGAGCGGGGCGTCCGCCAAACATTTGGGTACGACCGATTACAGAGAGTACGCAAACGGCTGGTACGATACGGTTTTGTCGCAACTTCCCGAGGGAATGCCGAGAATTTTTGCGACGGACATTTACCCGATGCACGACGACAAGAAGTATGGGTACGATTACGTAGAGGAAACGTGGCTTCGCTCGCTCGCATATCTCGGAGAAATTAAAATCGCTCACCCGGAGATCGTGTTGCATATGGCTATGCAGTCGATGAGTTTCGGATTTGCGGAAAACACTTCGCCGAGAAGGCTTCCTTCGGAAGCGGACTGCGTTTTTCAGGCGTACGTCAACATGGCGTTCGGCTTCACGGAGTTCAGTTGGTTCACTTATTCTTCGCCCGAACTCGACGAGAGAGAATTCGGCGAAGAGCATATCTCCATGATCGACAGGTCGAACCAAAGAACGACCGCTTATTACGGAGTTAAAAAAGCGAACGAACTCATTTACGATCTGGACGAAGTTATGATGTCGTTAACCTGGCGCGGCGTTTATCCGATAACCGTAAAATCGGGAACGAACAGCGAAAAAATGGACGAAAGAGCGATTAAATACCTTAATTCCGTGAAAAGCGTTATTCTTGACGAAAGCGATTTCAACGTGATTAAATCGATTTCCGCAAACGGAAACGTCCTTTGCTCGCAGTTTACCGACGAAAACGACAACGAGGGTTTCATGCTCGTGAATTACGGCGATCCGTCGTATGAAAAATCCGTCAAAGTCGACGCCGAATTCATCGATTGCGACAAAGTGATCGTCTATCGCGACGGAAAAGCGTCCGTCGAGGATATAGAAAACGGAAAATGGAGCGAAAACATTTCCGCGGGGAAAGGCGTTTTCATTGTTCCGTATAAAAAATAACCGATAAAAACGGAAAAAATCGGCAAAAGCCGAAAAAAAGGAGAAAATATGAGAAAACTTAAACATTTGTTGATCGCGCTTTTTGCGCTTGTCTTAACGGCGGGCGCAGGTCTCGGCGCAGCGGGGCTTGACAATGCCTCTGTGACGGCAAAAGCGAACGGCGAACTTACGGAAGTTACCGTTACGTATGACAGTATAGCGTTGGACAGAAATCTTTTCGCGCTTAAAACGAGCGCGGCATGGACGGAACATAGCAACGGAGCCGTTCAGCAGACCGGCGTTATTATCAACGGCGTAGAAAGAGAAGTCGAAACCTGCAGATGGGGTGCCGACGATATCGTTTATTTCTCAATCGGAACGGCGGACGTCCCCGAAGGGAAAACGATTTCTTTCAAAATTCCCGCAGGCACAGTTCTCGATAAGGTTGTCGTCAAAGAAGATACGATTTTCAACGTTTCGGGCAACGGAAACGTCGTTTCGGGCGTTACGGAAGTCGTCGGCGAAGTCGAGTCCGCCGTACAGCAAGACGGCGCGAGCAGATATCTCGTGTATGTAAAAGCGAATAAAACCGTTGCCGACGATGCGTGGAATAACAATAAGTTTTTGATTGACGGCGTCGAAACGACGATAAACGTAGCGCCTTCCGGCGACAGTTATCTCGTTCTTTTGCCGTATTCGCTTTTCGGAGAGGGCATTACGTCCTGCTCTCAGATCGCAGAGGAACATGTGTTTGTTATCCCCGCGGGAACGGGATTCGGCTCGATCGTCGTCACGAACGAGATTAAACTTTACGTTTATAAAGATTCGCTTAAAGCCACCTCTCACTTCACGAAAGTTAACGTCACCGCATTGGGCGATTGCGCTCGTCAGAACGACGGCGACGGCAATCCGTGGCGTTGGTTTATCCGTCTGACTACCGACGTTACGCTCAGCGGCGAGGCTTATGCGAACCTTTACGGCGATCTGACGATAAAGGTCGGCGGAGAAGAAAAAACGCTCACGGCTTATCAAAGCGATATGGGAGGAATAGTTTTCCTCGATGCGTTCGGCGCTATTCCTGCGGATTTCGATGGTAAAATCGTTATCCCGGCAGGTTCGGAAACGACGGGCGGACAATCGGGAATTCTTGTGTTTGAAAAAGAATATACGTTCATTATTCACGATCTGGCCGTCAAGGAATATAAAATTTATACCGCGACGCTTAATTACGACGGAGCAAAGATCGGCGAAGTGACTTACGACGTGTTCGACCGCGCGGCTAAACTCGAGGCTTTGAAAAATTACGCGGCGACCATTCCCGCCGTCGAACATTACGAGTTCGCCATCGAAAATCTGCCCGACGTTCTGCCCGAGGAAAACTGCGAGTATAACGTGATTAAAGTTCCCCTTAAATACAAAGTAACCTTCGACGGCGAAAACGAAACCTCGGTTGCTTACGGCGAGAAGATTCGGAAGCCCGCAGATCCGACCAAAGAATCGACCGTTTCCACCGTTTACACGTTCGACGGCTGGTATAACGGCGAAACGAAATGGAACTTTGAAACGGACACCGTTTCGGGCGACGTTGTTCTTATTGCGAAGTATACCGAAAGCGACAGAAAATATAACGTGACGATAGTTTTCGTCGGAACGGAACAAGACCGGGAGGTCATCGAAGCGAAGTATAACGAAAAAATCGGCTTTGCAAACCTTGCAAAGGATGGCTACAATCTCAAAATCACAGTCGGCGAGGACGAGATAACCGAACTTACCGTTACCGGCGACGTTACGGTGACTGCGACTTACACGAAGATAATTCCCGAAGAATCGACTTCCGAGTCTGCTTCCGAATCGACAAGTTCGACCGAATCGACAAGCGCGTCCGGATCGGACGGAAAAGAAGAGTCCGCGACGGGCGGTTGCTTAAGCGCGGTGGGTTTTGCTCCCGTCGCATGCCTTGGTCTGCTTGCCTGCGCCTTCGTGTTCAAAAAGAAAAAAGACTGATTCGTTTTTAAATTATCCCGCCCGTTTCTGTTTCGGAAACGGGCGGAAAACGAATCGATTCCCGATTTTAAAGGAGTTTGAATGAAAAAATTACTTTGTCTGATCGCCGCCTTGGCGATTGCAACGTTTACGGCGATTACGGATTTCACGGGCGCGGCGTTCACGAAAGCCGAAGCCGCCGTAACCGCGCTCGGCAAAAACATGGCGCTCATCGTGACCGCATGCGAACAAAGCGGAGAAAACGGATTCGCCGCGGTCGCCGGAGAAGGAACGGAAATTTCCTTCGATATGCTTAAAACAGCCGACAACGGAAAGACGGGAATAGTTTTCGCCGCGGATAAAAAATCCGTATCGAAAAACGCCTCGCTGGTCGAATTTTCGTTTGAAAGCGGATATAACTATCGGGTGGCTTCGGTCGGCGATAAGGTTAAAATTTCCAGAAAAGGCTTTTTTGAAAATTCTTACGAGCAAATCGCCGAAAAATCGGTTTCGGCAGGCAAGGTTTTAGGCGTTTACGGGTTGTCCGAAGGCGTTTTGTCGGCAAGTTTTATCATCGATAATTTCGTTTGTTTCGACGAAAACGGAAACGAAACGGTCGTCGACGGCTTTGAAAAGAAAACCGCCGAAAAGGGATCGCTTATCAAAGCGTTCGATTGCAACGGCTATATCGACGTTTTTGACGACGTGACTTACGAAGTTTCTTTTCTTACGAAAGAGGGCGATCTTATCGCGATGCAGACCGTTTGCAAATATAATCACGTAACGCTTCCCGACGCTCCGAAAAAAGACGGATACCGCTTCGTGAGATGGATCGGCGACACGGAAAACGTAACCTCGAACGGCGTTTGTTACGCCGAATATGAAGAGGGCGAAGAGTCTTCGTCCGCCTCGGGAACTTCCGGGAGCGATTCCGTCAACGGTTCGGATAACGGCGGCTCGAAGGGCGGTTGCGGTTCTGTCGTCACGTGCGTTTCGGTCGCGGCTCCGGCGGTGTTTTTTGTCGCGGCCGTCATTATGAAAAGGAGGAACGACGATGAATAAAATACTGAAAAAATTACTCGTTTTCGTTCTCGCGCTCGGCGCGGCGATCGTCCCTTTCACGGCTGTCGTCGCGGCGGATACGGAAGAGGAAGGAATTATGAAAGAAGAATATATCGTCGGAACGGTTAACGCCGACTGCGTTATCGACGCTTACGGCGACAACGACAAAAACGCCGTGAAAATTCATCCATCGGATAACGGTTTTGCGGGCGTGTGGCTCGCGCTCCCCGGCCTGCAGGCGAAAAAAGCGGGCGAAAAAATCCATATCGAGGCGAGAATCCGCTTCGAGGCGGAAACGCTTTACGGTTATTCTTACGCGGACGTTGTGGACAACAAGGGAAACGTTATAGACGGACAGTTCAAAATAAACAAATGGCAAAACCTTATTTTCGACGCGGAAATTTACTCGAGAGAGGGTAAAAACAGCGTGTTCGTCGGCTTTAAAACGGCTAAGAACAACGATATTTATCTTTCGGACGTTTCCGTTACGGACGACGTTTATGAAACGGAAAATATGTTCGGCGGCGTTAAAATGACGATTATCGAGCCGGAGAAAAACCAGACCGAAGGGTTTATGCTCGTCACCGAAAACAAGAAAATAATCATGATCGACGGCGGAGATCAGTATGACAAAGATAACGTCGTCAAACTCATCAGACAATACAAAAACGAGGTTGACGACTGGTATATTTCGCACTATCATTGCGACCACGTTTTCGCGCTTATCCGTATTTTAGAAGAAGAGGATATTTTCATTAAAAATCTTTATTACGATTTTAACGTTACCGACGAAATACTTGAAAAATACGGCGACGAAGACAATTATCTCGTCGCGAGAATGAAAAAGGCCGTCGAGGAGAATCGTTCCAAAATCGGTAACGTAATCACGCCCGAAAAAGGGAACGAGTTTACGACCGACGGGGTTAAGGTTAAAATTTTAAACAACGCAACGTTCAGGGCGATGGCGAATATGCCTAACGATTCGTCGATAGTATTCAAGGTCGAAACCCCGGGCAAGAATATACTTTTCCTGGGCGATCTCGGCGCTTATGGCGACGCGCTTTTAAAAGACGAATATTTTTATAACGAAATTCAGGACTGCGAAGTCGTTCAGCTCGGGCATCACGGACAAAGCGGCGTGAGCGATAAATTTTATCAGTCGCTCCCCGCGATGAAAGTCGCAATCTATTGCGCGCCCGAATGGCTTTTCGATTGCAACTCGGGCAAGGGCGTAGGTTCGGGTTCGTGGCTCACTTTAAGAACGAGAGAGATTATGCGCGTTCTTAAAATAAGAAAAACCTGCTCGCTTAAATACGGCAGAGCGGAATTAGGATAAAATCAGGATAAATTAAGATAGACTATGTTTTTTTCTGACGATGAAGGTAAACTTTCCGAAGGATATAAGATTTTTTCCGAACGCTTCGGGTTCTGCCCGAGAGAAGATATTTTCGTCAGGGCGGCGAGCGAAAACAAAATAGAAAAAGAAAACGGAAAAATCACGTTTTTTTATACCGACAGACTTTCGTTTTTCAGGGCGTTGTTTTGTTGTCTTGCCGCAGGCAGAACGAAAATTTCTCCCTCGGCGTTCAAAAAAACGGGAATCATGCTCGACTGCGCCCGAAACGGCGTGCCGA
>URKE01000032.1 GCA_900548285.1 uncultured Eubacteriales bacterium | reverse complement strand
AGAATTTGACAAAAAGCGCGGAAATTGCGGCGTTTTGGCGGGTTCTAACGCAATCGCCTGCGGCTAACGGCAAGCGGTTGTTTTCTTATTTCTCTTCCGCAAGTTTCGCCGTTTTCAAAAATCCGAACACGCTTTCGATCGCGCTCTGGCAGGCGGTCAACTGAGAATAGGTTTCGCCCACGCAAAGGGTAAGTTTCTGCGCGTTTCTTATCTTGAAGAAGAATCTGCCTTTCTTGTCGCTGTCGATTATAAAGTTGCCGTTCAGACCGTTCTGCGTGATGTTTTCAACCGCGTCTTTTGCGGAAGAATAGGAGGCGTAAGATTCGCTGCTTAACAGCAATTCTCCGTTGGAAGCGAACAGTTGAGCGATAAACGTTTCGTCGTCGAGTTCGGAAATCACCCACTTGCCGCTGTTTTTTCGCGGGGTGTAAGCCTCGTCTTGGCCGGGCGTGTAATTAATGATCGTAACGTCTTTTTCGATTTTTTCCGCAAGCGGAGAATCGACGAAATTTTTAACCGATTCGATAGATTTGAGGCAAGCCGATTTGTTCGCGTAAGTTTCCCCGGCGCACAAAAGACGGTTTTTCGAGGTCTTGAGTTTAAAGAAATAATTTTTGTTCTTGTCGCGGTAATAGGTGAAGTTTTCGTCGATCGCGGCGTTCTTCCTAATCGTAGCGATGCCTTTTTTAGCGCCGTCGGGCGAAGAATAAGTTTCGCTCGTCAGCATGATTTCCTTGTTGTTCGCGTAAAGATACGCAACGAATTCCCCCTCGCCCTTTTCTTTTATAATCCATTTGCCGAGCGATTTTTTATCCGCCGCGGGCTTTTCCGCGACGACTTTTTCCTTCGTGGTTTTTTCTGTTACGGACTTTTCCGCAACGGTTTGCTCCGTCGCGACTTTTTCGGCGGGGATGTCCGCTTTCGTCTTTACGGTTGCGTTTTTTGTTGATCCTTTTTTCATAATTTCCTCCTTAATGTTTTCTTTTTTAACGCTTTTAACGCTTTCCGACGCGTCCGCGAACGTTTTTTCGTCGGTTTCGTCGGCGTTTTTTTCGGTAAGATCGTCGATCGAAAGTTGCGTGGATACGGCGGCGCTCGTTTCCTTGTTATCGTTCGTCGCGGTTTTTCTCTTTCCGTCTTTTTCCGCTTTTTTGCCCGATTTTTTCTGCTTTTTAGCAGATTCGTCGCTTTCGTCGTTCGCTTTTACGGTGTTGTCCGGTCCGGATTCGGGGCGGAGCGACCGAGTCGCCTTCGCGTCGGCGTTTTCCGTCGGTTTCGGGTTGTTCGCTTCGGTTTCGCGTTGCGCCTTGACGGGCAGAAGTTTCGTTCGCAGAACGCCTTCGAATCCCCTCTCGCCTTTGAGCCAGTCCATCTCGTGAACGGTGAATTCGGGAAGATTTTCGTTCGCGTTGATCTCCTCGGTGTCGGCGTTCACAATCGGCACTTCTTTAAACATTTCGGCGTACTCTTTATCACGTTTTTTCTGGTTCTTCTTTGCCGCAACGATTAAAAATACGACGACGGCGATAACTACGACCGCGGCAAAAATTATCGTTACGACGCGGTTATTCGCAATAAAATCCAAAATTGCTTTCATTTTTTTCCTTTAAAATCGCAAATTAAATCTTCAATGTCGCAATTTCGCTTTAATTATACAATATTTTCATAAATAAATCAACTTAAATATGACCAAACCGTGAAATCGCGTATTTTTCGACTATCAAATCGCGTCTGGATGACGTGGCGAGTTCTTGCAAAAAAGAACAGGGTATGATATAATCCCGGGTATGATATAATCCGATAAGGAAAGCAATGCCTATGATACTTTTTTTCGATACGGAAACGACGGGGCTGATACCCGGCAGAATAATTCAACTTTCTTACGTAATGCAGAGCGAAACGGAAACGCGGGCGAAAAACTTCTTTTTTGCCGTGGAATATATCGAGCCGTCGGCAGTCGCGGTGCATGGCTTCACGCCGGAAAAACTCGCGGTTTTGTCAAACGGAAAGACTTTCTCGTGCGATATCGACGAAATTTACGACGATTTTTCCTCGGCGGACCTTATCGTGGCTCACAACGTGAAGTTCGATATAAACTTTATGATAGCGGAATTCTGTTATCAGGACAGGCGTTTCCGTTATAAACAGGAGTTCGATACGATGAAGTTTTTTACGAATATAATGAAACTCCCGAGGGAAAACCACGCGGGGTATAAATATCCCAAACTTTCCGAACTCATCGGATTTCTGGATATTTATCCTTATGACGTGACGCGAAAAACCGTCGAACTGTTTTCTGTTCTCGACGTGGGCGGACACGATGCGCGCTACGATACCGCCGCGCTTTATCTTGCTTTTAACGAGGGCGCGAAACGCATAGGCGACCTGGCGGAAATAAAAGAGAAGTATCTGCGGTCGGTCGCCGGCGACGATGAGTAAAATTGTGTTAATTGCAGATAAAATTAGTCGATAATCGACTTATAGACGTAGATTTACAAAATAAAAGCCTCCCGAAGCGGGAGGCTTTTCTGTTTTTTTAGCCGAGAGGGATTCGAACCCCATCAAGCCTTAAAGCCGTCTTTTTTGCCTGTTGCGGCAAATCTTTGCTTGAAGTACGTACAGTACGTCTGCGCAAATCTTCGTCACAACCGCCTAAAAAATACGGCTTTAAGGTGCTTCGCATTTTAACGGCGATAAATTTAGGAAAATCAAGGCAAACGAACGCGATAATACTTGCCGTATTATAAATGAGTTTAACGCAGATTTTGCAAATTTTGCACCGTTAAAACTTAATGTGGTTCGGATCCCTCTCGGCTAAGTGAATCAGACGAGTTTTTTGCCGAAGAACATAAACACGCCGTCTACGATAAGGATTACGCCGATAACGATAAGGAACGTGTCGGTAACCTGCCATTTGCTGACGATGAGCAGAACGCCGATGACTATCGTAAGGATCGCCGCGAGAAGAGCAACGATGTTTATCTTCGAGAATCTGAGGCAGGCGACGAGTTCGAGAATGCCTTTCACCACGAGGACCACGCCGAGAACGAGGAGAACTATCTCGAGGAAAAGCCAGCCGCCGAGAATGATGAGCGCGCCGATCGCCGCCGTGACGATACCGTAAACGAGGTCGCCTTTTAAAATAGCGAGCACGCCGATAACGATCGCGATGATACCGGCTACAGTCATTGCCCAGTTGAGCATCTGCGTTCTGAAAATGCAGAGCATTGCGCCCAGAACGATGTAAACCAGCGCGGAGATAAGCAGATTCTTGTCCTCGGTCGATCTGATTCTTTTAACTTTTGTTTTGCTTTCTTTTTTTGCCATATTATAACTCCTTCGGCGCGTCTTCGTCGCGTTTGAGATTTTGCCCGACGATCGCCGCCTATTTTTCTTTTTTTATCGGTTTGATTTAAAATTATTTCAAAAATCCGTCCACGATTTTTTCTTCGGCTTCTTTTTCAGTCAAGCCGAGCGACATAAGTTTTATGAGTTGTTCCCCCGCGATTTTACCTATCGCCGCTTCGTGGATAAGACTTGCGTCGACGTTGTTCGCGTTGAGTTCGGGCTTAGCCGTAACGGAGCCGTGGTCCATGATAATCGCGTCGCATTCGGTATGCCCCGAGCATTTCGCGTTTCCGTCCACGCAGGAAATGTATTTCTGATGCGAATCGTCTTTGGCTATCGACCTCGAAATTACGTGCGCGCCCGAGTTTTTGCCGTTCAGCGCAACGTGGAAATTCGTTTCGGCGTATTGCTTGCCGTGCGTCATTATTTTTTCGTGAATAACGAGCGTCGCGCCGTCTTTCAACACGGCGTCGGTTTTCCTTATCGCGGAATCCACGCCTTTAATCTGCGCAGTTTCCATCGTCATCGATCCGCCCTCGTCGATTTCGACCAGAGTGGTGGGGTTGAGAATTCTTTCGCCCGTTCCCTCGCCCTCGCCGTAATGCTTTTCGATATACAAAACTTTCGCGTTTTTGCCGATATGGAAAGCGTGAATTCCGTCGTGTTCGCTCTTCAAACCGCCCGCGTTGTGTATGCCGCAACCTGCGACTATGGTTACGTCCGCGCCGTCGGCAACGTAAAAGTCGTTATAAACGAGGTCGTTCAGTCCCGTTTCGGTGAGAATGACGGGGATGTCCACCCTTTCGCCTTTCGTTTCCGATTTAATATAAATGTCGATGCCCGGCTTGTCCTTTTTCGTCACTATGTCTATGTGCGCGGTGACGTTTCTCCCGGCGAGTTTTCCGTTTTCGCGGACGTTATAAGCCCCCGTGGGGATCGCTTCCAGCCCGGCTATTTCTTTGAGCAGACTTTTTTCGGTGTTGCCTAAGTTCATAAAACCGCCTCCTTGGTTTTGTCTTTAAGTACGTTGCAGGTGGAGGAAGCGGATAAAATTCCGGGCAGAACGTCGCTGCCTTTTCCGTCTTTCGTCACTTCGCCGTCCGAAATAACGATTATTCTGTCGGCAATCGAGAGAATTCTTTCCTGATGCGAGATGATGAGGAGCGATTCCGCGGTTTTTGCCGCGAGATTTTCAAAAACGCGGATAAGGCTGTTGAAACTCCACAGGTCGATGCCCGCTTCGGGTTCGTCGAAAATCGTGAATTTGCTCTTTCTGGCGAGAGTTACCGCTATTTCGATTCGTTTCAGTTCGCCGCCCGAAAGGCTCGCGTTTATCTCTCTGTCCACGTATTCCCTCGCGCAAAGCCCCACTTCGGAAAGATAACCGCAGATTTCGCTTACGGAAAGTTTTTTGCCGCTCGCGATTTCTATGAGGTCGGTCACGGTTATGCCCTTGAACTTGACTGGTTGCTGAAAAGCGAACGCGATTCCGGCTTTCGCCCTGTCCGTAACGGATAAATCCGTCACGTCTTTTCCGTCGAAAATTATCCGACCGCTCGTCGGCTTGATTATTCCCATGATGATTTTGGCGAGGGTGGATTTTCCTCCGCCGTTAGGCCCGGTGAACGCGATAAATTTTTCGTTCAGTTTAAGGCTCACGTTTTTGATTATGTCTTTTTTCACGCCGTCGTTTTCGGCGGAGTAACATATATTTCGTAATTCGAGCATATTTTTCTCCGGATACAATTTTCCGTTTAAATTATATCATCGCGGAAAGAAAATGTCAACGAGTGAACGCCGTCGGCATATTTTTCAGGCGAAATTGTTGACCGGGCGGGCGCAACTATGATATTATGAAAAAAGGAGGGTGGTTTTTATGAGATCGATTAAAATTTCGGCGATAATCATGTCGCTGATGATGGTATGTTGTCTTTGCCTTTCGTGTCTCGAAGGTTCTGCGGGCGGCTCGCCGACCGATTCGCTCGGCGGCGATCCGATGATTTCCGCTTCGGAAAGAGAAGATTCGGGGTCGGAAGATCAGACTTCTTCCGCGGGCGACAGCAAGGGCGAATCGAGCGACGGGAATTACGGCGAAAGCGATTCCGGTAAAGAAGACGAAACGGGTTCGTCCGGTGGCGAATCTGCGGAATGCGCTCACGAGTTGAAGAGAGATATCGTCGCCGCAACCTGCACTACGGTTGGCGGAACCGTTGAAACCTGCAAAAAAGGTTGCGGTTATAAAAAGATATATCATAAAGTTTTGCCGACGGGGCATAATATCGTGAAAGGCGTTTGCGAGACGTGCAAAAAAGCGGAAAACGAAATCGAATGGTACGAATTCAGATTTCACTGGGCTGTCGGCGACGACAGCAAGGTCGAAACCTTTAAACTCGACAAGCAGACGGAAGATATCGGCGAAGTTCTTGAAAACAAGGCGTGGGAAATAACCTGGAAACACCGCGAAGAAAGTCCGAGCCTTAATTGGACGATTGTTGACGAATGGTTTGTGGACAGAAGCGTAGCGATTTCTTTCAAGGGTTGGGACGGCGGAACATTCGATTATTATAAACATAGGGGGCAGCCCGGCTGCGGACCGGAACTCGACGGAACGCATTTTATGAATACAACCGATTGCCCTGGAGAGCCGTTTTGTTCGGTAGTCGGATATCGATACGGCGAATGTAATCAGTGCCATTATAAAGCATGGATTGAAGACATTCCTGCCTACGGTCACGAATATATAAATGAAGGCGGCGAAGAGGTTTGTCAATGGTGCAGAAAAACCAGAACGGAAATTGAAAACGAAAGCGTATAAGTCGATAAACGCGATAAAACGCCCCGGCATCGGATAGGTCCGATGCCGGGGCGTTCTTTGTTAAAAGTATTGCTCTTAAGGCGAAATTATCAGGCGTGTTTTGCATTGCGGATTTTCTTCACGATAACCACGATTTCGTGCCAGATGAGCGGCGCGAGCGAGCAGACGGCGGTTACGAGCCATTCAAATGCCGTAAGGTTTGCGGTCGTGAACACCATTCTCGCCGCGGGAATTTCGATTACGGCGAGTTGAAGAATAATACCGAACGCGAACGCAATACCCATCATGAAGTTGCCGCTTTTAAACACCGCGAAAGAAGATTTGTTGGCGTTGCGCATTCCGAACATATGGAAGAGTTCGCCGAACGCGAGCGTGGTGAACGCCATCGTCTGAGCCTGATGAAGAATATCGGCATCAGCGGAATAAAGCGCTTTGATTGCCGAAAGACCGAACGTTCCGTTGAGCCATGCCGCCGAGAAGTAAGCGAGAAGCACGGAAACGGTGAGAATCGCGCCCCTTACCAGAACGAGCGTCATTCCGCCGTGAGCGAAAATACTTTCGTTCGGGTTGCGCGGCTTTTCGTCGAGAACGTCGCTCGTGGTTTTATCCATACCGAGCGCGATCGCCGGCAAACTGTCGGTGATGAGGTTTATCCACAAAAGGTGGATTGCGATAAGCGGAGCGGGCAGACCTACGCAGATAATCAGGAACATTGCGAGGACTTCGGCTATGTTGCTGGAAATAAGGAACAGAATAGTCTTTTTGATATTCGCGAAGATTCCTCTGCCTTCTTCCACGGCTTTTTCGATCGAGGCGAAGTTGTCGTCGGTGAGAACCATGTCCGCCGCGCCTTTGGCAACGTCCGTGCCGGTTATGCCCATCGCGATGCCGATATCCGCGGCTTTAAGGCTCGGTGCGTCGTTCACGCCGTCGCCCGTCATCGCGCAGATGTTGCCGTTGGCCTTGAACGCCTTGACGATCTGCACTTTGTTTTCGGGAGAAACCCTTGCGAAAACCCTTGCCGTTTTACACGTTTCGCGCAGTTCTTCTTCCGTCATCGCGTCCACTTCCGCGCCCGTTTTGCATTGATTTTTGTCGTTGCAAATGCCGAGTTCTTTCGCTATCGCGAACGCGGTGTCCTTGTGGTCGCCCGTTATCATAACGGTTACGATTCCCGCGCGTTTGAATTTTGCAACCGCGCCTTTCGCTTCGGGGCGGGCGGGGTCTACCATTGCGACAAGCCCTACGAACGTAAGGTCGTTTTCGTCGGGAACGTCCGTTTCCTTGGTCGCGAGGGCGAGAACCCTGAGCGCTTTATCCGAAAAATACGAGTTGGTTTCGTAGATTTTTTCGACGTCTGCGTCGGTTATCGGGCGGATTTCGCCGTTTTCGAGAATCTTCGTCGTATGTTTTAAAATGGAATCGAGCGCGCCTTTCGTGAAGCCTACGTTTCCGCTTTTGCCGTTATGCACCGTCGTCATCATCTTTCTTTCGCTGTCGAACGGCAGTTCGTCGATACGCGGCGAAAGGCTTTCGAGTTCCGATTTTTTTCTGCCGATTTCCATCGCGAAGTTGACGAGCGCTATTTCCGTCGGGTCGCCGTAAACGCCTTCTTCAACGGTCGCGTTGGAGCAGAGGCACATTCCTTCCGCGAGGAGCGGGAAGTCTTGCAGACCTGCGTTCGCAAATTCTTCGCGTTTGACGATTTTGCCGTCGGCGTAAGCCTCGACAACGGTCATTTTGTTCTGAGTGAGCGTGCCTGTTTTATCGGAGCAGACAACCGAAACCGCGCCGAGCGTTTCCACGGACGGGAGTTTTCTCACAATCGTGTTGGCTTTCACCATTTTCTGAACGCCTATCGATAGAACTATCGTAACCACGGCGGGCAGTCCTTCGGGAATCGCCGCGACGGCGAGTGAAATGGACGATAAAACGGTTTCTATGTACGCTTCGAGTTCTCCGCCTCTGCCGTCGATGAATATCCACACGAGGTCGGCTATGAATACCGCCACCACGACCGCGAGCGTTAAAAGCCCGAGCGATTTGGAGAGTTTTGCGAGAACTTTCTGCAAAGGCGTGAGTTCTTCTTCCGTATCGTCCAGAGCAGTGGCTATTTTACCGATTTCGGTATCCATTCCCGTCGCCGCGACGACGCCGAGTCCTCTTCCGTAAGTGACGGGAGCGGACATATAAACGCAGTTTACTCTGTCCGCAACGCCCACCGGCTCGGAAAGAGTGACGGACGCGTCCTTTTCAACCTGCGTCGATTCGCCCGTAAGGCTCGATTCGTTCGCTTTGAGATTGTAAGATTCTAAAAGTCTGATATCCGCGCATACGGTGTCGCCCTCTTCGAGAACGACTATATCGCCCACGACAAGATCTTCCGATTTGATTTTGCGGCGTTTTCCGTCGCGGATGACGGTCGCTTCGGGGCTGGAAAGTTTTTTGAGCGCGTCGAGCGAGGAGCGCGCCTTTATTTCCTGAACCGTTCCGAGAACGGCGTTGATAAGCACCACGCAAAGGATGATTATAACGTCCGGCCAGTCGCCCACGCCGAAAAAGTCGAACGCGTTGCCCGCGCGGAGCCATTTCACCGTGTCGTAAATCGAAATGGCGGCGGTAACTAAAATCGCGGCGAAAAGCACGAAAATCATCGCGTCGTTAAACTGCGCGAAGAAAATTTTGTACCAAGGGTCTTTCGCTTTTTCGGCAAGTTTGTTTTTGCCGTTCGCTTCAAGCCTCTTCGCGGCTTCTTCTTCCGTAAGCCCGTGTTTGCGGTCGGTTTTCAGCCGTTCGACAATCTGTTCGCTTGTCAGAGTTTCAAAATTTTTAACCTTTTCCATTTTTACAAAATTCCTTTAAGAAATATTTCGATTCCTATCAATATTAATATAATACCGCCGGCGATTCCGGCTTTGTTTGCGAGTCTGGTCCCGAATTTTCTGCCGAGAAAGAGCCCTGCAAGGCAAATCCCGAGCGTTACCGCGGCGATTATTACCGCGGCGACGAGCGCGTGGGCGACGTCGTATTCGGCGAGAGTGAAACCAACGGAGAGCGCGTCGATCGAAGTGGCGACGCCCTGAACGAGAAGTTGTCCGAGCGTGACTTTCATTGCCGGTTCTTCGGAGTTGCGGTTTTTGATGCCTTCGAAGAGCATTTTGCCGCCGATGAAAAGCAGAAGCCCGAGCGCGACGTACGGAATTGCTTTTTCAAACGAACCGAACGCTTCCGCGGCAATGCCGACCAAAAGCCAGCCCGCCATCGGCATCAGAAACTGAAAAAAAGCGAACGTTCCCGAAATAAGGAATCGTTTGCCGCGTTTCATATCCGGTTCGGCAAGTCCGTTGGCGAGAGAAACGGAAAACGCGTCCATCGCAAGCCCCGCGCCGAGCAGAGCGCTGTTGAAGAAAAATAAAAAATCCCACATAAAAACCCTCGCAAACCATGCGAGGGTGAATAAACGAAATAAAAGGGCAGACCGACGCATAGCAAAGGACGTTATACTCAAGTCTCGTAATTTGAAACAAGCCAGATCGAACGAGCCGCAGCCGTTATGCAGACGATTCCGTTCAAGCGGGGATGTTGACTTGTTACGCCTGAGTTCCGACACAATCTGTGGTCAAGCGCTTACTACTCCCTATCGTTGAGCCGATTGTAACACATAGTAAATTTAAAGTCAAGCGAAATCCATATTAAATTTTATAAATAAAAACGCAGAACGAATCGTGAAATAAAACGCCGTCGCGTTATGAAAAAATAAAGCCCCGGGCGTTTCCCCGGGACTTTCGATTGCGCTGTAAATTCGCCGATAATCGGCTTATAGACCAGTTTATTTGTCCGAAGACGCGGTTTTTCTGAATTGAAGAGGGGTTATGCCTACGTTTTTTTTGAAGATACGGCTGTAATAACTCGGATCGTCGAAACCGAGGCTTTCGGCGATGGTCACGACGGGAAAATCCGAGGAAGCGAGCATCTTTTTCGATTCGTCGATTTTTTTGTCGAGAATATATTTGCCTATGCTCACGCCCTGAAACCGCGTGAAAAGGTGCGAGAGATAATATTTGCTCGTGTAGCATTTTTCCGCAACCTCGTCCAGAGTGAGTTTCCGCTTGAAATTTTCGTCGATATAAGCGAGGACGGTTTCCATCGTCATGCTTTTGTCGAGAAGAGCCGAAGCGTTTTCGGTGCGGTTTATCAGCCTGAAAATGTACATTATGAGCGTTCTGGAAATGTTCTGGCAAATTTCCATGTAAAACCGTTCTTTAAGTTCGAATTCGGTGATGAGAGCGGTGAAGTAACGGTGGAAAACGTCGTACATTTCTTCCGTGTGAAAAATCGGACCGTAAGATTCGGGCAAAAGACTGTTCGGCGGAAGATTGGTTATCTCGAGTTTGTCGTAAGCGATGAAAAGGATTTCCATCGGGTCTGTTTCGTTGCTTTTTTCGCAATGCGTCACACCGCTGTTGTAAATGAGCAGATCGCCTTTTTTCACCTGATAGTTTTTATTGTCTACCGTTATTTTGCCTTTGCCGTCCGTGATGAAGATGATTTCGAGAAATCCGTGAGAATGAGGTTCTTCTGTCCAGCCGCCGTGTTTATCGAGCGAGCCGACGTATAAAAGACGTGGTTTTAACTTGAAAGAATAATGGTTCTCAAACAGGTGGTGCTGCCGTTCGTCGCTGTCGTATCTGTGCGTTACTAACATTCTGTCTTCTCCCGAAAAAACGCGAAAGCGTTTTTTATCATATTTCGCAGATATGATAACATTATTTTAAAAGAAAATCAATATTTATCGTAAAATTTCTCCGTAAAAATTTCAAATTTCCGGTTTTTCGTTGCGTTGCGGAGATATAAAACAGGATTTTGTTGCTCTCGGAATTCGGCAAGTAAATGCCTTGAAATTTGCAAAAAAAGGTGCGATAATTGAAAAGGCGACGGGGAAAAAGACCTTGAAACGACAGGTTTAAGTGCTTTTCCGGACACGCAATTTTATGATAAGGCGCAGGGAATATGAGCGAATTGATTTTGAAAATGACAGGTATAGACAAGCGTTTTTCGGGCGTTCACGCGCTGAAAGGCGTTGATTTCGACCTTTACGCCGGAGAAGTTCACGCTCTTATGGGCGAGAACGGAGCGGGTAAGTCAACGCTGATGAAAGTGCTTTGCGGAATACACGCTTACGACTCGGGAAGTATCGAATACTTCGGCAAAAAAGTTAAATTCGCGTCGATAGCCGAATCGCAGGCAGCGGGCATAAGCATAATTCATCAGGAACTCAATATGATGAATCACCTTACGGTCGCGCAGAATATTTATATCGGCAGAGAACCGATGAAAGGCGGGTTTATCGACGACAGGAAAATGGAAGCGGACGCGACCGAACTTTTCAAACGCATAGGCGTTCGCATCGATCCGTCGGTCAAACTCGGCTCGCTCACCGTCGGCAGACAGCAGATGGTTGAAATTGCCAAAGCCGTTTCGAGAGATTCGAAACTTCTTATTCTCGACGAACCGACCGCGGCGTTGACTCAGCCCGAGGTTGAGGATCTTTTCCGCATAATGCACGATTTGCAGAGAAAGAATATCGGAATGATATACATTTCTCACCGTATGGACGAGATAAACCGCATATCGGACAGAGTGACCGTTATGAGGGACGGCGAATACGTCGGTACGGAATATACGAAGAACCTGACCAAAGACGATATCGTTAAAATGATGGTCGGCAGGGTTATTTACGGCGAACAGAAAGAAAAAAGCCTTGTCCCGGACGACGCTCCGGTTGTCCTCGAGGCGAGAAACATCGTCAGCGGGAAAACGCTTAAAAACGTGAGTTTTAAACTCAGAAAAGGCGAAATTCTCGGATTTGCGGGGCTTATGGGAGCGGGCAGAACGGAACTTGCGAGAGCCGTTTACGGCGCGGATCCGTTCGACAGCGGAGAGATTTTCGTGAACGGAAAGAAAACGGAAATAAAAACTCCCGAGGCGGCGGTCAAACACGGAATCTGTTATCTTTCGGAGGACCGCAAACAGTTCGGGCTTATGCTCGGCAAGTCGGTAACGGAAAACACCGTTTTAGCCTCGCTGGACGATTATATCCGTTTCGGCTGGATAAACGACGCCGCCGCGAAAGCCGCAGCGGAAGAGAAAAACAAGCAACTCAGAACGAAAACCCCTTCTATGGATCAACTCCTTAAAAATCTTTCGGGCGGAAATCAACAGAAGGTAATCGTCGCGAGGTGGCTCCTGAAAGACAGCGACGTGTTTATTTTCGACGAACCCACGAGGGGAATCGACATAGGCGCGAAGAGCGAAATGTACGACCTTATGGCGGAACTTGCGGCGCAGGGGAAATCGATAATAATGATTTCTTCCGAACTTGCGGAAATCCAGAGGCTGAGCGACAGAGTAATCGTCATGTGCGAGGGCAGAATCACGGCGGACTTGCCGATCGAAGGGCTCACGCAGGAAGAAATTATGAAATACGCCACGATGCGTCAACCGGCGTGATTGAGCGTAAAAAAGGGAAATCACCGATAAATTACGGAGGGAAATGATATGGAAAACCAAAAATTGAATTTGCCGTTTAACCGCAAAATGCGTAAGGCGGCAGTAAAAGTTAAAGACGCCGCGATAACCAACGGCAAGCAGAACATCATCATAGTTGCCGCGCTCGTCGTGCTGGCTTTGATATTCTACGCTTTAAACCCCAACTTTCTCAACAGATTCAACGTCGTCAGTATGACGCAAAGCCTTGCGCCTTACGCGATACTCGCTCTCGGCGTAACGTTCGTCATCGCGACGGGCGGCATCGATCTTTCGATCGGTACGGTGTGTATCGCTTCCGCCGTCATTTCGGGTTTTTGTTACACGAAGGGAATGCCCCTCTGGCTCACCATTCCCATGATGATCGTCATCGGCGGACTTTTCGGACTTTTAAACGGATTTTTGGTTGCTAAACTCAAACTCCCCGCATTCATAGCGACACTCGGAACGATGATGCTTTCGAGAGGTCTGAGCGCGCTTATCGTTTCCGTTCCCAACATTTTCTTCCCTGGCGGAACGTGGTTCAATTCAACGTTTTCCAACCTCAACGGATTCCCCATAGGTCTTGTGTGGGTTATAGGTCTTATGCTTCTTTGCATGTACCTTATGTACAAAAACAAAGTGGGCAGATACATTCTTTCTATCGGAAGTAACGAGGAAGCCACGAGGCTTTCGGGTATAAACACCGACAAATATAAAATGCTTGCTTACGTGTTCTGCGGAATCGGCGCGGGCGTTGCCGCGATTTTCTGGTCGGCGTCCTTCACGACGGTCGCTTCGGCAACCGGTAACGGAATGGAACTCGACGCGATCGCCGGCGTTTACATCGGCGGAACGAGCGCGGCGGGCGGCGTGGCTTCGATCGCGGGGTCGGTCATCGGCAACATGATGCTCGTCGTTATAAGAAGCGGACTCAACTTCGTTCTTGCAAAGTTCAACCTTAACATGAACTCCACTTACGTGACTTACGTTCTTACGGGTATCATAGTCGTTGCGGCGGTTCTTATGGATACGATCAAGAACAAAAACGCGATGAAGGTCAAGGAAGACACGCCCAAGCAGAAAGTCAGAAAACATTACGTCGAAAGAAAAGCCGCTTTGAACGACGGAATCGACGCGATACTCGTCGACGGAACAATCACCGAACAGGAAAGAACGTCGAGAGTGGCGGTTTTAAACGACGAACTTACCAAACTCAAAGCCGATTATTTAAGCGAAATGGAAAAACTCAAATCGCAATCGGCAAAAGCCTGACGATATCGGACGGATATCGGGCAAGGCGTAAAAATATACGGAAAAATCCCGAAAGGGTAAAATAAAGGAGGAAAAATTCCTATGAACAAATTCAGAAAGTATTTCTTACCGATCGTATGCGCAATCGCGTGTATGTTCACGACTCTCGCTTCCTGCGGCGGAAGCACCGAAAAGACGATCGCGGTAGTTGCGAAAGGCGAATCTCATGCCTTCTGGAAGTCCGTTAAGAAGGGCGCAGAGGATGCAGGCGCGAAGTACGGCTACAAAGTAACGTTCCGCGGCCCGGCAAGCGAATCTGCCAAAGATCTTCCCAGTCAGAAAGAAATGGTTACCACGGCTCTCAGCAATAAGCCTGCCGCTATGGTTCTCGCAACCATCGGCGAAGGTTTCGTGGACAGCCTTAAGAGCGCGTTTGATCAGAAAATCCCCGTCGTTCAGTTCGACAGCGGTATCTGGGCAAACGACGTAAAAGCCCTCGACGATGCTAAGAAAAACCCGATTAAATCCTCGGTTGCGACGAGCAACACGTTGGCGGCGGGACTTGCGGCGGAGAAGTTCTTCAATGCAATCAAAGCGGACATCGCTGCGGCTGAAGGAACTTACGTCGTCGGTATAATTCAGCACGACGAAACCCAGACCGGTATCGACCGCGCGAGCGGATTCGAAACCAAATTCAAGGAACTCGCAGACGCCGACGCTACCACGAAGGGTAAATACAAAATCGAAAAAGAAGTTAAGCCCGGCGACGCCGATCAGGCTTATAAAACCGCTCTTGAAGCCCTTTATGAAAAGGGAATAAAAGCGTTGTTCATGAGCAACGAAGGCGTTGTAAAACAGGTAAGCGACGCTATCGCCGCTGCAGGAACGAAGTACGACGCGATCAAGTTCTGCGGATTCGACGCAGGCACGAAGCAGATCGAATGGATGAAGAAAACCACGGGCGCGAAACTTATCGGCGCGGTGGCTCAGGACTCCTATCAGATAGGTTACAACGCCGTTGAACAGGCTGTTTTCGCGGCGGAAGGTAAAACCGTCACCGCATCCGTTGCAATCGCCGGTTCGTGGTGGGACGCTACCAACGTTGACCAGATGATCAAAAACAACATCGTTTACGAAGGTTAATCGTCTTAACAAATCAACAAAAAACCCGGGGCTGTCCGCCTCGGGTTTTTCATTTATTTTTTCGATTATCCGGAGATAATCGTGTTATAGACCGCTTTTTGCGGTTTATTTATTTTGCTTTTGCGTTTTGAATCGGCTGTAATTTAAGCGTTGTCGGCAGGAATTTCCGTTTCCGTTGCCGCAACTTCCGCGTTCTGTCCGTCGGGTTTTTTCGCGGCTCCGGCGGCGATCTTGCCGCCTATCACGCCCGAGATGAGCGCGTTCACGTCGATACCGGTCGATTCCTTAACTCCTTCCATGATCTGGCTTGCGCTTTGCATAACGTCCTTAACCACTTTCGTGGCGTTTCCGTCGCCGTACATAACGATTTTGTCGGTGCGGGAAAGCGGCGCGGCGGCGTTTTTAACCACTTCGGGCAGAGCGGCGAGATACATTTCGAGAACGGACGCCTCGCCCATTTTCTTCTGCGCTTCGGCTTTCTTTTCGATGGCTTCCGCTTCCGCAAGACCTTTCGCTCTGATACCTTCGGCTTCCTGTTCCATCGCGTATCTGAGGGCTTCGGCTTCCGCGCGTTTCGCTTCCGCTTCCATCATCGCCTGATATTTCTTCGCGGCGGCTTCCTGTTCGGTTGCGAATCTTTCCGCTTCGGCGTCTTTCTGGCGTTTGATGAGTTCGGCTTCCGCTTCTTTCGCGATGCGGTAGTTGTTGGCGTCCGCCTGCTTTCTGATTTCGGCGTCGAGTTGCTTTTCTTTCAGAACGATAGCCTTATCCGCAAGTTCGGATTCCTTTTCCTTTTTGGCGATGTCGGCTTCGGTTTTGGCGATTTCGATCGTCTTTCTCTGGTTTTCCTGCTGAATGGAATAAGCCGCGTCAGCCGCCGCCTTTTTGGTGTCCGCCTGAACTTTGAGTTCGGCTTGCTGCACGGAAAGGGCGGTGTTCTGTTCGGCGATCTTCTTTTCCGCCTCCACCTTTACGGCGTTCGCTTCTTCCTGCGCGTGGGACGTCGCTATGGCGATATCTCTCTGCGCGTTCGCTTTTGCGATCTGGGCGTTTTTGCGGATTTGCTCCACGTTGTCGATACCCATGTTTTCGATCGTTCCGGCGTTGTCCTTGAAGTTCTGAATGTTGAAGTTCACGACTTCTATGCCGAGTTTCTCCATATCCGGAACTACGTTTTCGGTAATCTTTTTAGCGACGCCCTGTCTGTCCTGAACCATCTCTTTAAGCCCTACCGAACCCACGATTTCACGCATGTTACCCTCGAGAACCTGAGTTACGAGGCTTACGAGTTCGGCCTGATTCATTCCGAGAAGGGATTCCGCCGCTTTTTTGAGAAGTTCGGGGTTGGACGAAACTTTAACGTTCGCAACGCCGTCCACGTTCACGTTTATAAATTCGTTCGTGGGGACGGCTTCGCTCGTTTTAACGTCCACCTGCATAACTCTGAGCGAAATTTTATCCACTCTTTCAAAGAACGGCATTCTCCAGCCGGCTTTACCTATAAGAATTCTCTTTTTAAACGGACCCGAAATTATGTAAGCGGTGTCCGGCGGGGCTTTAAGATAACCCGCTATCAAAAAGAGGAGAATTACTGCTGCGATAACGACTAACGTTGTGATTAACCATGACGGCATAACTTTTTTTACCTCCTGTTGCGATATGTTTTGCCTCTATGTATTTTACTTCGGGGGAGTTTGTTATATTACTTCTTGCGGTAATCCGGCGCGTGATTCGACGGCTAAAAAAAAGACTTTTACGGCATACGTTCCGTAAAAGTCTCAAAAAACCGTTGTTCAGTTTTACGATACCGGAAAACTTATTTTTCGTCCTGACGATATCGTAACACAGCCGAGCCGTTGCGGGGCGGATTTTGTCCGCT
This sequence comes from uncultured Eubacteriales bacterium, assembly GCA_900548285.1. GTDB lineage: Bacteria > Bacillota > Clostridia > Christensenellales > Borkfalkiaceae > UBA10281. Next base: position 4,589 of record URKE01000032.1, on the reverse strand, counting down.
GCGGGCAGCCGCGTCTTTACTCCCTTTCAGTGACTGTATGATAACACACGTTTTAAAAAATGTCAAGGGTTTAACCGAATTTTCATTTATTTGCTTAATGCTGTTCTGCCGAGAGAACAAACTCCCGCAACGATAGCGGTTATACCGCCGGCGATCGCGCCGTAACCGAGTTGCCACACCTTTGTGCTGTCGGAGTTGAAATCGGAGAATTTGGAAGTCGTTTCGCCGCCGATACCGAGAACGGAGCCGGAAGTCGTTACCGAAGAGAAGTTGAGCGCGAAGAAGAAAAGTATTCCTCCCGCAACGAGAGCAAGAGCCGCGATAAGCGACATAAGTTTACCCTTGGCGATGCCTACGAGTTGAAGGACGTTGATTACAAGCCCCAAAACTACGAGAACGTAAGCAAGAAGGTTGAGGAAAGAGAAGTTGATCGTCGTCGAACCTGTGAAGAAACTGCCGCCGTCGACGGAGGAAAGTTTTTTGCCGAATGCGATCGCGATTCCGTTATACGTCGTGTCGCCGTTTACCGCCGCGATTTGCGGAAGGAAAACCATGACGACGGCAACTATTGCCAGAAGCGCGCCGACGAGCGAAATAAGTTTGTTCAGTGATTTTGCTTTTTTTGATTTCATTTTTCACTCCTGTGATTTTAGTAATAAAATTATAGCAGACTGAAAAAAATTGTCAAGCGAAGTCGTGTGAAAAAGAGGAAAATAAAAACCGTACAAAAATGATGATTTTGTACGGTTTTGGCGTAAAATTCGCGATTGTAAAACGGATTTTATTTGCCGTTGCCGGCAAATTTTCTTTTCGCGGCGACGATATGCGAAAAAAGTTCGGGCTTATCGTTCAGAATAAGTTCCCCGGGAAAGTCTACGTCTTTCAGAACGGCGAGGCAGTTGCCGAAATCGGCTATTCTGTCCTTTCCGTGGCTGTCGCTCCCGAGCGAAACGAAAACGCCTTTCTTTTTGCACAAAAGCAGAATTTCCACGGTTTTTTCGATATTTTTCTCTCTGTATCCGTCGGGCGAAACTCCCACTGCGTTGAATTCGACGATCGTTCCCGTGGCTTTCGCCGCATCCGTGAGCGTTTCCGCGTTTATCGGAAAAGTCGGGTCGTCCGGATGCCCCATAATATTAATGAAAGGATTTTCCGCGGCGGCAACGAGGGCGGCCGTATTCGCGCTCTCCGAGCCGGGTTTGATTGTTTTCTCGTGCAGGCTCGCTATGGCGTAGTCGAGTTCTTTCAGAATATCCGTCGGCAGATCGACCGTTCCTTTCGCGCTTAAAACGTTGAGTTCCGCGCCGTAGAGCATATTCACTCCGTAAAGCCTTTTGTCGCAGTATTTCAGATTTCTGAAGTAACTCTCCGAAGCTGCGCCCGGCATTTTCGGCGCGTGGTCGGTTATCCCGAGATATAAAAGTTGTCTTTTCGACGCTTCTTCCGCCATCGCGGTGAGCGTGTCGGTCGTGTGATGACCGCTCGCGATGGTGTGCGTGTGGAAGTCGGTTAAAATCTTCATAATGCGATTATATAATATTTGACGCGAAAAAACAACAAAAATAACACGCTTTGCCGAAAATTTTTATCGAAAACAACACAAAACAACATTTTTTATGAAAATTTTCAAAAATTATGTTGTTTTGTGTTGACATACGCGAAACAATGATATATAATAAAGGCGAAATGAGGATATGTGGATTTTTGTGGGATTCGCATAAGAGGTAAAATGGATTTCAGGGACATAGCGGAAAGCGACGGAAAATTGAGAATAGTTCAGGAACTCGTTCCCGGCAAACAGATAACTCTCGCTCACGTGATAGCCAATCCGGACGCGATCATGTACAGAAAACTCGGGCTTAACCCCGCGGTCGATTATTCCAAAAACGCGATCGGCATAGTCTGTATGACTCCGGCGGAATCGGCGATAGTCATGGCGGATATCGCGCTGAAGGCGAGCGGAGCGGAAATCGGGTTTGTGGACAGGTTCAGCGGCACGCTCATTCTTCTCGGAACGGTTTCCGAAGTTTCGGAATCGATAACCGCTGTTCTCGCTTACGCGGAAAAAACTTTGAAATTCACCGTGTGCAACCTCACAAAGACGTAATGAAAAGAAAGATTATGTTTATGGGGCGAAGCGGAGCGGGTAAAACCACTCTCACGCAAGCCCTTTACGGCGAGGATATCGAGTATCACAAAACTCAGTACGTAAATTACAGCAAGTATATTATCGACCCTCCGGGGGAATATATAGAGGATAAGCAATTCGGCTTCGCTCTCGCGCTTTATTCTTACGAGGTGGACGTGATAGGGTTTATCCTTGCGGCGAACGAGCCGTTTTCGCTTTATTCGCCGGCAAGCACGGCGACGGCGACGCGGGAAGTCATCGGGATAGTCACTCAGATTAATTCCGAAGGCGCGGACCCCGCTCTTGCCAAAGAATGGCTCGAAATCGCCGGGTGCGAAAAAGTTTTCTTCGTCGATTCGGTGACGAGAGAAGGGCTGGACAAGTTGATAGATTATCTCGGCTGGAACGAAAAAGACGAGCCGGAAAACAAAAAGAAGAAAACGACCGGAATCAGGACAAAAACAAAATAAAGTAAAATACATACCAAAAAAACTTCAAGGAGATAAACATGGTAAACGAATTTGAAATCAAAAAACAGATTTGCGACATCGGCAAAAGGATTTACAACCAGGGCATGGTCGCTGCGAACGACGGAAATATTTCCGTTAAACTCAACGATCACGAATTTCTTTGCACCCCCACGGGCGTATCGAAGGGATTCATGACTCCCGAGTTCATCTGCAAAGTCGATGAAAACGGCAAAGTGCTTCAGGCTAACGAAGGATTCAAGCCTTCTTCCGAAATCAAGATGCACATGAGAGTTTATAAGGAAAGACCGGACGTTAAGTCGGTAGTTCACGCTCACCCGATTTACGCGACTTCTTTCGCTATCGCGGGTATTCCTTTAACTCAGCCGATCATGCCCGAAGCGGTTATCGCTTTAGGATGCGTTCCCATTGCGGAATACGGCACTCCTTCCACCGAAGAAATTCCGGACGCGGTTTCCAAATATCTTCAGTATTTCGACGCCGTTCTTCTCGCTAACCACGGCGCGCTCACTTATTCGGACAGCCTTCTCAACGCTTATCATAAGATGGAATCCGTAGAATTCTACGCTAAACTTCTCTTCAATTCCAGACTTCTCGGCGGACCGAAGGAACTCTCCAAAGATCAGGTCGCTCGTCTGTACGAAATTCGTCGTCAGTTCGGTCTTAAAGGTAAGCACCCGGCAAATATCTGCCTCAACAATAAGAAGGGCGAATTCAGTTGCCACAACTGCGAATCCTGCGGAGCGGATATCGGATCCTGCGGCGGAAGCGACGAGGATAAGATCGCCGAAATAACCAGAAAAGTTATCGAGCAACTCGGACTTAAAAAATAAAACGCGCCGATATCCCGGCGGAGCGGTTTTGCCGTCGGGAAACAGGAGAAACAGAAATGAATATAACCGATAACGAAGTGTCGGCAATCGTCAAGGAAGTAGTTGCGAAACTCCAACTTGCCGAACCGAAAGCGTCGCTCGGAATTTTCGACGATATGAACGAAGCCATAGCCGCCGCGAAGGAGGCTCAGGCAATCGTTAAGAAAATGCCTCTCGACGCAAGGGAGAAAGTTATCTCCAATATAAGAAAAAAGACGATCGAAAACGCCGAAATTCTCGCTCGCATGGGCGTGGAAGAAACGGGTATGGGCAACGTCGGACACAAGATAATGAAGCACAGGCTCACGGCTGAGATGACTCCGGGAACGGAAGACATCAAAACCACCGCGTGGTCGGGAGATAAAGGGCTTACGCTTATCGAAATGGGACCGTTCGGAGTGATCGGCGCGATAACGCCTTGCACCAACCCCAGCGAAACGATAATCTGCAACACGATCGGAATGTTCGCCGCGGGCAACACCGTTGTGTTCAATCCGCATCCGGCGGCTATCAAAACGTCTAATTACGCGGTCAACATGATAAACGAGGCGAGCGTTGAGGCGGGCGGCCCCGCAAACATCTGCTGTTCGCTTCATCACCCCACGCTTGAATCGAGCGGAATCATGATGCACCATAAGGACATTCAGTTGCTCGTTGCAACGGGCGGTCCGGGCGTCGTAACCGCGGTCCTTTCCTCGGGTAAGAGAGGAATAGGCGCGGGCGCGGGCAATCCCCCGGCTCTCGTGGACGAAACCGCAGACGTGAGAAAAGCGGCGGAAGACATCGTGAACGGTTGCACGTTCGATAACAACCTTCCCTGCATAGCGGAAAAGGAAATCGTTGCCGTGGACAGCGTTTGCGACGAACTTATGCGTTATATGGTGGAAGAACAGGGTTGTTACCTCGCTTCCAAAGAAGTTCAGGACAAACTCATCGCCACCGTGCTTACGCCTAAAGGGCTTAACAGAAAATGCGTCGGCAGAAGCGCGAAGGCTCTTCTCAAAATGGTCGGCGTGGACGTTCCCGACAATATAAGATGTATAACGTTCGAGGGCGAAAAAGAGCATCCGCTCATCGCAACCGAACTCATGATGCCCATTC
>URKE01000031.1 GCA_900548285.1 uncultured Eubacteriales bacterium | reverse complement strand
AGGCAAAGGTCTGCAAAACCTTTATGCCCCGGTTCAAATCCGGGTGGCGCCTCCAGCGAAACGGGTTGTAAGTTTTCTTACAGCCCGCTTTTTTTATCAGAAAGCGCTTATCTTCGATACGGTTTTATAATTTCCGACGAATGGAATCCCTATGAAACAATAAACTTTGCGCGAGCGGGGCGAAAATCGTTAAAAAAAACTTGACTTGCATAAAATAATGGTGTATAATGTATTTGTAAAAGGTGGGGCGTTGCCGATGTCGGAATTTAGCCGCATGCGGTTGCGTTACGGACACGTTTTACGGTGTATTTCCGCTTTGCGGAATGTATTTGCGTATTAATTTTTATGCGTATCGATTTAATTGAATAATTTAGCAAAACCGTCGCGAGGCGGTGACGCAAAACTATCGGGACTCAACGAGTCAGCCAGTTGCCGGATTATCCTTGTATGGATAGCCCGGCTTTTTTTGTTCAGGCGGAGCATATCGCAGAAAGAACGCGGCAAGAAACGCGACAAGAACGCGGCAAGAACGCAGCAAGAGCGCAGGAAGAATTCGGAAACAACATAACACGACGAAAAGGACGAAAAGAATGAACGAACGGATTAAAAACAGAATAAAACTTGTTTCTTCTTTTTTGATGTGCGTGCTTAGTCTGTCCGCCGCAATCACTCTTTCTTTCGCCTGGTTTGCCAAAAACGACACCGTAAACGGCGGCGGAATGTCCGTTGCGATCGAAAACGACGCGAACGTCGTGGGGGCGGAGTATTTTATTGCGGAAAAAAGCGTTCCCCAAAGCAGTTCGTCGGAACTGAAATTTACGAAAATTACCGACGGCAATCCCGTGCGAATGGGCGCGTATGATATTCTGGACAAAAAGTATCAACTTCTTGCCAAGGTGTATCTCAAAAGCGACATGGAAACGATCCGCGTGACGGGGAACACTCAGACGGCTTACTTTTTGGGCGCGCTGGAGAATAACAAAAGCAAATATCCGTTGCTGCCGCCGAGCGGCGACGTTAACGTTCCGCAGGAAAGCACCACGGACGACGGCATAACGTATACCAACGTTCTTTCGAGCGTGATAAATTTCACGATTTTCCAAGCGGGCGAATTAACGGCGCTGACGAACGGTAGCGGGTATGAACTTGTAAGCGATACTTTGCCCTCGGGGAACAGAATCGCGAAATTCATAGCCGACAGCGCAACGGCAACCGCGCCGACTTCGTCGATTAACCTCGTTCAGACGGAGGGTATCGACACGGTTACGACGGGCGGACCGGAAGAGTTCAACGGGCAGACATGCCGGACGCTCTTCATAATGTTCAGTTACGACGAGGCGATTATGGAAAAAATCTTTTCCGATAATCTCGGCAACACTAATATATATGTTGAGAACAACGACGGCACTCTTATAAACATACCATTCAAGTGCGATTTTACGATTTCTTTTGAAAAATTCGCGGGGTAATTACGCAGGGTAATCGCAAGGCAACGCGCCTGACGAGCCTTTTATAAAAAAACAAAAAACCGACGGAGGTGAGAACGTGAAAAGAATATTCAGAAGTTTAGCGGCTTTATTAATTATCGTCATATCTTTTTCGGCGATATCTTTCGCGTGGCTCGCGAGCGGGAAATACCTTAATTTTCCGTCGTCGTTCGGCGGTTCGGCAACGCCTGCGTATTTTGCTGGCGGCGACGGCTCGTTTGAAAAACCATTCAGAATAACCAACGCCGTTCACTTATATAACCTTGCCTGGCTGCAATATCTCGGTTATTTCAATCGGCGCGAGGGTTTCAATAACGGTCTCGATCAGACTTATTTTGCGCTGGACGGCAATATCGATATGCGCGGCAGGGCGATTCCGCCGATAGGCACGGAAGAATATCCTTTCATAGGTAAGTTCAACGGAAACGGTCACAAGGTGACGAATCTCACGATTTCAAACAAAAAGGGTACGGGCGACCTTGTTTATGCGCCCACGAACGCGAAGTTTTCAAACAATATACTTCGTTTTGTCGACGATACAAAGGCGCATGATATCGAAATCGTGGGAATGTTCGGCGTAACCGGCAATTATAACAAATATCTCGATACTTATGCGAACACTTATAAAGGACTTAACAAGGCTGACGTGAACGTAACCAATTTTTACGTAGATAAAATTCACGTAAGGAGCAATTCGGCAAAAACTCTTGCAGGCTTGGCGGCGGGGTATATCGGCGGAAACTTTTCAAACGTCGGCGTTTATCGTAGCGACATAAAATTTGCCGCAAACGCGCAAGCGAACGGCATTGCGGGCGACGGAGTTCTCTCAAAATATTCGCTCGTCGGCGCGTATAACGAAGACCTTATAACGTGGGACGACATCGGTGGTACTACCGGTTGGGGTGGTTCTATCGACATGAAGTCGTTATTCACAAGGCTTCAGGGATTCAAAAGCCATACGCCTATTTCTTATGTGGATAAAAATTTTAATGATACGAATAGTTCGAGCAATATTCGTTATTACGACGAAAAAAAAGGATCTGTGTATTTTACATCTGTTAATCAGGGTGGTGTTCTTTATCTTTATGGCGGAAAAATAGGATCTAAATTCGAAAAAGATACTTATATAAATAAGCCCGGCGAGGAGGGATTTTATATTTCATCCGGTAGTAGCGGCTACTATTTAACTCTTAAAAGTCTTGGTACTTATGGCACCGATAGGACTAACGATATTAATAATGCTGTGACTTGGTTTTATAATTCCGCTGAAAAAAGTTTATACACTTATGTAAACGGAAATCAAACCGACGGGAGAAAAAAGTATTTGAATATGAATTCCTACGGAACATTAACGCTATCGGATACATCGACTGTTCAGTGGGAGAAAAACGGCAAAACGCTCTGTACGAGTGTTCAGTATAGTGTTAATTTGTATACTTATTATCTTTACTATAGTAGTTATGGTTATTGGAGTGGTACCACTACACCTACGGATATAGAGTTTACGTCGGACCTCAAAGATATGCGATACTATTCGACTGAATATATTTATAGAGGAAACGTAACTGCAAACAATACTACCACAACCAGGAATTTTGCGACTTACATTCCTTTGCTCACGGATAATGACGGCAACGTAATCAATAAAAATACAGGATATATTGCCAGCGGGTCTACTACTGTGTCTTCGGGTAGTGTAACAGGTGACGTTCGAGTGAGGGAAATTTCACTGAGCAGTGCACTAAAAAACTCACTTACAAACAATTCTTCTTACGAAGAAGGCAATTCGATAAAAATATACACCCGAACGGCAAATAGCAACGGTTTTGTGTCGTTTACCGACGCATACGGCTCTGCAGAAGAAGGGAAAAAGATGGGATTGGTAAAATATGAAAATGCTAAAACCAACTTTGACAATATGTTTAACGGTTCTTCTTCTAAAGTTTACGGTATGCACTTCATGAATGCGCCGATAAGCATAAAAAACGTCTATACGGCGGACTACGCTATGATTAACGGCGACGAGTATACAGATGGAAATTATCAGATGGTCGCAAATTCGATTGACTTTAAGGCAAAAAAGAAAGGTCATATCAACTTTTTTTCCGGAACATATTACAACGGTGCCGACAAAAACTTTTTCTCTCTGCATGAGGTAAAGCGGAACGGAAATAATATCACAGAGATAAAAAGTATATCTAAAATTTATGCGCACAAGACGAACAGCAAAGCGGATTATATTTATCTTTACGACAACAATACTTATTCCGGCGATTATTCGGAAGAAAATTATGAATTGGCATTCGACGTCGATTGGATAATAAACCCCGAAATGAACTATTATTCGGTTTATTATTTCGAAATCCCCGTCAATGCGGGCGAATACGCGCTCGGCTCGGCTTCCACCGGTGATGGCGCATACCTTATGTATCTCGATATCGGCGCGAATGGCAACAGCGACGGTACCGAGGAAAATTACACAATGGATAAAGTGCGGTTCGTCAACTCCGGCATGCCATCAGACGGCAACGGGAACGTTAACTTGTCCGCTTACGAACCCGCGTTGATAACGCTCAGCGGCTCTTCAACCGCCGAGGAAATCGCCGTTTTCAAAAGAGACGAACAAGAAACCGACGGTAAGTTGAAACTCGCTTATCGCATTATTAATAACAATGCAAATGCGATAAAAGTCAACGAAACAACCACAGGAATGACGCGCAAAGATACCACTTTAACGCCGTCCACCGACGACGACTAACCGTAAAAAATAGCCCTATAAGCCGATTAACGGCAAAAAAAGAAGGTTATCGCATAAAACGCGATAACCTTTTTAATTTGTTTTTCGGTTTAAAATCAATCAATAAAGTTTGATTTTTTCTTCCACGTAAGCGGCAAGTTCCTTAACGGGAATACGAATCTGTTCCATTGTATCTCTGTCGCGGACGGTTACGGTGTCGTTTTCGAGCGTGTCGAAGTCGATTGTCACGCAGTACGGCGTGCCGATTTCGTCCTGACGGCGATATCTCTTGCCGATAGAACCCGCGTCGTCGTAAGTACACATAAAGTGACGGGAAAGTTCGTGATAAATCTCTTTCGCCTTGCCGCCGAGTTCCTTTTTCTGGAGCGGCAACACCGCCACTTTGTAAGCCGCGAGAGCAGGGTGGAAGTGCATGACGACTCTCGTTTCGCCGTCGTCGAGTTTTTCTTCGTCGTAGGCTTCGGATAAAACGGCGAGCATAAGTCTGTCCGCGCCGATAGAATATTCCACGACGAACGGAATATATTTTTCGCCCGTGATCGGGTCTACGTAAAGCATGCTCTTGCCCGAGTATTCCTGATGGCGGGAAAGGTCGTAATTCGTTCTGTTGTGAATTCCGTTGAGTTCCGACCAGCCTATGGGGAAGAGATACTGAATATCGCAGGCGCATTTTGCGTAATGCGCGAGTTTTTCGTGATCTTTAAATCTTAAGTGTTCGGGCGCGAAGTTGAGCGAAACAAGGAAGTCGAACGCCGCTTTTTTGAATTTTTCGTAGTATTCGATATCCGTGCCTTCCTTGCAGAACCATTGATGTTCCATCTGCTCGAATTCTATCGTTCTGAAAATGAAGTTGCCGGGGGTGATTTCGTTTCTGAACGCCTTGCCGATCTGCGCGATTCCGAACGGAACTTTTGCTCTCGTGGAACGCTGAACGTTCTGGAAGTTGACGAATTCGCCCTGCGCCGTTTCGGGGCGGAGATAAATTTTATTCTGACTGTCCTCGGTAACGCCTCTCGAAGTTTCAAACATAAGGTTGAAGTTTCTTATCGGCGTCCAGTTGAACTTGCCGCAAACGGGGCATTTTATCTGATGTTCGTCGATATACGCCTGCATTTCGTCCTGAGTCATCGCGTCCACGTCCACCGCGCCTTTGGAGTAGTTTTCGATAAGATTATCCGCGCGCTGACGGTTTCTGCATTCCTTGCAGTCCATTTTCGGATCGGAGAAACTCGCGGTATGCCCCGATGCCTCCCACACTCTGCTGTTCATAAGTATAGCCGCGTCCACGCCGAACGAGTTTTCGCTCTCCTGAACGAACTTTTTCCACCAGGCGCGTTTGATGTTGTTCTTTATTTCCACGCCTACGGGGCCGTAATCCCACGTGTTGCCCATTCCGCCGTAAATATCGCTGCCGGGGAAAATTATCCCTCTCGATTTGCAAAGATTGACGAGTTTTTCCATCGTAACGGCTCTTTTTTCTTCCATAAGTTTACCTCTTTTAACCGCGGCGGGGCGTACTCATACCCGCCTGATACTTCATTTATTTTATGCCATAAGGGGCTTAAAGTCAAGCGGTTTGAGGGAAATTGGGCGAAAAGAATATAATTGACGAAAAACCGCGCCGAAACCCGTTAAAAACGCTTTTAAAATTCGGGATATTGTGTTAAAATATACGAAACAAAGACTTCGGGACGCGTATTTCCGAAGCCGACGGAGAAAGAAAATGGAAGCGAAAAACTTTATCGAAGAAATCATCAACGGCGAACTCGAAAGCGGCAAAGTCACGACGGTGCATACGAGATTCCCGCCCGAGCCGAACGGTTACCTGCATATAGGTCACGCAAAATCTCTTTGCCTCAACTTCGGCACGGCTCAGAAGTATAACGGACTTTGCAATCTGTTTTTCGACGACACGAACCCTTCCAAGGAGAAAACCGAATACGTCGAGGCGATTAAAGCCGACATCGAATGGCTCGGTTTTAAATGGTACGAAATTCATTACGCGTCCGATTTTTTCGACGTCATTTACGAAAAGGCGGTTAAACTCATCAAGGACGGAAAGGCTTTCGTGTGCGATCTTTCCGCCGAAGAAATAAGCAAAACGCGCGGCACGCTCACCGAACCGGGCATAGAAAGTCCTTACAGAAACAGGACTATCGAAGAAAACCTCGAACTTTTCGAGGGAATGAGAGCGGGCAGGTTTGCCGACGGCGAAAAGGTTTTAAGAGCGAAGATAGACATGGCTTCGCCTAACATCAATATGCGCGACCCCGTTATTTACAGAGTTTTAAGAGCCACTCACCACAGAACGGGCGACAAATGGTGCATTTATCCGATGTACGACTTCGCGCACCCGATCTGCGACTCGATGCAGGGCGTAACTCATTCGCTTTGCACGCTCGAATTCGAGGATCATCGTCCGCTTTATAACTGGGTTGTGGAAAACACGGGCGTGGAACACAAGCCGCGTCAGATAGAATTCGCAAGGCTCAACATAACGAATACCGTCATGAGCAAGCGTTATCTCAAAAAACTCGTCGAGGACCATGCGGTTACGGGTTGGGACGACCCGAGAATGCCCACCCTCACAGGACTTCGCGCAAGGGGAGTTCCCGCCGAGGCGTTGAAAAATTTCTGCGAGGCGATAGGCGTTTGCAAGGCGAATTCCGAGATAGAAGTTACTTATTTCGAGCATTTCATCAGAGATTATCTCAATCTTCACGCCGAAAGGGCGATGGCTGTGTTCGAGCCGATTAAGGTTACGATAACCAACTTCCCCGAAAACAGCGAGCAGGAAGATTTCGAGATTAACCCCAACGACGAAACCGCCGGAACGAGAAAAATAACCGTTTCCAAGCATATTTACATTGATTCCGAAGATTTCGCGCTCGTTCCGCCGCCGAAGTATTTCCGCCTCAAAAAGGACGGCTACGTAAGGCTTAAAAACGCGTATATTATCAAGTGCGACGACGTAAAATTAAGAGAGGACGGAAGCGTTGGAGAACTTTTCTGTTCTTACGTTCCGGAGTCGAGAAGCGGCAACGACACGAGCGGAATAAAGGTGAAAGGCGTTATCCACTGGGTAGACGCGGACACGGCGGTAGACTGTGAGATAAGAAAATACGATTATCTGCTTAAAGACGCCGCGTATCCGGGACAGGATTTCTCCGAGAGAATGAATTACGACAGCGTTCACGTTTATCGCGGAAAAGCCGAGCCGTATCTTGCCGAGGCGAAGGACGGAACGACGTTCCAGCTTATGAGAAAGGGTTATTTCAAGAAGATAACCGAGGGCGGAAAACTCGTTTTGTCGGAAATCGTTTCGCTCAAAGACGGTTACAAGCCGCAGAAATAAGTCCGAAAAGGCGAAAAAACCTCAGCCACAGGTGATTGTTGCAATCTCTCTCGGCTAAAATCGCATAAATCAGAACGATTCGACGGAAAAAATCGATAAAATTCCGAAATTGTATTGACAACCGCGGAATTATTTATTATAATAAGCGTATGAATTAAGATGGGGTCGGTGTTATGTATTTTGTAGTCGACGGACTTTTGATAGGAATATTCTTTCTCGCGCTGTGGTCGAGCATACGGCGCGGGTTTTCCGGGCATTTCGTTTTCGGAATCCTGAGAACGATTATAGGCATCGCCGTCGGCGCGGTCACCGTTTTCGGCGTCTATATGCTTATGAAGCATTTTTCCTGGATAGAATATATGGCTGACGGAGTTATCGCCTTCTTCGGCGAACTCACCACGAGTTTTATCCCCAACGACCTTTACAGAATGGTTATGGGTATCGTCGCGTTCGCGCCGTTCGCCGTTCTTTTCTTCATCGTCGGTTATCTCATCGGCGTGAAAGTCATCTGCGGACTCATCAAACTCATATTTACCCCGATAAAGTTGCTCAGAAACAACGCTAAAGTTTTCAGAATTATCGATAACGTTCTCGGAACGGTTATAAATCTCGCGCTTTATTGCGCTGTGGTATTCGCGATTTTCGGCGTGGTTTACGTGTTCAATTACGATAAGGATAACGTGCCTCAGGCGGAAGTTTCCACGATCGCGATGGCGACTCCCGACGAAGGGGAGGACGCGAAAATTCTCGCCCGCACCATCAACAATATCACGACGCCGATTTTAGGCGGACTTCACGAGAGTTTCTCCGCCGCGCCGATAGGCCACGTTTTCTATGAGAACAACCCGCTTATGTGGTTCAAATCCGAAAACGGCGAAGGGTTTTATACCCTTATCCACAACGCGCTTATCGATAAAAAATAAGGCGTGAACGTAATCGGCTGCGGCTGAACGTGAAAACGTGGAAACGAAAATAATTTTAATCTGAAAATTTTGTCGCGAATTTCTATGAGATCCGCGACAATTTTATAAAACGAATAAATATTTGAGAGGAAAAATTTATGGCAAACGAAAGAACTCTTTGCGTAATGCTCGACGTTTCGCGCGACGGCGTTATGAAAGTTGAAGAAGTAAAACGTTACGCTGGTATAATTAAGAAAATGGGTTATAACGCCCTCGGACTATACATGGAGGACGTTTACGAAATCGAGGACGAGCCTTATTTCGGGCATCTTCGCGGCAGATATTCAAAAAATGAACTCAAAGATATCAACGATTATTGCAAGAGTATCGGCATAACCGCGATTCCTTATATCCAGACTCTCGCTCATCTCGAGGGCATTTTCAAATGGGTGGAATATCAGAACGTCAGAGATATAGCGAATATTCTTCTCGTCGGCGAAGAGAAAACCTATGAACTCATCGAAAAAATGTTCAGAACTCTCCGCGATTGTTTCGATACCGAAAAAATCAATATCGGTATGGACGAAGCGCCGATGATGGGCAGAGGAGTTTATCTCGACAAGCACGGTTATCCGGACAGCGTTCAGGATCTTTTGTACGAGCATCTCGTAAAAGTCAGCGCGATAGCCGACAAGTACGGTTTTAAACCTACTATGTGGTCGGATCTTATAATGCACATGGCGCGCGACGGGAAAGAAGTCAAAGTCCCCGAAAACGTCACGCTTTGCTACTGGGATTATTATCGCGATTCGAAAAAGGAATACGACCAGAACCTTAAAAAACACCTCGCGGTTACGGATAAAGTCGCTTTTGCAGGCGGCGCGTGGGCTTGGACGGGTTTCGCTCCGATGAACGAATTCAGTTACCGTACTATGAAATACGCCATGCAATGTTGCCGCGAACGCGACATTAAGGACGTTACGATAACAGTGTGGGGCGACGACGGACGCGAATGTTCGTGCTTTGCCGTTCTTCCCGCGTTGTTCTATTGCGCCGAAAAATATCGTTATCAGACGAAGGACAGCAACATAAAAGCCAAGTTTGCCGAACTTTTCGGAATTAAATTCGACGGTTTCGCTTCGCTCGATCTTCCCAACGAAATCAAGGATTGCGACGGTTGCAACAACCCGAGTCGCTGGGGACTTTATAACGATCCGTTCTGCGGCAGATTCGATTATCACATCGAAATCGGCGACGGCGAACAGTTTAAAAGCAACGCGCTTAAACTCAAAAGGGCGGCTAAGTCCGCGGGCGAGTTCGCGTATCTTTTCGATTGCTTATCCGATTTGTGCAAGGTTCTCGAACTCAAATACGACCTCGGCGTGAAAACGCGCGCGGCGTATCTCGCAAAGAATAAGAAAAAACTTAACGAGATTGCGAACGTCGTTTATCCCGAAACCATAAAAAGGCTGAAAAAATTCATAGTTTCCTTTAAGGCGTTGTGGAACAAGGAAAACAAACCTTTCGGGCTGGAACTTCACGAAATGCGCCTCGGCGGGCTTTTGTTAAGGCTGGAAAGTTGCCGCGAAACGCTCGTTTCTTATCTGGGCGGGCAAATCGGCAACGTCGAAGAACTCGAGGCTCCCGTCCTGAAATTTATTCCCGACCGCGAAAAAACCGCGAATCTGTGCTGTCAGTCGCATATCAACACGGTAACGGTCGCGAATATGAATATATAACACGAATATGAATATATAAACTTATACCGGATTACCTGATATTCGGACGGTCGGCATTGTATCCGCTTGTCGGGGAGTCGTTCCCGACGAAGCCCGATTGTTTTCCGACCGCCGAAAGGAGCGTATATGAGAAAAAAAATTTATCTTATAATTCTTACGTTGGTGCTTGCGGTGACTTCAACTCTGTTTGCGGGTTGCGGCGGTTCGGCTTTGCCGAACGTAAATTCCGACGAGGACAGAATAATAACTCAGCAGGTTACCGTTCCGCCGACGGAATACAATGCAAAAAAGGCGGTTTACGCAACTATAGGCCGACTTTCCAAATACAGTACATATAAAGCAACGAGCAGCGGAACGTCCGTCGCGGCGGTTTCGGGGCTGTTCGATTACGTTCAGAAAACCGATTGTGTTACGATTAAACACGGCGACGAATTTTACAGCGAGAGCAAGTCTTCTTCAAAACTCGTTTCGGTCAGACACGAGGCTTTTGCGAAGGGCGATAATATCGCTTACAGAAATAACGGCGGAAAAATCTCGAATTCCTCCGCGCTCGCCTATAAAGAAGTATACGGGGTAACGCCCGACAAACTTCTCAGCGGACACGTTTTCAATGATGAAACGATTATGTACGCCAAGGCGACCATAACCGAGAACGGCGATTACGAAATAGAAATCGTCCTCGACAAAGACAAGGGAAACGTTCTTTTGCTCAAGCAAATGAAGGAATTCGGCGGGCTGAAAGACTATCCCGTTTTCACCGACGACACTGTTTTCACGCTTACGATAACAGGCGATTACACGCCCGTTAAATTCTCGTATAAAAGCAAATACAACGTCAACGTTGCGATGCTCGGCAGTCTGCCTTGCGAAGAAAACAACGAGGTGACTTTCTCCGATTTCAACAAAGACGTTGCGATTCCGGATACGGAAGCGTTCAACGCCGCCATGTCCGAAACTCCGTCCGAAGTTAAGCCGTCCGAGGAAAAACCGGCAGACGAAAACCGCGAAAAAATAGTTTCGGCTCTGCTTAAAGCCGATCTCGTCCGCGGAATTTCTCTCAGCGGAAGCGTATCCGTCAACGGCATCGAAATGCCGCTGAAACTCGGCGCGAGAGCCGATCTCGACAAGTTGATGAACGACGAAAATGCGGACCTTCTTTCCCTTGTCGATTTCACGCTTTCGTTCGGTATATACGAAAAATCTCTTTCGGTTACATATCACGACAGAAAAGTTTACGTCAATCTCGGCGATACGCGCTTTGTAAAAGACGTGTTTGAAGACGACGAAATTTCCGCGGCGATTTCCGCTTTGCAGGGCGTTATCAAGGGCGCGGACGTATCGTCGATGCTTTCCGTAAAAAAGAATGGAGATTTGTACGAAATAAGGCTTAACGACCTTATGGTCGAAGTGACGATAAAAAATCTGCTGAAACAACTCGGGCTTATGGGCGACGGCTCGAAAACCTTTGACCTTTCGCTCGGCTTGTATATCCCGAACGACAGAGTGGGCGTGGTTTCGTTCAATCTCACGACCGACGTTATCGACGTAAAAGCGAAGATGAATTTGTCGGACGAGAAGTTCTCTTTGCCGAACCTCGAAGATTATTATCCCGAACCGCAGATTCTGCGCGCGGGCGCGGACGTTGGTTTGACGATTAATCTGCCCGATTCCGGGAAGTTGAGCGCGACGGCAGAAGCGTTTGTGTCGTATGACCTGACTAAGCAAAATTCCGCCGAGGCGTTCAATGCGGAAATAAACGTAAATTTGGATGACGAATTCAAGAGATTTCTTGCCGGGAAAAGCAATGCCGACGGCGGCTTGTCGCCGATACTGAAACTTGCGGCAGAATCCGATTCTCTGAACGTTATCTGCGCGAACGGTAAAGTTCTGTTCGTGATTATGAAAGGCGGCGTGCGCGTTTACGCGAAGAATCTTACGCCAGGAGAATACAATTTCGGAACAGATCCGCTGACCGATGAACTGATCGGGTTAATCGGCGAAATATTCGTTTATCCCGTTGCGGATGCCGGTATGACGAAATCGGACGACGGTAAAACGGTTTCGGTTTACGTCAACGCTTATAACGTCAACGTCGCGCAGGGCGAAGAATTCGTTCCCGGAGAAAATTACGAAACGTTTGAAATACTCAGGCTGGATATAAAGTTCAAGTCTGCCGCCGATTACGTCTTCGGGTGGAACGTCGATGAGATTTACGCCGAAGCGGTTGCCCCGAAAGGAACAACCGAAATTCCGGAGGAATATTTTTCGGCTTGCGGTTATTTAAACGTTTTATTCTTGTCCGGCATACCGGGTGGTAATATCGGGCGGTAATAACGGGCGGTTGCCGAATAGCAACCGCCCGAAATTTTGCTGAAACGCTTTGCGATTTCGTTTGCGGCGCGGGTTTTCGTTTTCGATAAAATAATGCGGTTTTCGACAAGAAAACCGTTTTTTCTTATTACCGCGAATGATATAATAATGTCACTATTTTATAGTCGCGGGCAGGCTTTGACGTCCGCCCGCGACCGGCAAAATTCGGGAGCGGTTTATGGCGCGAAAAATTGTTGTAACTTCCGGAAAGGGCGGCGTGGGGAAGACGTCCGTGGCGGCGAACCTCGGCATTCGACTTTCCCGCGCGAGCAAGCGCGTTTGTATTGTTGACGCGGATTTCGGACTGAATAATCTCGACGTGGTGACGGGTATCGAAAACCTCGTCGTTTACGATATCGCAGATTGCGTCGCAGGGCGTTGCCGGGCGAAGCAGGCGCTCGTCGAATGTCCTTCCGCAAAGAACGTTTACATACTTCCGTCCGTACATTCTTTATCTAAGTATTCGGTCGACGAAAACGGCGTTAACGAACTTATAGAGGGGTTTTCCTCGCTTTTCGATTACGTTATAATCGATTGCCCCGCGGGCGTGGGGGAGGGCTTTTCGCTGGCGGTTAAAGCCGCGGAAGAAGCGCTCGTTGTGACGACCCCGCAACTTTCGAGCCTCAGGGATGCGGATAAAGTTCTGTCCTTTTTAAGAGGCTACGGAATAAAATCGATAAGGCTCGTCGTCAACAGAATCAGGGGCGATCTGGTCGTCGGCGGCGATATGCTTTCTCCCGAAGAAATCGAGAGAACTCTCCGTTGCCCCCTTGCGGGCGTGATTCCGGACGACGACAGCGTTTTTCTCCGTAACGCGGGGTTGATTCCGTCCGATTCCCCTTCTTTCAAAGCCTTTAAAATTCTCGCGGCAAACGTTGCTTCGGGGAAAAGTAAAATTTACGATTATGTGTCCAAATATTCGGGTTTCTGGGGCGCGATACGCCGCGGCATAAAACGTAATATATAAAAAACGAAACATAGCGGAATAAAACGTAACACGTAACGGAAACCGACGGATAACGCGGCGCGCGACCGCGGGCGGGAATTATAATATGAAAAAGACAGAATTATCGAGATTGAAAACGGTTATCGAAAGCGACAGGTTGTCGATGACGGGTGAAAACACCGCGCTTATCGTCAAGGATATCACGGCGGTGCTGGAAGATTATTTCGCCTTGTCGGGCGAGCCGGAACTGAAAATCGAAGCGAAAAATTGCGAATATCGCCTGACTATTTCCGTTACGGCGACGGCAATCAAATCTTTTTCCACTTTGCAGAAAGGCTGACGAGAAAAAATCTTTTTCCACTTTGCAGAAGGGCTGACGAGAAAAAATCTTTTTCCGCTTTGCAGAAGGGCTGACGAGAAAAATCTTTTTCTGTGCTGCAAAAATAATCGTTGCAGACGTATTTTAAAAATTTTAACAAAAAAAACACCTCAAACGCTTGCTATTTGTAAAACGCGGTATTATAATATTGGCAGAACATTAACGAGAGTGCTAACACTCAAACTTATTGTTTGCTAAAAATAATCAATATCTGTTTTGCGGAGAAAGGCAAAGCGAATAACATCGGAGGTGTTTTTTATGAAAAGTTTCAAAACGCAATCGAAGAGAGTTCTCGATCTGATGATCAACTCTATTTACACTCATAAGGAGATTTTCTTAAGAGAACTTTTGTCGAATTGCAGCGACGCTATCGACAAATTATATTATAAAGGTCTGAAAGAAGGGATTTCGGGGCTTACCCGCGAGGATTTTTATATTAAAATCAGGGCGGATAAGGACGCCGGCACGCTCACGATTTCCGATAACGGCATCGGTATGACGGCGAAAGAACTCGAAGAAAACCTCGGAACGATCGCCAAGAGCGGCTCGTTCGATTTCAAAGCCGCAAACGCGGACGCCAAGGAAAAGGACGACGTAAACGTAATCGGTCAGTTCGGCGTAGGGTTTTATTCGGCGTTTATGGTAGCCGACAAGGTTGAAGTTTTCTCCAAAGCGTTCGGCGAGGACGAGGCTCACGTCTGGACGAGTTCGGGTACGGAAGGTTACGATATCGCGCCTTGCGAAAAAGCCGAAAGAGGAACGGAAATCGTTCTCCATATTAAAAAGGATACCGACGACGAAAAATACAGCAAATTCCTCGAAGAATACGAAATAAGAAGCCTCGTCAAAAAGTATTCCGATTATATCCGTTACCCCATCAGAATGGAAGTGACGAAATATAAGGAACTCACGGAAGAGGAGAGAAAAGAGGGCAAGTCCGCCGAATCTTATAAGGAAGAGGAAACACTCAATTCCATGGTTCCGCTCTGGAAGAAGAATAAGAGCGAACTGACCAAGGAAGATTACGACGAGTTTTATAAGAACAATTTCTACGACTACGAAGCGCCGCTGAAATATATTCACGTGAGCGTGGAAGGCGCGGTGAGTTATAAGGCTCTGTTGTTTATTCCTGCAAAAGTTCCTTACGATTATTACAGCAAGAATTACGAAAAAGGTCTGAAGTTATACACCGACGGCGTGCTTATCACCGAAAAGTGCGCGGATTTGTTGCCCGATTACTTCAGTTTCGTCAAAGGGCTTGTGGACAGCGAACTTCAACTCAACATATCGCGTGAGACCATTCAGCACAACCGTCAACTTCAACTCATCGAATCGAATATCGAAAAGAAAATCAAGAACGAACTTCTCGATATGCAGAAAAACGACAGAGCGACTTACGACGAGTTTTTCAAGAACTTCGGCTTGCAACTTAAATACGGTCTGTATAGCGGCTGGGGAATGAACAAAGACGTTTTGCAGGATCTTATAATGTTCAAGTCGGTAAAACTCGGCAAGTACGTAACGCTCAAAGAATACGTCGACGCGTTCGGCGCGGAGCAGAAGTATATTTATTACGGCTCGGCTAAAACGGAGAACGCCGTCAAAGCGTTGCCGCAGAGCGAGAAGATTCTCGACGAGGGCTATGATATCCTGTGCTTCACCGACGACGTGGACGAGTTTGCCGTTAAAATGCTCGGCAAATACGAGGAGAAGGAATTTAAGAATATTCTCGACGAGAGCGTCGGCGTTTCCGCGGAGGACGACAAAAAGAACGAAGAGGACAAAGAACTTCTCGACGCTTTGAAAAACGCGCTCGGCGACAAGGTGGCGAAAGTCAAAGTTTCGTCCGTACTGAAAAATCACCCCGTTTGTCTTTCGTCCGAGGGCGAGGTTTCCATCGAAATGGAAAAAGTACTTTCGCAGATGCCGAACGCCGAACCGGGAATGGTTAAAGCCAACAAGATTCTCGAAGTCAACGCGGAGCATCCGATTTACGCGAAACTCAAAGCGGCGTTCGAGGCGGATAAGGATTCCGTTGCGGATTACGCCGAAGTGCTTTATCAGTCCGCAAGGCTCGTCGCTGGGCTGCCCGTTGAGGATGCTTCGGGTTTGACCGATAAACTCTTCGCATTGCTTGCGAAATAATCGGTTTCGGATTGCTTTCCGGTCCGGTTGGCAGGTTTTCCGAAAAAGGATTTTTGACGCCGCCGCTTGCAAACGCTTTGCAAGCGGCGGCGTTTTAACAATACTGTTGACAAAAATAGCGGTTTTATATATAATTATAATATAATATGGTTATATATAACATTATAACGTGATTATGTATAACGTTGTCCGACGGGCTGCACGGCGCGGTGATTTGATTAAAAAACAACCGATAATCGTGTTATAGGCAGACTTTTTCGGTCGACGTATAAAAAACACACGGACGAATGATAATTAAACAGAGGAAAAACGGGAATGGGTGAAAAAACGAGAAAAAACAAAGCGGCGCGGACGAAGTTATACGTTTCGCGGTTCGCAATCATACTTCTCAGTATATTTTTACAGGCTATAGGCATATGGGTGGTTCTGTTCTGGCTCGGGCAAAAAGTACCCGTGCTTTACGCTGTTCTCGTTTACGTTTTGTCAGGGCTTTTAATGGTCGCGATCGTCAACAAAGACCAGCCTGCGTGTTATAAATTGCCCTGGGTGATATTGCTTCAGTTGCTCCCTTACGGCGGTATAATGGTTTATTTAACGTTCGGCAACGTGAAGATGAGCAAGCGGCAGATGAAAAAATACTGCGCGATATACAGCGAACATCACGACGAATATTATCGTCAGGACGAAGTTCTGAGCAGGCTTTCGGAAGAACAGGGCAAAGGCAACGCCGTCGTCAGGTATCTGCGTTATGCTACGGCTTTTCCCGTTTTCGATAATTCCGCCGCGGAATATCTGCGAAGCGGCTCGGTGTTTTTCGAGGCGTTGAAAGAAGAGATATCGAAAGCCGAAAAATATGTTTTTCTCGAATATTTCATCATCGAGGACGGCGTGATCTGGGGCGAAATCGACGAAATTTTACGGAAAAAAGTCGAGGAAGGCGTTAAGGTTTACGTTATGTACGACGACGTTGGCAGCATGCCGAAAGTTTCGCCCGATTTTTATAAGGACCTTTGCAAAGAAGGTTTCGACGCGCGCAAATTCCACAAGTTCATTCCCGTCGTTTCGGTCAGTCACAACAACAGAGATCACCGCAAAATCGCCGTAATCGACGGCAAAGTCGGCTTTATGGGCGGCGCGAATATCGCCGACGAATACGCGAACATCACCAAGCCTTACGGCAGATGGCTCGATTGTTCGGTTAAAATAAAAGGTCAGGCGGTGGACAGCCTTGTGCGGCTCTTCATTCAACTTTTCAATATGTCGGGCACTCCGTCGCTGGACGAAAGGGATTTCGTTTCTTCCTCGCATGAAGTCTATAACGACGGCTATATGTTCCCGTTCGGCGATTCTCCCGCTCCGATAACCGAGGAGCATATCGGCGAAAACGTCTATCTCGACATAATCAATCGCTCGGATAAATACCTTTATATCGCAACGCCGTATCTTATCGTCGATACGAACATAACCACGGCAATCAAAAACGCCGCGCGGCGCGGAGTGGACGTGAGAATCTTCATTCCCGAAGTTCCGGACAAAAAGGCTATTTACATTATGACGAGAAGCGCGTGTATTTCGCTTATGAGCGCGGGCGTGAAAGTTTATGCTTTCAGAAACGGTTTCATTCATTCCAAATGTTTCCTTTCGGATGGCGACACGGCGGTTATCGGCACGATAAATCTCGACTTCCGCTCCCTCGTTCATCACTTTGAGTGCGCCACGTTGTTTTTCAAAAACAGCGTGATAAACGACATATACGCTGACTTTTTATATCTGATTGAGCATGAATGCGACCTTGTTTCCGCCGACGATCTGAAACTTAAACCGCGCGAGCGGATCGTGAAATGGTTTTTAACGTTTTTTGCTCCGCTGATGTGAAATCGCCGCCTCTTTATTTTGGGTATTGACAACTACGCGACGTTATGATATAATGCAGACAAGAAGAAAAACAATAGTGATAATGAGCGGAATCCATAAAAATATATTAATGCGAGGTGAACGATGAGAAAATTATTCGGTAAATCAGTCGCTTGTTTGTTGGCGGTTATTTCTGCCGCTTTGTGCGCTGCCGCCTGCGGAAAATACGTAAACAAAACCGTGAAGGCGACCGAACTCACCGCCGCTTATTCTTTTACGAATATCGCGGGCGAAGTTACGGACAATAACGGCATCGTTTCGGGGTTGGACAATTTCGGCGTGGAATTGCTGAAGGAAGTCCTTAAAGACAAATCGAAACCCAACGCGCTCGTTTCGCCGCTTTCGGCGTTTATGTGCCTCGGAATGGTTGCTAACGGCGCGGAAAACGAAACGCTCGCGCAGTTTGAGAACGTTCTCGGCGGCAACATCGCGGATATCAACGCGTTCGGAAACAAACTTCTCAACAAAGCCGACGACACCGTGAAACTTGCCGATTCCGTGTGGATAAAAAACGGCGCGGTGAACGTCGAAGATGATTATCTCAAAACCGTAAAGGAAATTTATAATGCCGAGGTTTTCAGGTCCGATTTCGACGCCCTGACGCTCAAAGACGTGAACAACTGGTGCTCCAATAAAACGGA
This sequence comes from uncultured Eubacteriales bacterium, assembly GCA_900548285.1. Taxonomy (GTDB): domain Bacteria; phylum Bacillota; class Clostridia; order Christensenellales; family Borkfalkiaceae; genus UBA10281. Next base: position 2,975 of record URKE01000031.1, on the reverse strand, counting down.
GGGGATGATTCCCGAAATAATCGACACCATCGAAGAGGACGACGTTATTTACGTTATCAACGCGCTTTTTTTCGACGCGAAGTGGCAGAACGAGAAAAGCGACGCGAGCAAAAGAATTTTTACAAATCTCGACGGCGCGCAGAAGTCTGTCGATATGTTCGCGTCGAACGAGCAGACTTATATCGATTTCGGCAACGCGCAGGGCTTTCTGAAAGGTTATCGCGGCGGAAAATATTCGTTTCTCGGCATTTTGCCGAACGACGGAACGACCGTTTACGAGTTTGCGGAGAGCCTGACCGGCGAGAAATATTTCAAGGCGATGAGTAAAAGAGAAGCGGCGAAAGTCAGCGCGATTATTCCCGAATTTGCTTTCGATTACGCGGTTAATTTATCCGAGCCGCTCGCCAGCATGGGGATTGAAAGGGCGTTTAACTCCGACGCGGAGTTCGATAAAATGGGAAGAACGACTTACGGCGATAAGTTGTATCTCGGTTACGTGTTGCAAAAAACGAGAATCGAACTCGACCGCAACGGCACGAAAGCCGCGGCGGTTACGATCGGCGGCATGAAAGGCGAATCCGCGCCCGCGCCGGGAAAAGAATATCTGATTATTCTCGACCGTCCGTTTATGTTCGGCATAGTGGACAACGCGACGGGTTTTCCGCTGTTTCTGGGAACGGTGACGGAACTTTAAAGTTAATGTGAAGGGGAGGTCGAAAAAAATGAAGCGTTTGTTTGCCTTATTGCTTTGTTTGATGATTCTTTGTTGTTTTACAGGGTGTCATTTAGGCAAACAAAATAAAGTTGTAGTTGATGAAAATTTCTATTGCAAAGTTATAGATGGAAATAATGTTGCGATAGGCAATTTAAAAACATATCCTAAGTCTGGCGCAGTCTTTTTCCCAGAGAAAATTGAGAATTATACAGTGTCGAAACTTGGCTTTAATTCTGGATTGGGTTTTGGTGGAAATGGATATTTTCATATGTCTGACCAAAACGGGACAGTCATAAGGAGATGTTATTTTCCTCGCTCTATAAAGGAAATTGGTTCCGGTTACATGTATCTAACATCAGGAAATCTACAGATATTTTATTGTGGTGAAATAGTCGACTTAAACAACTTTAATGCGGATGAAAAAGTGAAAATATATGTTCCAAGTGAAAAATATGCATTATTTAAAGAGGTATTATCGGAATATTTTGGAGGTGGTTTATTAAAGGCTAATGTTTCCTATTGTTTGAATTACGATGGGAATAATTATTACTACATTGATTATTACGAATGCGGCGAGAAAATTATGTATATTCCCCCTGAGCCGCAAAGAGATGGCTATTCGTTCGTAGGGTGGTTTAAAGAATCCGGTTGCTTAAATCGATGGGATTTCGAAGTCGATGCGTTGCAGATTACCGAAGAAACGCAGGAAATAAAATTATTTGCAAAGTGGGAATCCGTTGATAAATAACGGAATTCCTTGCGGCTGATTATGTGCGCGGATAGATGCGGCGGCGAAAAGGCGGGAGCGTTTGCTCCCGCCTTTTCGCCGCATTATTGATTACATAATAATATTGTTGTCGTCGTTATGACGCCTTGTATTTTGAAACGAGTTTAACAAGTCGCATAAGTTCCGAGGAAAGTTTTCTGCGTTCGTCGCAGGTTATTTCCCGCGTAGAGAAGAGTTTTACGGACTTTTCGAGTTCGTCTATTACTTTCGTTTCTTCTGCGGTGAGTTCGTGTCGTCGCAGTTTTTCTATATACGAGAGGATTTCTCCGTAATTCACCCCGAAATCCTTTTCGCCTTTTTGCGGATATTTTTTCGTCGGCAAAAATTCCACGCGTTTTATTGGCGAATCGAACAACGCGTTTTTAATGACGAAAGGCTCGCCCGCGTCGTCCGCGCCGCCGTCGGACTTATCATATAAATTATTCCGATCAGAACGTGAAAGTCGGTCTATAAGTCGTTTATCGCGTGAAGAAAGTTTAAAATGCGAGTTGTGTTGCATGCATAAAAGTCCGTAAAAGGCGAACGACAACGCAGAGGAGAGCAGTCCGCCTATGCACGACAAAACGAATTCGTCGCGAATCGGCTTCGATATCAGGTCGCAAACGGTTTTTATCGCCGAAAGTGTGTAAAGCGAAAGCGCGACGGCAAGCATAGAGGTTTTGTCGGCTCTTTTCACACGGTAAAAAAAGATACCGGAGATAAACACGATCAGGAAAATCGCGGCTACGACGGACGGAACGATCAACGGGTAGTACGCCCCGAGATCGAGCCGTGAAATGAAATTGAAAAGTTTAACGGCAAGTGTTTCCATAGGTGGAATTGTTAACTTTCGTTAAGTATTTTATACGTTCTTTATCCTAAAAAAGCGGATCGGCACATAAAATATATTAGTCCGTCGGCGCGGCGTTTTTCGCGGCTCGGGGCGAATATGGAGAACGGTTTATTGTATTACGATGTTGACGCAAGGGTGATTAAAGAGGCAGAATATATAATTAAGGAACGCGCCACGGTCAGAAGCACGGCAAAGGTTTTCGGCGTGTCGAAATCGACCGTTCATCACGATTTGACAACCCGGCTCGAATTTCTCGACGAGGTTCTTTACGAAAAAGTTAAAAAGCATCTCAACGTAAATCTTTCCGAGCGGCATATCCGCGGCGGACTTGCGACGAGGGAAAAATACAGAAAACTTTCAGACGATTCCGCGCGGTCTCCTGCGCGGAAATAGCGAATCCGTTTCGGGGCGGGGTATGGCGAAATTCGCGGAGTTCGGCGGTAAAATTCCGCAGAATACCGAAGAAAAAGTATTCTTCAAAAAAAAATAAAAAAATTGAATAAAACCCGAAAAAATGCTTGACAAAGATTTTTGTGTATGGTATGCTGATTAAGCGTTGAAAATCAGTTCACGGGGTGTAGCGCAGTTGGTAGCGCACGTGGTTTGGGACCATGGGGTCGGGAGTTCGAGTCTCTTCACCC
>URKE01000030.1 GCA_900548285.1 uncultured Eubacteriales bacterium | reverse complement strand
ATAAATCGGTTTATCACCGCAAAAATAGTTAGTGATGACGAATGGAATCCCTAACCGAAAGATTTTACGATTACAAAAAACGCAATAAAAACACATAAAAAGTCCGCCCGCGGCGGTTTGCTTTCAGGCAAACCGCCGCGGGCGGCTTATATTATATATACGATATTAAATTACTTAGAGAAAACTACGCTCTTGATCGTGATATCCTTTGCGGGACGAAGCGAAACGTAGGCCTTTTTGCTGCCGATCGCGTCGAGATAAATCTTGCCGAGTTCGTTGTCCGACGAAATCTTTACGTTATATTCGCCGTCCGCGCCTTTCGCATAAGTGGCGCCGTCGGTTTCAACCTTATATTCTCTGCCGTATTTTTCAATGGCTTTATCAAGATCGACGATTTCGTCTTTGTCGGCCGCGTCGGGTTCGTAAGAGAAATAATAGAACTTCTCTTCGGCGTCGTTTTTCTTGTAATCCTGAAGAATGGCTTTAAGACGAGTATAACTCGACTTTACGTCGCCGGAAGCGTCGTTTTTAACAACCTTGCCCAGAATTGCGAACGCGGACGCATTGTTTACGTAAGCATCGGCGGAAATTTCAGCAAACGTTATAGACATAACGCCCTTGCCGGTATCGTACGCTTCGAGATAATCGGCGGCAGTTTCGCCCTCGACAGGTTTAAGTCCTCTCTTAAGGACGAGCGCGCCTTCTCTCAGATCGAGCGCCGTGCCTTTGTATTTATAGCCGTTGACCTCGAACTCGCCGTTTATGGTGAACTTCTTGGTGTAAATCTCCTTATCGGACAACGAACCGACGTAAGTCGCGTTGATAATCGAAGCATATTTTTCGTCAAGCGTGTTCCACTGCGAATCGTAAGCGCCGAATTCGATGGCGTTGTTCACGTCGCTCACTCTCGATCCGTCGTAATATCCTTTTTCGGCAAGGTGTTTGAAATGTCCGATGGTGTTGGTGGCGATATTCATATAAAGTTTGAAATTGATCGCCTGCTCCTTGCCGTCCACTTCGAAAGTGATCGTGCATTTTTCGATCTTGCTGCCGTTTTCGATAGTTTCGCCGCAACCGGATGCGAAAGCGCAAACGCCTACGGTCATAAATGCGGCTAAAATACCGCTGAATATTTTCTTCATAAATTCCTCCGTTAAAGAGATATAATGTTATTTTACAATTATTAATCGGGGTTGTCAACTCATAAAGCGGGTTTTTTGGTGTTTTTGGTGAAAAACAGTTTAAAAAGAGATAATTTCTCTTATCCCCGCTCTCATTCCCCGCCGAGCAGATAGAAAATCCAGACCAGAAATACGGCAAGGGCGATACCGATTACGCTTGCAATCAGAACTCGCCACGGCGAAACGGGCGTTTTCCCCGTGACTTTTGCCGTACTGCCGTTCATCCACACTCTGTACTTTTTCTTTCTGAACATAAAGTTCATTATATATACGGGTATAAGCATATATTTGAAAGTTACGTCGTTATAATTAGTGGAAACGTTCAGATAATCGACCACGTCGCAACGCAACGAACTTTTAATGTCCGAACGAATACTCTGCGTCATAACGTCTTTCGCGTCCGTCCAGCAACTTTTAAGATCGCGCTTATAAGCGTCCGCAACGTAACCCGAAAGGTATTTGCTTTTGTAAACGCAGGCGTCCTGCGCCTTATACGGAGACAATTTATCGAGGGTTTTCTGATCGAGAGTATCGTTCGCGGCGATCATTATGTCATCGAAAAACTTATTGTACCCGCCGGACACGTTTCTGTAAACGATATACGTTTCGGTTCGCTTGTTTTTGCCCGAGCCGACCGTTCTCGTGTGGCGATCGCCCACTCTGCCGTAATAAGACGACGCAGTCTGACTGTCGAACGTAAAACTCGGCTCGTAAACGCCGTGAAGATTTTCCACGGTGAGGCTCTTTTTGAACGATCTCGGCGCAAAAATCCTCTTCCTCGCCCATTTTTTGGCTTGTTCGGCGGCTTGTTTTGCCGAAATCATAAAGGGAATAACCGCGCCGGGACGCAAGCCGTTGAAACTGCCGGTTTTAACGACGTGCGACGTTCCGCAATAAGGGCAGATAACCGCCTGCTCGTCCGCGCCGACGATAACGTTTGCGCCGCAGTTCTCGCAAGTGTAAGACGCCTGCTCGCTTTTATCCCATTTTTCGGCCTGTTCAAACCCGTGTTCTATGTCGTTTTCAACTACGTTTTTATCTTTTTCGACACGCTTAAAAAAACCGCAGTATTCGCACTTCAACATTTGCGAAGCGGGATCGAAAACCATTTTTCCCGCGCAATTCGGGCATTTTTCGTAATCGGTATTAACTTGTTTTAAATCAAAATCGTTCTGTGTTTCGCTCATCGGTTTTTATTTTTGGCCGGCATAGCCGAGTTTCGCCGCGCAAAAAAATTTGTTTCTGCGCGGCGAATCGGTTCTGAGTTAAAAGTTAAATATTGTTGAGTTCTTCGAGCATCTTGTCGAGATCTGCGCCGTGAACCTGAGCGGCTTCGCCGACGGTTTCCCCGTGAGCGATAGCGCATCCGAGACAGTGCATACCGTATCTCATAAGAATTTCGCCCGCATTCGGGTTGATATCGAGCGCGTCTACGATAATGGTATCTGCGGTAATCTTTTTATCCATTTTATTCTTCTCCTTTAACGTTGTACGTAAAATTTAATGTTGCATGTAAAATCGGCGATTTAATTCTTCGCTTTGTTCGTCAGCCGGGCTTGTTGCCGTTTATCGTCCGGGCTTGCCGGCGGCCTATCGCCTATCAGCCGAGTTTGTTGCCGCATTCGGGGCAGAATTTCGCGCCCGCGCTCACTTTCGCTCCGCATTCTGGGCAGAACTTTGTCTGAGCAACGGCTTTGCCGCATTCGGGGCAGAACTTCGCATCTGCGGGGATAGATTTTCCGCACGAAGCGCAAACGGCCGTGCCGGCCGCCGCAGCCGGAGCCGCAGCCGGAGCGGACTGCCGCCCGGAAGGTCTCATTGCTTCCGCCATCATAGCGCCTATTCCCGCGCCTGCGCCGACTCCGACGCCTGCGGACATAAACGCGCCGCCCGCGCCGGTGTTAGCCGCCGCGCTTTTCATTGCTTCCGCGGCAGAAATCTTCATGAGCGTATCCGTGGAATCGCCGAGTATGCCGAGTTTGGTTCTCTCGTCCATAGCCTTGGTGACCTCTTCGGGAAGCGACATGTTCTCGATGAAGAGATTGACGAGTTTAAGACCGAGTTCCTTGAATTTATCCTGAACCGTTTTCTTTACGATTTCGTTGAATTCAAGCGTGTTCGCCGCAAGGTCGAGCGCGGAAACTTTGCTCTCGCCGAGCGAATCGGAAAAGCAGGAAAGCAACATCGATTTAAGATAATCGTTGATATCCTCGGTAACGAACGTGCTGTTCGTGCCGAAAAGTTCCTTTAAGAACACTGCCGGATCGTCAACCTTATAAGAGAACGAACCGAACGCTCTCACTCTTACCATTCCGAATCTGGCATCGCTCATCATGATGGGGTTACGCGTTCCCCACTGAATGTTCGTGAATTGTTTGGTGTTTATGAAGTAAACGTCGCAGGTGATGGGCGTTTGAAAGCCGTATTTCCAACCCGCAAGTTTGGAAAGAATCGGGAAAATATCCGTACCGAGGTCATAAAGCCCGGGCGCGAACACGTCCGCGATCTGCCCCTTGTGAACGAAAATCGCGCACTGCGACTCCTTAACGGTAAGAGTGGATTTGTTGTTTATTTCTCTGCCGTAATTCTTGAGGGGGTATTTATAAACCAGAGTGTTTTTGCTGTCGTCGTTCCAGACGAGGTTTAATCTAAAAAGAGCCATTATTTAATCTCCTTTGAGTTAATATGTTTGTATTATAACATAAATCGCGCGCAAACACAAGTTTTTTTAATAATTATCTCGTCGATTTATTTTTACTCGATTCGTCGATTATTTTACTCGATTCATCAATTATTTTACTCGATTCGTCGATTATTTTACGCGATTCGTCGATTATTTTACGCGATAAATCGGCAGATTTACGGAAACCTGCCGTGCCTTTTACGAAGGTCTTTCGCTCCGATTATGAAAATCCGCCGCGGCGAACGATATTAAAAAACGCGGCTATAAGTCGATCAGCCGCGTCTTTTGTTTATGGTTTTATCTTTTCGGAATGAACCGATTTCGTTTTATCTGCCCACTTTCATGGCGCGCATCGCGTTCAGAATCGCAAGCACCGCGACGCCCACGTCCGCAAACACCGCTATCCACATTCCGTAAGCCCCGAGAAGTCCGAAAGCGGAAAGAACAAGCACGCCGAATTTGACGGCAAGCGCGAAAACGATATTCTGTTTCACTATCCGCATCGTTTTGCGGGCAATTTTTTTCGCCGTTACTATATCCGAAAGTTTGTCGTGCATAAGCACCACGTCCGAAGCCTCTATCGCGCTGTCGCTGCCGACGCCGCCCATCGATATACCCACGTCCGCGCGCATCAGAACGGGCGCGTCGTTTATTCCGTCGCCGACGAACGCAATCACGTCGCCCGGCGCTTTGCTTCCGATTGCCTTGTCGACGATGTCGAGTTTGTCCTGCGGAAGCAATTTGGCGTGATATTCGTCCACGGAAAGTTCTTCGGCAACGCGTTTCGCCGCGTTTTCGTTATCGCCCGTGAGCATGGCCATTTTCACGCCTTGTTTTCTAAGGTCGAAAAGGGCTTGTTTCGCGTCGCTTTTAACGGTATCCGAAAGTTCTATTGCCCCTAAGAATTTGCCGTTAATCGATATATAGACCGTCGTTTTGTCGTTTTTGAGTTGTTCAAACTCAACGCCGCCCGCGCGCATCAGTTCGGCGTTTCCGCAAACGATTTCCTCGCCCGCTTTCTTCGCCCTGATTCCTTTTCCGGCAATCTCTTCGATTTCGTAGCCTTCGGGAATCGTTCCGCCCGCAGCCGCGTAAGCCTTGGTTATTCCCACGGCTATCGGGTGCGTGGAATGGCTTTCGCAAACGCTTGCGTATCTGAGTATTTCGTCCTTTTTCTCTTCGGGATAAACGCCCGTAACGGAGAATTCGCCCGTCGTCAACGTTCCCGTTTTATCGAAAAAGATAACGTTGGTTTTGTTCAACTGTTCGATATAGTTCGCGCCTTTGACAAGAATCCCCTTGCTGCTCGCGCCGCCTATTCCGCCGAAAAATCCGAGAGGAATACTGATAACCAACGCGCACGGACAACTGACGACGAGGAAGGTGAGAGCCCTTTTAATCCATTCGCCCCATAGCGCGCCCGTAAACCCGCTTTCAAAACCTATAACGAGCGAGGGTATAACTGCAAGAGCGACCGCCGAGAACACCACGAAAGGCGTGTAATATTTTGCGAACGCCGAAATGAAGTTTTCCGTTTTAGCCTTTTTACCCGAAGCGTTTTCAACCATATCGAGAATTTTCGAGGCGGTGCTGTCGTAAAACTCCTTGGTAACTCTTATCTCGAGGTTGCCGTCGAGAGCGATCGTTCCGCTGAGAACCTCGTCGCCCGCCTGAACGAACGCAGGCGCGCTTTCGCCCGTCAAAGCGCAGGTGTTAAGGTTGCCGTGTCCGCCGACGACCACGCCGTCAAGCGGAATTTTCTCGCCGGCAACAACGAACACGCTTTCGCCCACGGTAACTTCTTCGGGATAAACTTCAACCTTTTCGCCGTTCCTTTCAACGCGCGCTTTGTCCGGTCTGATATCCATCAGCGACGCTATCGATTGCCTCGATTTGCCGACGGCGTAACTCTGGAAAAGTTCGCCCACCTGATAGAACAGAATAACGGCGACGCTTTCCGCAAAATCGCCCGTCCCTTCGGCGATGCCGAGCGCGAACGCGCCGAGCGACGCTATCGTCATAAGAAAATTCTCGTCGAAAACTTTTCCGTGAGCGATATTTCTCGCCGCTTTAAATAATACGTCGTAACCCGATGCGACGTATATCGCGCCGTATATCGCAAGCGACGCGTACAGATTCATATCTACGAATTTGCCCGTTATAAACACGACCAAAAACGCGAAAATACATATCGTAATTCTTATAACGTTCTTCTTATTTTTACTCATTTTAACAACCTTTCGTCTGCCCGTTCAACAACGTTTCGCCTGCTTGTTTGTTCGCTTTTTGACGATTAAACGACTTATTGACCGACTTTTATGATTTGATTACAGATTACGCTCCGAATATTTCTCTGTTATTATAAACCGATTATTTCCCAATCGGGTTCGAGTTTATGCGCGGTTTTTTTAACTTCGTCCAGAACGCCCGCTTTCGCCTCGTCGTATTCGAGCGTCATTTTTTCGCCCATAAAGTTGACGTTTACGGAGGTTATTCCCTCTATTTTGGCAACCGCTCTTTCGAGCGCGGCGGCGCAGTTGGCGCAATCCATTCCTTTTACTCTTACGATTTTTTTCATTTTAATTTTCTCCTTTCCGTTTAATACGGTCGTGTTTTATGTCACCGCTCCGACGGATTTTTACCGCCCGGGCGGATTTTTTTGATTTTAATTCTTTCACTCGGCAACATGCTCTATCGCCATTTCAAAAATTTTTACGACGTGATCGTCGGCAAGCGAATAAAACACCTCTTTTCCGCTCTTTCTCGCTTTGACGAGTTTGCTTTGCCTGAGAATTCTGAGTTGATGCGAAATTGCCGATTTCGTCATATTGAGAAGTTCGCCGATATCGCAAACACACATTTCGCTCTCGAAAAGCGCCATAAGAATATTCGTCCTCGTGCTGTCGCCGAAAACCTTGAAAAGTTCCGCAACGTCGTAAATAACGTCCTCCGAAGGCATTATCGCCTTAACTTTTTTAACAACGCTTTTATGCGTATGCTCGCATTCGCAAACCTCTACAAAATCGTCTTTCACTTCTATTTCCGCCTGCAATTATTTGATAACAGTTGAATAATTGTTCAACTGTTTTTAGTATATGCTTTCAAAAAGGATTTGTCAACGGTTTTTTCATAATTTTATAAAAATATTTTTCAGGTTTCTCCGTCAGGCGCACCATTCTCCGTCAGGCGCACCATTTTCCGTCAGGCGCTCCGGACAAAGATAAAGCCGCCGGCAATCCGCGATAAAACACCCGATAAAAAATTTTATAAATTTTTAAAAATACCCCGTAAAAACGCTTGCAAAATATTTAATAATTTGATATATTAAATAAGCATTAAACGTCACGGGAGCATAGCTCAGTTGGGAGAGCATCTGCCTTACAAGCAGGGGGTCATAGGTTCGAGCCCTATTGTTCCCACCAGATGATGCGGGAATGGCTCAGTGGTAGAGCGTTGCCTTGCCAAGGCAAATGTCGCGAGTTCGAATCTCGTTTCCCGCTCCACTGAAAAAGAACAGACTTCAATGAGTCTGTTCTTTTTTTATTAAAAATTTGATAAACAAAGAATGATGATTGATATGCCAGATAAAAATAATACGAACCTTGCAAAAACGCAGCTATTTACGCGCTTTTTTGCAAATTCTCGGACGATGTACGTACAGTACTACCGTTCTCGCCTTTGCAACAAATCATCGAAAATATCGGCGTTTTTGTTGTCGGCAAGTCTGACGGCGTGTTTTTAGGCTAAGATAAGGCGCACGAACGGGTTAATACTGCCCGTATAACCCGTGAGTGCAACGCAGTATTAGTCAAAAACACGCCGTCAGACCAAGGTTCGTATTATTCTTGTCTGGCATACCGTTTTGGGGCGGATAAAATGAAGAAATCAGATTTAGTAAAACTTAAAAACGACAATTATAAATCGCATAATTTAACCAAAGATATGCACGGAATTGTAATCAAAACGAATTACGATAATGCGGACGTTTTATTTTTTAACCCGAGTAACGTCGGAGACTATGCCGTTGTCAATATAAAAAATGAGGATTTAGAATCAGACAAAGAGAACCTTCCGGCGGAACTTGAAAAGGAATTGTTATCTGCGTCAGACGATATAAACTCAAAAGCAAAAGACGTTCTTGTACCTGTTGCGATAAACGAATATGACATGGTTGAATTGTTGGTTGAAGAAGAAAGGTATGCCGAATTCGGAGCGCATAAAGGAGACGTCGGGCGCGTAATGGATAACAATGCCGTCCAAAATTTTATCGAAGTCGACTTTTCAGGGATAGATAAAGACGGTAATTATTACGGCGATTGCATTTCCGTAAATATTAACGATTTAAAGGTTATTAAATAATCAACCACGCCTATTACGACGATTGCAGGGAATTTACCGGGGTTGTAAGGGGCAAAACAAACATACCCCCGAAAACGCTTTCGTTTTCGGGAGCCCTTTTGATTGTCTTTGGTAAGTCCAAAGTCACCGACTCGAATTAATCGACACAAAAAGAGGTAAACCCCAGACGGTTTACCTCTTTTTTTTGGAGCTGCTAACCGGAATTGTAAGGAGCAAAACGATAACCACACTCAATAACAATATCAACTTGGCTTCGTTTTGCGACGGAATAGCGTTTTGCCCGACTCCTTTTCTTTTTACAAATTTTCGGCAAAACGCGTCACCGGTGACCTCGTCCTTTCGTCGAAATCCGCTCTTTTCGCTATGCTTTTTAAAAAAAGCATAGCCTTTGCGGGCGGCTTTCTCCTCTTCCCGAAAACGCTTTCGTTTTCGGGAGCCCTTTTGATTGTCCTTGGTAAGTCCGAAGTCACCGACTCGAATTAATCGACACAAAAAAAGGTAAACCCCAAACGGTTTACCTCTTTTTTTTGGAGCTGCTAACCGGAATTGAACCGGTGACCTCGTCCTTACCAAGGACGCGCTCTACCAACTGAGCCATAGCAGCGTTTGTTCGTTCAAAAGGCGTAATTCCTCTCAACGCCATATCATTCTATCATATTGTCTTAAAAAAAACAACCTTTTGAACGTGTTTTTGCAAAAATAATTTAAAACCTCTTCCGACGCAAACAATCGAGCCTTAAAAAAGTCAAAGTGCGATTATAACAACGGAATCGTGGCAAGATAAACTATATCTTCCCTTTCCGCAGCCTTACCCTCGGCAAGAACGAACGCCTTTTTTGTGACGATTCCGCCCGCTTCTTTAACGAGTTTTTCAAGCCCCGCAAGACTTTCGCCCGTGGATACCACGTCGTCCACGATACCGATTTTCCTGCCTTTCAAAAGGTCCATATCGTGTTTGGAAAGGAACAGTTTCTGCGGCGTGCCCGTCGTTATGGACGAGCCGTATTCCACTCCGATTCCGTCCTGCATATAAAGTTTGCGGCTTTTTCTCGCAACGGCGTAATATTTATGCCCGAGTTCTCTCGCGCAAACGTGGCAGAGTTGCAAACCCTTGGATTCCGCGGTTATCAGAACGTCGCAATCGCCGAGATATGCGGCAAGTTTTTTACCGCAATGCTCCGTTAAGTCCACCGCTCCGTGGAGATTGAAAAACGCGATATTAACGCCGCTCGGAAGCGGAAGTATGGGAAGATCTGCTTTAAAACCCTGAATATCTATCGTAAGAAAGTCGCTCATTATTACCACCTCTCGTGTTATGTTTTAACAAACGTCTATTATGATAACACTTTTCAAACTTTTTTTCAACTGTTAAGAGCGTATTATTTAAAATTCCCTCTTTTAATGTCCGATAAGTACGGACTTTAAGCCGGGTTTTTCTCCGGAACGCTCTATTCATTACATCCCTTATCACCGGTAAATATCCACCCGTATAGCGGGTGGATATTTACCGAACAAAACTATTTCTAAGCAAAAGCGGCGTTTATCTCACATAAACGGACATTTCGCCTTTGCCGCGATTGTTCCAGTCACAATAAGGAACGAACGTTAAAACACAAGGAGCGCTTTCGGATTCGCTATACGAATATGCTTTGTCCGGCGTAAAACGTTCGCCTTTTACTTTTAGAACCGGGGCGGAAAACCCTTTTTCGCAAACGACTTCTATCGGCGCGGTTTTACTTATTTTAAGCCCCGCGAGATCCTTGCCGTTGTCGGCTTCTTCCAAACAATAAACGAACGGTCCGTAAGACAAAGCCACCCTGCCGGCGCTGTAATAGTTAAGCGGCGACGGATAAACGATTTTTGGCGAAAATTTAATATTTATTTCGTTGAAATCGGATTTTAACTCGCAATATACGCTTTCGCTTAAAACCGCTTTTTCGCCGTTTATAATAACTTCTTCCGCCCAATAAGGCAAGCGGATTTTTACTTTTTTATGCGTTTTTTTCTTAAGGGTAAATTTACCTTCGAAAAGGTTTCCGCTAAGTTCTGCTTCGCAGTTTTCCGACTTATAGCGCGAGCCTATCCATAATTCAAGTCGCAGTTCGTCTTTTGATTCGTTCCACACAAAACAGCCTGCCGAACTTAAAGTTCTTGCAATGTTAGGCGGACAGCATGCGCACCCGAACCATTTTACGCGTTCGGTTTTTACATGTTCGCAGTCTGAACGACTTTCGTCCACTTCGGGTATAACGCGCAGCGGATTAACATAAAAATACCTCTCGCCGTCGCGCGAAACGCCCGACAAAACGGTGTTGTACAAAGCGCGTTCCATAACGTCGGCATATTCCGGATTTTCTTCGACTTTAAGCATTCTTCCGCACCAAAGCGCAAGTCCTATCGAAGCGCACGTTTCGTTATACGCTGTTAATTCGGGAAGGTCGAAGGCTTTGCCGAAACGTTCGCCGCGGACTTCCGAACCTATGCCGCCCGTAACGTACATCTTTGTTTCCGTAAGGTCTTTCCAAATCTGCTTTAATCGTAAAAAGAGTTCTTTATCCCGCGTTATCCTTGCGACGTCGGTCGCACCGCAATAAAAATACACAGCCCTTACCGCATGACCTAAGGCAACGTCTTGTTCTTTCAAGGGCTTGTCTGCCTGATAATAATCGAGATCGAACCACTTGCTGCCTGTTCTGAAACCTTGCTCTCTTTCAAGAGGCGAAGGTTGCGTGCCTCTTATTAAAACGAATCGCTTAGCAAGATCCAGATACCTTTTTTCGCCTGTGGTTTCATACAGTTTTACAAGCGCGAGTTCTATTTCCTCGTGTCCGCCGTAGAAACCTTCTTTTTCGCCGTTCTCGCCGAAAACTTCGCATAAATAATCGGCGTATTTTTTAACCGCGTTAAGCAAAACGGTTTTCCCCGTCGCGTTATAATACGCAACAGCGGCTTCGATAAGATGCCCGGCGCAATAAAGTTCGTGCATTTCGCTTAAGCAGTTAAACCTTTGTTTTTCTCCTTTTGCGATATAATAGGTGTTAAGATAGCCGTCGTCTGCCTGAGCTTTTGCAAATAAATCGCTAAGCTCATCCATAACGTTTTCAAGTTTTTCGTCTTTAAAATCGGCAAGCGAATATGCGGCGGCTTCCATCCATTTGCAAAGGTCGCTTTCTTTGGCGAAATCGCCGTATTCTACCATAGACGCGCTTTTTTCGTCGTGTTCGGCGGCGATTTTCAAGTTGCGCACGGCATGGCTTTTCTGCTCGCCGTCGAACTTATCGTTCAACGCAAGCCATTGGTGCGGGAGCATTTTCTCCCGCACTTTGGTTTGCAGATTTTTAAATAATTCGTCGGTTATAATTATTTTTGCATTCATCGGACTTTTTACTTTTAAAATTTTTACTTGGTTACGTTTTCTATTACGAGATTATCAAGCGTGTAAATCGCGTCGCCCGACCAGCACCCCATTAAAAACTCGGTTGCGTCGGCTTTAAGGGTTATTTCGAACGAAACGTTTACGCTTTCGCCTATTTTTACATACGAAGCAAGCCCGTGCGATACTTTTTCGGCAGTGCCGTCGGCAAACAGCAATTCGAAGAAGTCGGTGCTGCCCATGCTTTCGACGGCAAGGTCGAACGTGAATTTATAGGTAGAGCCGTTTTTTAAGTTGAAACCGATAAATTTAAGCCCTTGCCATTGTCCTTTTTTCTTGACCTTTAACGCGCCGTTTTCGACGGTAATATCCGCTGCGTTGCCCGAATCGACGTAGTGTTTTGCTAAATTTTCGGCGGTAATATCGTCGAAGTTTTCTTCATATTTTGCTCCCGGCGCGGTAAGATCCGCCACTGCGGGAGTTTCGGGTTCCTCGGGCTCTATCGCCGGTCTGTTGTCGGGATCGATGCGTTCGATGGAGAAATCGTCGATAAGAATGACGGCAGACGGATCGTAGAACGAGAAGTTAAAATAATAATCGCCGAAATCCTTAAGCGTGTAATCGAGCGTAAGTTTTTTCCATTCGTAAGTCGGGATTATCGCCTGACCTACGTCCTGATAACTGCCGTTTCCGGCGCTCGAACAAGTTGCAAACATATTGTCGGTGTTGCCCGAAACGAGTTTTATTTTAAAAACAACCCTGTAAGTAGCGCTCGCCTGCAACACGAGATCTTTGGTGTTAAGCCCCGCCCACGCGCCGGTTTTTGTTATTTTAAGCGCTTTTCCGCCGTTTGCTTCTTCGAGCGACAAAACCGACGAAGCCGCGGAGAAGTGTTTTAAATCTTCAACGGCGCTTACTTCGAAGTTTTCTTCGTATTTCGCGCCCATAGTCGTAAGGTCGATTTTGTTAAGATCCTCTTCGGTGAGACGTTCTATCTTCAAATTATCCACGACGAACGAGCACGAGGCGTCGGAGAACGAGAAATTCAGATAATAATCGGAAAAATCTTTAAGTTCATACACCTCTTTAAACGAAGTTACGGTGTTTATAACGGTAAGTTGTTTGCCTACGTCCTGATAACTCCCGTTAGCCGCGCTCGAGAAGGTTGCAAACGCCATTCCCGCGCTGCCGCTTAACAATTTGACGTCGAACGACACTCTGTATATGCCCTTAGCCGCGAATTTTATGTCGGTAAAGTCGGCGCCCTGCCAACTTCCCGTTTTAACTACTTTCAGCGAGCCGCCCGAAATGGCTTCTTCTCCCGTAACGTGAGATATGGACGAGTTGTTTGCCGAAACGTAATCGATGCCTTCGTCGAAGTCGAGCGTAACCGACGAACCGGCCGCGGTAAGATCTATTTCGGGGAGTTCGGCAAGCCTTTCGACCGTAAGATCGTCGATTATAAGTTCCGCAGCGTCGCCGCCCGCAATCATAATAACAAGACCGACGTATGCCTTTTCCGCCAAAGTAACCGTTCCGCTTACCGTTTGTTCCTCGCCTGCCGCGCCCGAAAAGTTAAAAGCGTAAACGTCGTCTGTCGACGAGCGGAATCCGACGTAATAATTTCTGCCGTCGTTTATGGTTTTTGCCTTTAACGAGATGCGATACCTTGCGCCGGGAGTAATTTCAAAGCCCTTGAAAACAACTGCGTCGTAATTGCCGTTTTCTTCGCCGTTCGTTTTTATGGAAAGGCTCTTGCCGTCCGGGTCGATTCCGTCCGCGCCCGACTTATATTCAACTTTCGCGCCGTTTACGAACGCTTCGGGGAACAATCTCGAAGTAACGTAATCGCCTTCAAAATCTTCGACGTATTTTTCGCCTTCGGATAAAGGCTGTTTCTTTAACAGTAATTTTTCCCACTCTTCGGAATAGCGCGGATTCTCTCCCTCTTCGCTGTAAGAAGTGTCCATATATCCGTCGGACATAAGGTCCGCGATTATCTCCTCTATAGTCTTTTCGGACTGCGCGGGGTTCTTTACCGTAATGGAAAATCGCGCGTTAAGCTCCCCTGCCGAAGCGGTAATAACCGCCGTACCTTGGGAAACGCCCGTAGCCTTGCCTGCGGAAACGGTTGCGACGGTCTCGTCGGAGGACTTCCATACAAGCTTGCTTCCGTCGCCGTTAACGCCGTTCACAATGTATTTATAAGGGATTGTAATCTGCTTACCGACCTCGACTTCGCCGGAATCGTTTATAAACTCGAGCTTATTCTGAGGTTCTTCACTCGTACTGTCGGGTACGTCCACGCACGCGACGCCGAAACACATGCACGCAATTAAAACAACCGCGACAAAGTTCAACAATTTTTTCATCGATTTTCTCCTTATTTCCCGAATTTAATTTTTCCCATGCCGAGCGGAATGCATTTGTTCGTTTCTACGTTGTGCTGAGTGTTGCTTACCTGAAGTCTGTCGCTGTCCGTATCCATATCGGCAAGAACGATAGCCATGCTTATAACGCCGCCTTCGTCGGCAACGGCTTTAAGTTCGGCGCAAACGTCGAAGGAAATAAACAATTTCCCTGCCCAACCGTCTGCCGTAGTCCAGGCTTTATACTTGAACGCGTCCGCCTTTTTCTCCTGAAGTTTTGCGCTTGTTCTGGAGTTTTCGACGTGACAGTAAGAAGGCGTGACCGCTACCTGCGCGGTGTCCTCGTACTGATTGCGGACTATCGGAAAGCCGTATCTCGACTCCGTTTCCGGCGTAAAGAACAACTCGAACAAGTCGCCCGTCCAGAATGAAGATTCCGGCGAGAACTTAAGCTCGTTATCAATCACCTCGAAACCGATATAAATGCCCTTTGCATCGTAAGTGACTTTGAGGGTTTTCACTTCGAAGTTATCCTTTGCGGGAGTTACTTCTTTGCCGTAAGCGTCCGTGTAGCCCACTATCTGAACGGTGTCGTCCACGTCTGCAAAATCGTTAAGGTCGGACGTGGTCATATCTATGGTTTTCCCCTCGCCGAGGGCGTAGATAACGTCCGGCTGAACGGAAATATCTATTTTGGCGAAATCGAGATTTTTGTTGCCAGAAAGGGTAATTTCGCTCTCCGCCACCGTCCCGTCGGTAAACAACGTTACAAACTTTTCGCTCGGGGTTTCTTTAATAACGTAATTTTTTTCGAAGCGAAGGTCTTTCGACGCCGAAACCGCAACCGCGCAATCGTTCTGAATAGTGTTCGCCGAAAGCGCGGGGTTATAAATAAGGTTGTTCGTTACCTTCAGTCCGCCCACGCTCGCTACGGAAATAGCGCGCTTTGCCGTGTTTGCGATAAAGTTGTTGTTTATGGTTACGTTTTTAATCGTGCCGGCGGGAGCGCTTATCCATTCTTTGCCGTAAGCGATTATACCTATATCGCCGCCTATTCCGCTACCCATCGAATTGCCTCCGATGAATTTGTTGTTTTCCACGAGAATGTTTTCGGGAACGATTGCCTCGTTAAACTGCGACGCTTCGGTCATAATGCTCAGCGAGCCGTGTCCGACGTTGAAAAACGCGTTGTTTCTTACGACCGAATTAGCGCTTTGAAGCAAAACGCCGCGGTTGCGCTTGTTGCGGATTACGTTGTTTTCAAAAGTTACCTGAGGCGCGGTAGAACGATTTGCAACTATAAGGTCGGCGGTTATCGTTTGCGGAAGTTTATCCGCTTTTATAACGACGTATTCGTCTTTTTTGCTCGAAACAATCTGTTCTATTTTTATGCTGTCTACAAATTCGAGATCCGATTTATAAAAGTTTATCGTATCGCCTTCGGCAATGCGGTGCATATAGTTAAGTTTGTTTAATTTAAGCGTTTTTTGCGCGTAATCTATTTCGCTTACGCCGAAATAATGCCCCGCCTTAACGTTTATGGCGTCGTCGTGAGTGTTTTCGATAAGGCAGTTGGTAACTTTAAGCGTTCCCCTGCACGCTCCGAAGTGCATGCCGTCGGCGGTTGAAGTCATAAGTCTGTCGGTGTCAGGTTTTAAGCGGAGGTTAAATCTGTTTATCGTTAAGTTTTCGCTTGCAAGCCCGACAAGCCCCATACCCGCGGTTGTGAATACGTCGATATTTTCAAACGTTACGTCTTTGCAGTCTTCGAGATAGAATCCGTTGTTGCCGTAAGTATAATGCGAAACGACTACGAGCGTTCCGTTTACCGGCTTGTTTATCGCCGAACGGAAATTTATGGTTAAATTCTGCCCGTCTATCGAATAATTTTTCATATCCGAACTTAAAAGGAAGTTACCGTTGGTTCGGGGCATGTGCGTGTATTTATCGAATTCGAGATAATCGTTTATCGAAGTAACGCCCGTCATCGGATAGTTGTCTTTAATTTTTACAACGACGCTCGTTTCGGTGGAAGAGACGATTTCGCCCATCGAGAAAGGCGCTCTGCCGTAATCGTAAGAAATGCCCTTTATCGCGACGGATTCGCAGTTTACCATATGAAAACCGCTCATTGCGCCGACTATCATGAACATGGTGTTATTACCGAGAACGGTGACGTTTTTAACGTTTAAAAGGGATACGGCATAATCTCTTTCGACGTCGTTTAACCCTTGCGAAAAATACATTTCGCCTGCGGGAAGTTTTAAAAGAACTTTTTTGCCCGCGTCGCCCTGTTCCTTTGCTGTTGCGACGGCTTTTGCAAGCGCCGAAGCGTCGTCCTTTCTGTCGTTTGCGTTAACGCCGAAATTTTCGGCGTTAAGAACTACGTCGTAATCGCTTTCGTTCACGGAAACGAGATTTTCCTCGTTAAACCTCGTTGCGTCTATACCGACGGCAGAAGGATCCGAAAGCCCGACGAACGGGGTTTTTTCGCCAAGGTCGGTAGTGGTTTCGCTGAACATAAGCGAACGAATTATATTTGCGCGATCGTAACCCATATTTGACTCTCCTCCGTTTTTGCCGCAACCCGTAGTTATCGACGCGGTAAAAAGAACCGCGCACGCCGATATCAATGCCAATAGTTTTTTCATTTTTCTATCATAGACCTCCCTATATATTTTCAGATAGCCGCATATCTCTTATACGCCGCGCGGTAAATAGAGATAAGCGTATCCGTTTTCATTTGTTTTAAAGTTTTTTGGAAAGACACCCAGTCCTTGTCTATATCCTTTCTGCCGAGAATGAAGTCTGCTTCCGCCCCTACCACGTAAGCGTCGAGCGCCGATTTGATAAAGGCGAGTTCGTTGCTTTCTTCGCTCGTAAAAATGAGGTCGGGCGTCGCCACCTTAAGGTAAGGCGTGTACACGGAAGCGTCTTTATTAAGCTGTTTGCTGAGTTCGTTCGTCTGACCGTTAGTCCATTCTTTGTCCTTATAGAACGCCGCGCCCAAACCTACGTTAGGAGTAATGGTACCGCGATAGGTTTCGGTATCTACCCCTTCGGGGTAAGTAGTATGCCAGCTCGTCTTTGTTTCGTCGTCCCACGTCCAGTCTACGTTTTCCTTGCCGGTAAGAAACAATCTGACGCCTTCTTCCGAATAGAAGAAATCCACAAGACGGGCTATTTCACGCTTATACGGGGTTTTTTCGGTTATAATAAGGGCGGTCGGATCGAACATCGAGAAGCAGATATGCACGCGTTGTTTTTCGCCGTTTTTAACGGGCGAGCGATCGCTTGTCAAGGGCGCTATGGTCGCATACTGGTCTGCAAGTTCGTTGCCTACGAGAAGGAACGCCGCAACGTTTTCCGAGCAACCTACCCGGCCCTGCTGCCCGTAATAAGCAACGTCGCCGTCGGTTATTTCGTAGATGTTCTGGTTCATAAGCTTTTCGTCGTAAAGTTCTTTTGCGAATTTAAGATAAGCCTTGTAATCTTCCGTTTCGGGCACGAAAATAAAATCGTTATCGTCGGTTATTTCCACGCTTTTCGTAACGTGACCGAACGCGCTTAAAAGAAAAATGCTCGTGTAGTTGAACTTAGAGCAAAGCGGAAGTTCGTCCGCAATACCGTTGTGGTTGGGATCGTTATCCCGGAAAGCTATAAGCATTTCCTTAAACTCTTCAACCGTAGAGGGCATCGTAAAATCGATTACGTTATCGTTATACAAATCGTTCAGCCATTTCTGATTGACGTATTGATAACAGGTAGAGCCTTTGTTATCCACCGCGGTGAACGAATACATGTTTCCGTCGGCAAGAGTGCTGACCTTTTTTATTTCGGGATACTTCGCCATAAGTGCTTTGTAATTAGGACAATACTTGTCTATCAGGTCGTTCAGCGGAGCAATCATTTTAAGTTCCGAATACATTACCTGCTCGTCCATATTATTGCAGAACATAAACGAATCGGGCAAAGTAGCCTCGTCTTCCCACTGAAGCCCGCGCTTCTCGTCGTACGCTTCCCTGTCTACCTCCACGAATTCCATATTGATATTCGTTATACGGGATACTTCCTTAAACACGGTCATATCCTTGTAATGTGAGTGAAGGCTGTGCTTCGGAACGTAAAATCTTATCGTTACCGGCTCCTTGACGATCTGCGGATTCGAGGTATCCTCAATAAAGTTATCGGGATCGTAATTCGCATCGGTTTTTTCTCCGCAAGAAACGAAAACCGCGCTCGAAGCCGAAACGATAACGGCAAGAAGTAATGACAAAAGTTTCTTTCTCATACAAAATCTCCTTTATATTTTTATATTGTTTTCAGCCTTTTAAACTGCCTACTACCATTCCCTTTTCAAAGAATTTTTCAAAGAACGGATAGATTACGAGAAGAGGCGTAACGGTCACTATTATGGCGGCGTATTTTATCGCTTCCGCCCGCATCGTCTGTTCGAGAATACTCGCGCTTACGTTCCCGGAAGATATAAGAGAATCTATGTCGTTTTGTATCAGTATCTTTCTGAGAACGAGTTGTATCGGGTATTTTGCTTCGTCGTTGAGATAAATCAGCGCGTTGAAATAGGTGTTCCAATACCCGACGATGTGAAACATTGTCATAACCGCGAGTATCGGACGGCTGAGCGGAATTATTATAGACGTAAATATTCTTATATTACCCGCCCCGTCAAGCATTGCCGCCTCCTGAAGTTCCCCGGGTATGGACGAAATCATAAAAGTTCTTACTACGACAACGTTCCATACGCCCACCGCTCCCGGAAGAACAAGCGCCCAGAAAGTATCGTACAAACCGAGTTTCTTTACTATAATATAGGTGGGAACAAGTCCGCCGCTTATGAACATAGGCAAAAGGTAAAGTTTCATAAAAACATCCCTGCCGTACATATCCTTTCTCGATAAAGGATACGCAGCCGTGAACGTTACGAAAAGACCGATTACAGTTCCCGCGAAAGTATAAAAAACAGTATTTAAATACCCCGACAAAAGGCTCTTTTCGCGAAAAACCGCCACATAGTTTTCCAAGGTGATTCCCTTGGGAAGCCATACAACGTTACCGTAATAAACCTCTTTTGCGGAGGAAAAGGCGTTTATAAGACAATACCACAGCGGATATATCATTATAAACAGAAATATGACCATAACCGTGTAAACGATTATATTGAATATCGTATTTTCTCTTGATTTCTGTACCATATTTCTCCTTTCACCAAAGCGATTCCTGTCCGACTTTTTTAGAAACGAAATTCACTATAAAAAGCAAAATTATATTGATAGCCGCATTGAACAGCCCCACGGCCGTTCCGAAGCTGTACTGCTTTTTGAGAAGCGAAATCTTGTACGCGTAAGTTGCGATTATTTCGCTTGCGGATAGGTTTGCGTCCGTTTGCATAAGATATGCTTTTTCAAACCCCACGTTCATTATATTTCCTACGGAAAGAATAAGCTGAATAGTAAAAACGGGGATTATCGCGGGCAGATTTATATGCCACAGCCTTTTCATACGGGAAGCGCCGTCTATAACGGCAGCCTCGTGCAGACAGGGATCGACGTTGGAAAGACAACCGAGATAAACTATGGAAGCCCAGCCCACGCCCTGCCATACGCCCGTCCAGACGTATAGATGGACAAACCAATCGGGGTCGGACATAAACATTGTGCCCTTTCCGCCGAACGACATTATTACTTTATTGACTATACCCCTGTCCACGTTAAGAAAACTTACCACCATACCGACCATAACCACGCAGGAAATGAAGTAAGGCGAATAAGATATCGTTTGAACCGTACGCTTGAAAGCCTTGTTTTGTATTTCGTTTACGAAAAGCGCAAGCACAACGGGGCATATGGCGTTTACAACAAGCGAATATAAACTTAAAACAAGCGTGTTCTTTATTAAAGAGGTAAAATTGTACGCCGTTACAAACCTTATAAAATGCGAAAACCCGAAGTTCTTCGTCCACGGCGAACCCCATATCCCCTGCACGGCATTGTAATCTTTAAAAGCAATTATTATGCCGTACATAGGTAAATAACTGAACAGTATCAGCAAAATTAAAGACGGAGTCATCAGCGCGTACAAGCTCAGACTGCGTTTTATCTCCGCTTTTTTGCTTTTTATTTTCATTGACTTTTACTCCTTAAAAATGTATAATAAATCCATAAATCGAGGTGTTTTATGAATAAAACTCAGTTGACGATAATCGCCAGGAACTTTTTGTACTACGACGTAAATGCCGAAACGGGCAACGATATCGCAGTGTGGGGCATCGGGCACGAAAAGTGTTTTCCCGATAAACACGAGGGACCTAAAATTATGCAGTGCTATTCGCTACACCTTATTTTAAAAGGCTCCGGTACGCTTATAATGAAAGGCGAAACCTACCAGATTCACCAGGGGCAGATATTTGTGATTTCCCCCAACGAGGAGGTTGAATACTACCCCGAAAGCAATAATCCGTGGGAATACGTATGGATTAACTTTTCGGGACCTATGGCAACCAAACTTTGTTTCAGATGCGGCCTGACTGCCGAAAGTCCGGTGTTCGCTTCCGTCCCCGAGGGAGCGGAAAATATCGCGCTGAACCTGGTAGAACTGCACAAAATGACCTACGGAATGAATATTGCCGTTACAGGGCATCTCTACAATCTGTTTTCTCTTATGATAGAAACAATCTGCAAAGAGCAAAGTTCCCGTCTTTCAAGCGGCGAAACCTACGTTTTGCAAGCCATAAGATATATTCAGGAAAACTACGCCGATCCCGGGCTTTGCCTTAAAGACATTGCCGGCGAAATGGGGCTGAACTACAATTACGCATCTCAGCTGTTCAAAAAGGTTACCGGCATAACGTTCGTGCAGTACCTTAACGTGTTCCGTATTCAGCGCGCCTGCGAAATGCTCGACGCGGGCAACAGATACATCAAAGACGTTGCCGAAAAAGTAGGCTTTACAGATCAACTGTATTTTTCGAAAATCTTTAAAAAAATGAAAAATACGCCGCCTAAAAATTACAACTCCACTACCACCTTATCT
The DNA here is from genome assembly GCA_900548285.1 of uncultured Eubacteriales bacterium. Classification (GTDB taxonomy): domain Bacteria; phylum Bacillota; class Clostridia; order Christensenellales; family Borkfalkiaceae; genus UBA10281. The sequence continues at coordinate 2,010 of URKE01000030.1, read as the reverse complement.
TAGACGGATCACCGAAAAGTATCCTCTTTCGCGCATTATCCAGCATTTCCATGGGAATAACGCTGAAGTCCGCAATCGGAAAAAGGGTTATTTCTGACGAATTCCCGCGCAATTCCTCTCTGCCGTCCGAACAAAGAAGCAAGTCGCCGCTGAAGAACCTGTACTTATCTTCGAATTTGTCGTTTTTAAATTTGGCATTCATAGCGAGCGTAACCGAAGAAGTGCCGTTTATCTCAAGCAATTCGCCGTTATACGGTTTTCCGTCGATATAAACGTCGTAAGCAGAAAACGCTTTAGCCGTTAATTTAAACGGCATTTCGGCTTCTATTTCAAACTTCGTTTCTCCCGTGAAGGGATACGAAGTTTTTTGTTTTATTATTACCTTCCCGTCAAAGAAAGAAGCCTCGCTTTCGGACGGAAGCAACACCTCGACAGTATCACCGTTTACGCTGTATAAATTTTCGGCAATGTCGGTAAGACCTTCTGCCCCTCTCATAGTGCAGCACCAGAACGCCTCTTTGCCCTCCGGCAATATTTCCACATAAGGATGCGTCGCACCCGTAAAATAATTGCAGCCGAACCCGCCGTTCGCCCTTTGATTTACCCTGAGCGCGTTCTCCACTATTTTCCTGTACAGTTCAAGATATTCCGGCTTGCCGGTATGGAGATATAGCCTTAGAGAAATCATCTCGGAATCAATCACGGCGCATCCTTCGCTGGGAGCCTGTTTGCCGAGCGTACCGCTTCCCTCGTAAACGGCGTTTAAATTTGCCTTTACAAAGTAATCGAAAAACCTTTCGGCAACAGCATAATATTTTTCACCGAGCAGATCTCCGAATTTAATAATTCCGCGCACGCCCGATAAAAACGCGTGACATTGAAAATTTTTGCCGCCGAGAGTCGTTTCGTTCATCATTTTTATTAGAAGATCCGCAACCGAAAGTATGTTTTCGTCCTTTAAAATTCTGTACGCCTCGGCGAGCCCGTCCAAGGATATGTAAAGGCAACCAGAATCCGAAGAAATTTTCCAGTTCTTATATTTTATGTTAAGTTGCCCGACAATTCCGCCATGCTCGTCCACGTTCAGGTCTATCGGATATTTAACGAATTCTTCCGAAGATTTAACGAAAAGATTGTACGCCGCTTTTCTGATTTTTTCTTTTATTTCTTCCGAACCGGTGATATCGTATTTTAAACAAAGAGCCCGCAAAAACCAACCGTTCCCGGCATATTGCTGCTCGTTTACGGATTTCCCGTCTATCGGCGGACCGAAATATCCGTCCTTATTCAAATGTTTGTCCAGGGCTGACCAAAGCTCGTCGCGGCGTTCGGATATTTCTTCAAAATACTTTCCGAGCGAAGTTACCGCAAGTAAGGCCCTTCCCTCCCAGTCACCGTACCACTCGTAGGAATCGGGTTTATAAACGTTTTTTTCGGAATATTCCTCGCCGTTCAGCCTGCCGACGTTTAAAAGCAATCTTCTTTTAATATCTCCGCCGACAGACAAAAGCGTATATCCGCTTTCCTCTGTTCTGTTTTTCATATTACTATAATAGCAAATCCGAAGCGTAAAATAAATGGTTATTTTATTCTGAAATATGGAAATTTTCTCTAAATTTACACAGATCACGTCTTAAAAGAATTTTTTACGGGAATACCCGAAACGCAACAGACAAACTTTCCTGCGTTTTTAGAAAAAAGGCAACCGCTCTTTTGTAAGAACGATTGCCTTCCTGACGTTTTATTGTAAAATATAGTGCTTTTTAGCCGTTTTTCCGCATTTTTTCTGAATTTTTCGCCAATCCCGATTGACGGTAATACAACCGTTTTATAAAAACATCGCCATATAATGCGGAATCGTAAGTTTTACGTCGCTCACGCCAACGTTTCCGTCAACGATTTTATATGCCGCCGACGGTTTATATGCTTCTATAAACCTGTTCAACGATTTTGTTGCGGTATTTCCCGCTTTCACTTCCACCGGGACCACTTCCCCGTTTTTTTCTATCA
>URKE01000029.1 GCA_900548285.1 uncultured Eubacteriales bacterium | reverse complement strand
ATCGCCACGGCGTTAAATAAAGCATATTATGTGCGCCACTTCGGAACACGTTTTCGGCGAATGGCAGGTAGCGGAATTGCCCACGGAAAATTCCGACGGGCTGGAAATAAGGCGTTGCGGCTGCGGGGCGGAGGAGCAAAGGCCTGCGCCGAAGTACGTTAAAAAAACGTACGACTTCGGCGGCGAAAATTTCGACGCTTCGGTAAACGTCGGCGACCTTAAAAGATTTGCCGCGTCCGCCGAAAAAAACGCCTCCTCGCTCCCCGAGGGGTATGAGGGCGGCGTGTATTCCGCAACTAACGATTATCTTGTGTCCGTCGGCATAGGCTTTGCCGACGAATACGATCCGGAAAAACTCGTTTCGGTTAAACTGAGGTTGCGTATAGTCGGCTCCGAAATGCCCAAGGGTAACGTGAGAATATACGATGATAGCGAAAACGCAATAAGGGCGGATAAAAATTATTCCGAACTGTCGGGCGTATATAACGAATGGGTGGAAATAGATCTGTTGCCGCTGATAAAAGAGGCAAAATCGAGCGTCGTGAAAGACGGTAAACTGCAAAAATTCGTGCTTGTAATAAGAACGGGCGTTGCGGTAACCGCTTATTTCGACGGTGTGACGATAGTCGAAAAACCTTAGGATTCGAACCTGAACAGTTAAAAGCGAAGGACGAAAAACAAAAAACTATAAACAGAAAACTAAAAACTGAAAACTGAAAACCCGGCATCGCAGAAAACGCAACTATATCGGGCAACGCAGACAAGCGGGATGGTCTATAGGTCTTTTCTTATAGACCATCATTTTTTTGGGTTCAGGAGCATTTCCGCCCGGTTCAAGGGCGCGATTATTTTTGAACGGCAAAATTGTTACGCTATACGTCGTTATTTGTACGGACGAACGGCGTGTTGCGTATAAAATTCGCTTACCGGGTGGATGCCTGAACGACGTTATATTTCGGTATAAAGGATGCGTTCGGAAATGTGATCGGAAAAAAAGAGTTGACTTTCGTCGCTCGCAAAGCTATAATAAACGCAGTTACAATCGATTTGAAAACATACGATTTTGTCAAAGTCTTTTTTCAGACGACAAATGGCGCGACCGTCGTCGGGTTGACCGAAGTGATATCACACAACCACGAGTTTGAGGACGGAAACGGGTATCCGATATACGATCGCAACAACTGCGCGACTATCCGTTTTTGTAAATCATGCGGATTCGAGGTCGATTTTATAAAACACAACTTAACGGTCGTGAAGGAAGTCGCTTGCGAAACCGACGGGCTTGAAGAATACTCCTGGTTGAAAGGCAGGTTGTCGATTCGGGTTGTCGTCGAAGCAACCGGACACGAATATGAAGAAATTCACACGTTCGCAACTTGCGAAACCGAGGGGAAATCGGTTTATCATAAATGCCGTGTGTGCGGAGATATTTACGAAAAGCCCGAGGATATAGTTACTTTTGCTCCGCTCGAACACGGCGAAAGCGAGTGGATAACCGAAATCGCGCCGACGGCGCTCGCCGCAAGCGGTTGTCAGATCGTGCTTTTCACCACGGGTAGGGGAACGCCGTTTTCCACTTTCGTGCCGACGTTCAAAATCGCAAGCAACGATTTTTTAGCGGAGAAAAAGAACAACTGGATTGATTTCAATGCGTATTCGATGGACGAAAAAGCCCTCTATAAGTCGATTATCGCCGCAATTAACGGCGAAACGAAGTGTAAAAGCGAAGATATAAGAGAAATTGCGTTTTATAAAAAAGGAGTAACGTTATGAGTTATTTAAAGGATGATTTTCTTCTTGAAAACGAAACGGCGGTAAAACTTTACGAAACTTACGCAAAAGATATGCCTATTTTCGACTATCATTGCCATCTTTCGGAAAAGCAGATTCTGGAAAACAAACGGTTTAACGATATCGCCGAAGTCTGGCTCGGCGGCGATCACTACAAATGGCGGCTGATGCGCAATTACGGCGTGCCGGAAGAACTGATAACGGGCAAGGCGAGCAATCACGATAAATTCGTCGCATATTGCAAAACGCTCGGCACGGCTTTCGGAAATCCGCTTTACCACTGGTCGCAGGTCGAACTGAAAGAATTTTTCGATTGTAACCTTGAAATCAACGAGAAAAACGCCGAAAAAATATGGACGGAATGTAACGAATATATCGAAAAAAACGACATAACGCCGGTCAGCCTGATCGAAAAATCCAACGTAAAATTCATTTTTACCACGAACGAGGTGTTCGACGACCTTTCGACTTTTGAAAAAATCGCGGCGAAGGGGTATTCGTTCAAGGTGATGCCCGCTTTCCGCGCGGATAAAATAATGAATATCGCGGCGGAAAAATACAACGATTTCGTGTCGCTTTTGGAAGCGGAAACGCATAAAATCGTCACGCTCGACGAACTCGAAACCGCGCTCGAAGAAAGGCTTGTCACGTTCAAAAAAGTCGGTTGCAGGGCGAGCGATATCGCGCTCGAAAGCGTGTATCCCGTGGCGGAAAAAGCGGAAGCGGAAAAGGCGCTGAAAAAACGCAGAAACGGCGAAAACGTAACCGAACAGGAAGAAAAAGCGTTCAAGGGTTACCTCACTTATTTCCTTATGAAGTTGTATTCGAAGCATAAAATCGCGACCGAACTTCACGTCGGCGCGATGCGGAACAACAATACCGAAATGCTGAATAAACTCGGACTCGATACGGGTTACGACAGTATTTCCGAAGAGGACGGAATTAAAAATATGTCGCTGCTCTTTGATAAGTTAAACAGCGAAAAGTCCCTGCCGAAGTCGATTATCTTCAATTTGAACCCGAAAATGAACAGTGAAATCATGACGCTTATCGGGTGCTTTCAGTCAAGCGAAGCGCGCGGAAAAATGCAGTATGGTCCCGCATGGTGGTTTTTGGATAACAAGGTCGGAATGAACAAACATCTCGACGATCTGACTGCGACGGGGCATATAGGCGCGTTCGTCGGAATGTTGACGGACAGCCGCTCGTTCCTGTCTTATCCGCGGCATCATTATTTCCGCAGAATTCTGTGCAATTACTTCGGAAAACTTATGGAAAGCGGCGAGATGACGACCGACGAAACGCTCGTCGGAAAAGTTATAAAAGATATTTGTTATCGCAACGCGATAGCGTATTTCGAGGTGAAATAAAATGGATAAACTGATACCCGTAGTGGTGATTAAAGACGTAAACGAAACGGAAAAAACGTTGTCCGCGTTAAGAGCCGGCGGCGTGAACTGCGCCGAGATAACGTTCAGAACGGCATGCGCCGCAGAAGCGATTTCGCTCGCCGTGAAACTTTTCCCGGATATGAATATAGGCGCGGGAACGGTAATCAACGGTCAGCAGTGCGTGGAAGCGTTAAACGCGGGCTCGAAATTTATCGTGTCCCCGGGGCTTTCCGAAGAGGTCGCGGGGATTTGCGCGGCAAACGGCGTGGATTATTTCCCCGGTTGCGTAACGCCGACCGAAATCATGAAGGCTCTGGAGCTCGGAATAACGACGGTCAAGTTTTTCCCCGCGAACGTTTACGGCGGACTTAAAGCATTAAAGGCTTTGTCCGGTCCGTTCCCGCAGGTTAAATTTATACCGACGGGCGGCGTGGATCTGACCAACCTGAAAGAATTTTTAGAGTTTGACAAGATTTTTGCGGTCGGCGGATCGTTTATGATGAAAGGCGATATAACCGAAAACTGCAAAAAAGCATGCGAAATAATTAAAGAGGTGGAATTATGAAAGTTGTAACGTTCGGCGAGGTAATGCTTAGGCTTGCGCCCGAAAACTATCTGAGATTCGTGCAGAGCGAAAAATACGAAGCCACTTTCGGCGGCGCGGAAGCAAACGTTGCCGTGAGTCTGGCAAATTACGGCGTGGACGCGGCGTTCGTCAGCAAACTTCCCGCGCACGAGATCGGTCAGGCGGCTGTCAATAGTCTGAGAAAATTCGGCGTGGATACGAGCAAAATTGTTCGCGGCGGCGCGCGCGTAGGCATTTACTATTGCGAAAAAGGCGCAAGCCAACGTCCGAGCAAAGTTATTTACGACAGAGCAGGCTCGGCGATTGCCACGGCAAGCGTAAACGATTTCGATTGGGATAAAATTTTCGACGGCGTTACCTGGTTTCATTTTACGGGAATCACTCCCGCGCTTTCCGACGAATGCGCCGTGATAACTCTCGAAGCGTGCAAAAAAGCCAAAGAAAAAGGCATAACCGTTTCGTGCGATCTGAACTTCCGCAAGAAGCTCTGGAGCAAGGAAAAAGCGGGCGAAATAATGTCAAAAGTCTGCCTATATGTCGATTATTGCATAGCAAACGAAGAAGACGCTAAAGACGTTTTCGGGATCGAAGCGGATAATACGGACATAAATACGGGCAAACTCGACAGAAACGGTTACATATCCGTCGCCAAAAAGTTGACCGAAAAATTCAATTTCAAAGGCGTGGCGATTACTCTTCGCGAAAGCCTTTCCGCAAACGATAACAACTGGTCGGGCATGCTTTACACAAACGGCGAAGCGCATTTCTCGAAGAAATATGCAATGCACATCGTTGACCGCGTAGGCGGTGGCGACAGTTTCGGAGGCGGATTGATTTATTCGCTTTTGAACGATTACGACGCTCAGAAAGCAATCGAATTTGCCGTTGCGGCGAGTTGCTTAAAACATTCTATCGAGGGCGATTACAATATGGTTTCGGTTTCCGAAGTGGAAGCCCTTTTAAGCGGCAACGCCTCCGGCAGAGTTCAAAGATAAAATTAAAGAAAACTAAAAATTTGAATATTATAGTCCCGCAATAAAAAAACGAGGTAAGCGCGGGGCTGCATTGTCTTGCAAAATACAAAAATCCCTCTTTCCGAGTTTTGGAAGGAGGGATTTTTTATGCGTTGGAGTTATTTCTGCGCGCCGTCGCTTATCTTACATATGCTTGAGTTCGTGATAAGAAGCGTGTTTGAAACCATGCTTTGCTTCAAACTTAACACTAACAATATAATAAATAAAAACGGTGAGGACATTTTTTCGCTGTACGTCGAGGGATTTTTAATTCGGTATTATTTAAAACGATAAATGTGATCGAGAATAAAATCAAAGAAAATTATAAAAAAAAATATAATATTTATATTGAAAAATCGAAAAAACGATAGTATACTAAAAATAACTAAACAGACGGACGAGAATTATGTGTAAAATAATTAGTTTAAAAACAGAATATTCCGTAAATCCGATAGGCATAGAAACGCAAACCCCGCGTTTTTCGTGGGAATACGCTCAGTGCGACAATCTTATTCAGATAAGCTATCGTATAATAGTTGCATCATCTGTCGCTCTTATAGAGCATGGCACGGGGGATAAATGGGATTCGGGGATTATTTTTTCCGAAAAAAGTATAAACGTTTCATACAAAGGAAAGCAATTTCGTTCTTCTGAATTATGTTACGTAAAGGTTTTTGCAAAAACAACGGCAGGCGACGCGCAAAGCGATATTGCTACGTTTGAGACCGGATTGTTTGAAAAAGACAGAACCGTAGCATGGCATGCGTGTCCGCTTACGGCATCGGGCGCGGCGATGTGTTTCAGACGCAATTTTACCATTCCGGAGTTATCCGAAGGTAAAACCATAGAGCGCGCCAGGGCTTATGTTTGCGGGTTGGGATTTCACGAATTATATATAAACGGAAACAAGGTCGGCAGCGCAATCGCCAACCCCGTTATTTCCGATTACAATAAGCGCGTGTATTATAATATTTACGACGTAACGCCATTTATCGCCGAAGAAAAAAACGCAATCGGCATACTTGCCGGCAACGGCTGGTATGGAGAACCGAAAATTACCGCGGAATTTTATATAGCGTTCACAGACGGCAGCGAAAAGAGAATAATAACCAACAAAACAGAAAGACTCTGGAAAGCGAGGAGTTCGCCTGTAATATCCGGAACGATTTTCGACGGAGAAACCTACGACGCGCGTATGGAAGAAGAACTCAAAGGCTGGAGCGGGTACAACGAAAGTTTCGGTCTCAACAATGGTTGGTATTTTGCCGTATGGCAGAAAAACGACCCTGAAATAGTCATGTATTCTCAAAAAGTGCCGCCTATTATTGCAGAAGAAGATATTCCGTATAAAGAAAAACGCGTTATAGCAGACGGAACCGCCTACGATTTCGGCGAAATTCTCACCGGGCGCGAAGTTATAACTGTAAAAGGCGAGCGCGGCGCAAAAGTCGTGCTGAAATTCGGCGAAAGGCAAAACGACGACGGTACGTTGAATTACGGCAGTCTGAGAAATGCAAAAAACACCGACGTATATATACTTTCCGGCAACGGCAAAGAAACGTTTGCGCCCAGGTTTTCTTACCGCGGATTCAGATACGCCTTCGTAACGGTAGAGGGTAAGGTTGAGATTCTTTCGATTAAGGCGCAAAGATTGCGTATGAATTTTGAGAGAACGGGAAAATTTACTTGCTCGGATAAAATGCTCGAGGACCTGCACAACCTTTCGCTCAGGACGGAAGCGTGCAACCAGAACGGTATTTTATCCGACTGTCCGCAGAGAGACGAGCGTATGGGTTGGTTGAACGATCTGGCATCCCGCCTGTATCAGACTTGCAACAATTTCGACGTATCGTTACTTCTCGAAAAAATCACCGACGACATTACCGATACTATGGACGAAAACGGAGCCATAAGGGATACGGCGCCGTATTACCTCGGTTCAAAAATCGCTGACCCTGTTTCAGTCGCGTACCTTTTGATTGCCGAATTCGCTCACAAAAGATATGCGGACAACGACATTATAGAACAAAACTACGATAATTATAAAAAATGGGTGGAATACCTTCTTGCAAAAACTGAGGACGGAATTCTTTCAAAGGGAATATACGGCGATTGGGTTCCCGCTATAAGCGTTGTTCCGTATATTTCGAGAAGATTTAACAAAGGCGTGCCTGTTCCGCTTATTTCTTCCATGTACCTTTGCTGGCACTTAAAACTTATAGAAGATTTTGCGAAACTCACGGGCAGAACCGCGGACGAAAAGAAGTATTCCGCGCTTTGGACTACTGTTAAAAACGCTGTAAACAAACGCTTTTACGACGAAAAAAACAACCGTTATTGCGAGGACGTTCAATCGGGCAACGCCATGGCTTTATCTCTTGGAATAGCCGAAAAATGCGCGAAAAAGGGGCTTTTTGAGGCGATAGTGAAAGATATGGAAGCCCGCGGCTATCATATGACGTGCGGCAACCAGGCGTACAGGCATTTAATTAAGGTTCTTTCCGAAAACGGCAGAAACGATATAGTATATAAATTGCTCAAAAACAAAGAGTACCCCGGTTGGGGATATATGCTGGAAAACGGCGCGACTACAGTTTGGGAAAGATGGGAAAATTCCATTTCCACCACCGAAGAAAACATGCATTCTTATTGCCACCCGATGTTCGGCAGTTATGACTACTGGTTTTATCAATCGCTGGCTGGCATAAATTTTGCCGATGACGGCGGGTATTTCCTTAAAATACAGCCCTGCGGACTAAACGACGTGAAGAGTTTCGATTGCGAACTGAAAACCGGCCACGGTACGGTAAAGGTCTCTTGCGATAAACAGAGAGACGAAACGGTATGGGGAATAACCATTCCTTCTAATTGCAGAGCAGAAGTCACGTTGCCGGGAAGCGGTAAAACAGAAACGCTTAATTCAGGCGTATACGTAAGGCGTTTTGAAAGAAAAACGGCGGATAAAAACGGCATAAAAAAACCGTAGCGCGAAACTACGGTATAAGGTTCAGTGAAAAAGTTTTTCATCGGACAAAAGTTGTTCGAAATATCTTTTTCTCCACCTTCCGGGTGATAATCCTACCGATTTTTTAAAGACGTTGCCGAAATAAAATTCGCTGTCGAAGCCGAGATTTTCGGAAATCTCTTTTATGCTCAGGCTGCTGTGCGCAAGTTGCTGTCTTGCCAGAATCATCTTTTTGTTGGCGACGTACTTCTGAGGCGTTATTTTGAAGCATTTCGAAAAAATAACCGAAAAATACGAATCGTTATACCCGAGCACGGAAGCAAGGTCGGAAACGGTAATTTTTTTGCCGATATTCCGCTCTATATATTCGAGTATCGGCTCGAACTTCTTTATTACGGGGGGCTGAGAGTCCACGCCGTCGAAAAACTTCGATATAAGCAGAGAGAAATAACCCTGAGCGACCATTCTCGAACGCATATCCTTTTCAAAATACGTCGAAAGCAACATTTTGAAAAAAACAGCGTCGGGTTCCTGTGCGTCTACGGGATTGACGAGTTTGTAAAATTCAAACGGGTCTGTCGATTGAGTATTCGACTTGAAATGCAGAAAATAGTGGGAAAATAATTCCGTTTTTTCCGCGGAACGAATCATAAACGGAGAAATGAGATATAATTTGTTTTTTTCAAGTCTCAGCGAAGTTCCGTCTGTTAGCAAAAAAGTAGCGTGACCGTCTACTACGAGGTACAATCTATGGTAAGCGAACATGGGTACCATAACGTTCCATTTTTGCTGACAGGGCGTTACGTTCGATAAATCGTCGCCGCGGGGATTTTTCCATACAACGTCGTCGCGAATGGTAGCAAAACCGCCGCCTATAAAAGAAAAATTGTTATCGATCAAAAAATTTTGCATAATCGAATTATAAACGATTTTATGTAAAAAGCAAGTAAAAAAACAAAAAAAATCGGAAAAAATTCAATAAAGTTAAATCGAATTAAGATTTTCCGGAATTATATCGTTAATCTTACAGGGAGGAAAATCGCAAAAAGGGAAGCCTTTTTTGTGTTTAAGAAAATGGAAAAAAAAACGGTGTATACACCTGAAAAGCGAGCGAAAATCAAACTTTACGCCAGAGATATTCAGTTGTTCATAATGGCGGGTATGGGAATACTGTTTTTACTTGTATTCAAATATCTGCCCATGTTCGGCATAACTCTCGCGTTTAAAGACGGCAATTATAAACTCGATTTATTTAAAGCGTTGTTCGAGCCCGGATGGACGTTCGATAACTTCAAGGATTTGTTCGGGGACGAAAACTTCTGGACGATTTTCACCAACACGCTTACGATAAACCTGCTTATGCTGGTTTTCAATTTCCCGATGCCGATAATTTTCGCTATGCTTTTAAACGAAGTGAGAAATATGCGGCTTAAAAAGACCATTCAGACGATATGTAATTTCCCTCAGTTTATAAGTTGGGTTATATACGGCGGAATAATAATCGCGCTTACCGATGCAAATACGGGTATAGTCAATCCCATTCTGGAATTTTTGGGATTATCCTCGCCCGACAATCCCGTCGATCTCAATCTGGCGCAGTATTTTTACCCCAAACTTATACTCGCAACGGTTATAAAAGGCGTAGGCTGGGGTTCGATAGTCTATCTTGCCGCTATAAGCAATATAGACCCGACGTTGTACGAAGCCGCCATGATAGACGGCGCGAACAGGTGGGACAGGGCTATAAAAATAACTCTTCCGATGATTCGTCCTACGATAGTCATATTTTTATTGCTCAGTTTGTCAAGCCTTCTCGGAAATAACTTCGAGCAGTTCTACGTATTCCAGACGACTCAGAACCTGAAAACGACAAGGGTGCTTGCCACTTACGTTTATTCGTTGGGTTTTACGCAAAGGCTTTATTCCACGGCGACGGCGTTATCCCTTTTCGACGGGCTTATATCGTTGGTATTGCTTCTCGGCAGCAACTTCGCAAGTAAAAAAATATCGGGGGAGGGAATTTTCTGAAATGAAAAAACGTCAGGGCGTAATAGAAAGAATCAACTATGCGGACGTAATAATAGTGTTTATCCTGATAATTTTCACCCTCCTCGCGCTTTATCCGTTCGTGTATACGATAGCAGGTTCTTTTAACGACGGAATAGATTACGAGTACGGCGGGATATGGCTTTTCCCGAGGAAATTTACGTTAGCAAACTACATCACGGTTTTTACCGACGCAAGATTGTACAAAGCGTTTTTCAACACCGTAATAGCTACCGTGGCGGGCGTTGCCGGAGGCTTGGTTTTCACCAGTTGCGTGGCTTACGCCATGTCTCACCCGAAACTTAAATTTCATAAAGTTTTCTGGGTGATAAACATGATAACCATGTTCTTCGGCGGCGGACTTATTCCGTATTTCATGCTCATAAAAGGCATCGGCTTATATAACAGTTTTCTGGTGTATATAATACCGTCCCTTTATTCGGTTTACAATATGATAGTGCTTACGAACTTCTTCAGGGGGATAGACAACTCAATGCGCGAATCCGCAATGCTCGACGGAGCAAACGAATTCAGGATCTGGTGGTCGCTGTATATGCCCGTGTCCATGCCCGCGCTTGCAACCGTAGGTTTGTGGCTCACCGTAGGGCACTGGAACTCCTACATGCCAACTTTGATTTACACAAAAAAAGACGAGAGCATGTGGCTTTTGCAATTCTATCTTATGAAGATAATAAAGGATACAAATCTGCCCGACGCGGATCCGTCCATTTCAAGCGAAATAAGCGCAAAAACCATTTCGTTTGCGGCGATAGTTATTTCTTCGTTACCCATATTTTTAGTCTATCCGTTCGTTGCGAAGTATTTCACGAAGGGCGTTATGATAGGCGCGGTTAAAGGATAATACGAGGTGTTACCTCGAATAATAAAAAAGGGAGGACTTTCAGATGAAAAAACTCATTACTTCATCGCTGTGTGCGGTTATTATGCTTATAATTGCGTTTTCCGCAATTGCATGCGGTCATTCGGGCGGGAATAAAGGAGGGCTTAAATACAACGAATTCCCCACGAATTACGACCCGGACAAGAACAGTTGGGAGCAAATAGATCCCGATGACGAAGACGTGGATATAACCTGGTTTACTAACTATACCTTCTACGGCGGCAAGGCGGCGGATCTTATTTACGATCGTACCGGCGTAAAAGTTAAGTTTCAGAGCGCTATGACCAACGATAACCAGGAACTCAGCACCATGATTGCGGGCGACGAACTTCCGGACGTTATAACCATAGGCGATTTGCGTACAAGGGTTCAACTCGGCGAAGAAGGTTATGCATACGCCATAGACAAACTTGCCGAAAGTTATGCGCCGAGTTTACTCAACAGAATAAGCGAAGAACATAAACGCTATTATTCCGGCTCCGACGGACATCTGTACGGGCTTGCGAGCAACTTCTATAACGACGCGGATATAGCCGAATACGAGGACAATATCGGCGGTCATCAGTTTATGAACTATGACGTTATAGTAAGAAAAGATTATTTAAACGCCTATATCGCACATAAGAAGGCTCAAGACGTGTCTTTCAATCAGGATTCGATAACCCGTCCCGCGGCGTTTCTGGAAATGTGCAAATGGGTAAAACAGAGATACGGTTTAAAGAACAGCAATCCTACGGTTTTACTTGCGCCGTTCAATCTTACCGCCACCAATGACTGCTTCAACTATTCGCTTTCCGCACTTATGGAGATGTTCTGCGTTCCCATGGAGGACTCAGAAGGTAATTATCTGTATCAATACGATACTCCGGAATTCGTGGAAGTTATTAAATTCTTAAACGAGTTGTACAGAGCAAACCTTATTACTTCGGGTAATTTCAGTTATAAGAGAAGCGATGTCGGCTCGAACTTGCTCAACGGTAAAGCTTTCGCTTATATCGGGGCTAGCCAGCAGCATATTTCCGAGCTTGGCATACGCGAAAAAGAAGGGCATGACAACGCCACCGGCATAACGGACGACGAGCACACTTACGTTTCGATCGTTCTTACAAATTCCCGCGGGGACGCGCCTTTGCTTCTTGACTACGCAGGCAGAGGATTATACGTTACGATGATAACAAAGAACTGTAAACGCGTGGACAGAGTAATCAAGGTTATGGATTATTTGCTCAGCGAACAGGGACAAAGGGAAATGTATTACGGCAAAAACGAGGGCGAATACTATACTTACGCCGTAAAACCAGGCGAAGTCGACCCCGAAACCGGCAAGGTAAGCACGTACGGCAGAATGGAATGGACGGAAAAGGCAAAGGAGGCTTTAAGAAAGAACAATACTTCCGCGCTTTTCGATATGGGTATTACTAAAACTCATATGCTTACAAACCTTATGTACACGAAGATGACCAGTCCTGATAAATACGGCATCAACTGGTTGCAGACATGGATGGAATTTAAAAACAAATGCGCTTATTTCGATTATTCCGTTTCAAGGGTTCCTTTCAGATATCCTCTCGACGTATCCGATCAGAAAGCCCTGAACGATTATACCGAAATTCAGACCGATATAGAAAGCGTATGGATAGAAGCGTTGCCCAACTTTATTATGGCGGACAGCGAAGAACAGGTATCAAAACTTTATTCCGCGGCTCTTGCAAAAACCTACGATAAGGGAGCAAGAAAGTGGGTGGAATACAGAAACAGATGTTTCAAAGCCTATAAACAGGAATTGAATATTAAGTACGCATGGCCCAAAGCGGATCCCGAATACGTCGCTCCCGAAGTTTCTCTTTTCGGCGGCTCGGCAAAATATATGATAGTTTGCCCCGACTGGATAACCTGGGCTAAATAAAAATAATTGGATTTATAATATGAAAAAATCGTTATTTTTAACGCTGATATGTTTATTTGCCGTACTTTCGGCGTTTGTCGCGCCGGGCGGGGAAACCGCCCGTGCGGCAGAAAGCCGTCATCAGAACCACACGCTCGGCGCAGAAGAGATAACGCTTGTGGATTCTTCTACGAATTTAAACACAAAATTAAGCGCCTCCACGAGCGAAACTTATCTGCCTTCGGACAGAAAATGGAACGGAATAGCAACTTCGGTAAGTTACGGAGATAACCTGTTCGTCGCCTGGTACACGGGCGGAACCAAAGAACCGCACCCTGATAACTATATACCGGTTGCGGCTTCCTCAGACGGCGGAAAGACATGGAAAGATCCTTTTATGATAATCGATCCGATAAATTCCACAAGCGTGGTTCTTCCGGTATTTTTTGTAAACGGTGCGGGCGAACTGTTTCTTTATTACTCTATATTGCCCGGATCTAAAATGTATGCCGTTAAATTGATAGGCGCGGACGGCCCGCTATCGGGAATTACCTATGAAGGTCCTTTTAAAGTAAGCGACAGAACCGGTTTCGTAAAGCCCACCATTTTGTCCGACGGGAGCATAATTTACGTTACGGGTGACGACGACGGATATTCCGGAGTTTATAAATCCATCGACGACGGCTATAATTACACAAAAATAGCAACCATAAAATCGGAATACGTTAAACCTCAAAAGACCTATACCGAAGCATCGGTCGTGGAAAGAGAAGACGGCTCTTTATGGATGCTTTCCCGTCTTGAAAAAGGTTATGAGGGTGGCATAGAGCAGGCGTTTTCTTACGACAAGGGGTTGACCTGGACGACCTCAGCCGGCAAATTGCCTCATCCGTTAAACGGCCCCGGCGCAAGAACGGCGTTTATCAAACTTAAATCGGGCGCTATCGTTTTTGTTACCAACGACAGTTTAACCGACAGAACCAACATGACGGCTTATATGTCGGTAGACGGCGGCGAAAGCTGGGATTATTCGCTTTTGATAGACAGATACATTTCGGCATATCCCGAAATATATCAGGATCCCGACGGCAGAATTTTAGTCGCTTACGACAAGGGCAGGTATACCGAAAACGGCATAAGGCTTTCTATTTTCACCGAAGAAGACTTAAAAGCGGGTGAGTTTGTTTCAAAGCAAGCGAGAGATAAAATGGTAGTTACCAAACTTAATCAAAACTACGTGGATATAGTTTCGCTAAAAGAAGATTTCAAGCCCGTATATAATTATCCTGTGGGAACGGCTTCTGCCGTAATAAGGGGGTTGCTGCCCACGACCGTTACCGCGATAGGCGACAACGGAAATGAATACGTGCTTACCGGTACGTGGAAAAGCGCGGGTTACAACAAGGACGCGGCAGGCACTTACTATCTTACATTCAAAACGGAAATGCCTGAAACCCTGCTCGATTCTTATGAACTCTTAAGGGTAAAGGTGGTTTTGCAAAAAGATGAAAAAAAAGGCTGTAGATCCGCTGTAGGCGGCGACGGACTCATACTGTCGGCAATATTTGTTTCGTCGGCGTTAATAAAAGGGAAAAAAAAGATCAAGGAGGAAAAACATGAAAATTAAAAAATTACTTATCGCGTTTCTGGCAATATTTATGATAACTGCTACGGGGGCAGGTTTGGCTTTTGCTGAAACGGGGACAGAACGGAATTCCGCGCAAACAGAGACGGCGGAGATAGTATTTGCGGACGGAGCCTTTAAAGGCGTTAAATATAATGGCGAAACGGCGGGCGGAGTATATCTCGGCGTGAAAGAGGGTACAGTCGGCAGAAGCGAATTTTTAAGACTTACCGCAAAATTTGCGGAGGGAATAAACCCTAACGAGTCTACGGACTTATTTATTACGATGGGTATGCCTGATTTCGGCGGTGCGTTCAGACTGGTCGTCGAAGATTCCGAAGGCGGCATATGGAGAATGAGCCACGGCGCAACCGAAAATTTCCCGTTTATCCTGGATGACGGGACGGTTTCTACGGTAAAAATGTCAGGCAACAATTATACGTTTGTGGCGGGTAAAACGGGAACTTTATCCGTTCCGTGGGCAAAGACTTTCTCAGCGATAAACTCGAGCGGCAACTTCCTTACGGAAGGCAGAAAAATCGTTTCTGTTTCTATTTGTTTAACACTCGGCGCAAGATCGGGCGGCGCGCTCTGGTACAGCGGACTCGGCGTGAATTTTTACGCTTTAGGTACGGTTAAAAGAGGTACAGACGCGGAAACTTCCGAAGTAAAAACTTTAATCAACGCGAACGACTGCACGTTTACAGCCGATGCCGAAGATACTACTGCCGACGTAAACGTTACGGCTGTTGATAAAGGCAAAGTATTTGCAATAGACGGCGGTCTGGTTAATCTTAGCAGCGTTGTAAAGAGCGGCGACGAAAATTATGACGCGATTATTGCGTACGGACAAATCGGCCGCGGAGACGGATTGCTTACCGTAAACTATAAAGATAAAAACGGAAATGCAATCAAAACTACCGACAAAACGAAAGTTGCTTACGATATGGCAAACGGATATTACGCGTACGAAATAACTGCTCCCGAAATTTCGGATTACGAATACGAAAGTGCCGATAAAGAACTTATAGGCTCATTTTCTACCGTTACCGAAGAGATTACGTTGACGTATAAAGCAAGCGAAGTTCCCGATACCGACTGGGACGAAAGCACCGATAACGACGTTTATAAAGCAACTTTTGACGAAAACGGTTTTATTAAAGCATTGGACGTAAAAGGCGATATTGATAACTGCGTTTACGTAGGACTTAAAAAGAATATGACTGCCGTAAGCGGAATGTTCTCATTAGTTACCGTAAAACTCGGCGAAGGCGCGGATACTTCTAAATCGGCAGGTATGTTCGTTAAGTTTATGTTACCCCGAAACGGTTACGGCTTCCACTTTATAGTAAAGGATACTGCCGGCAATTATTATACTGCTCACAAGCTTAACGCCGGCAAGGATATATTCACCATAGAAAACGCAGAAGAAGGCGTTTCGCTAAACGCTTCCACTCAGTTCAAATTCAAGGCAGACGCAGGTACCTGGTTCGTTCCGTGGGGATGTTTCTCGTCCTTAGCCGATAACAGCGCAATGCCTGCGGGTACCGTGGTTGAATCAGCAAGCTTTGCTTTAAACCTTGCAAATGCTGCCTGGTTCGGCGGATACGGAGTAAGATTCGTTTCTGCAGGAACGGTTAAAACAGGCGTAAACAAGGCTAAATTAGTAGTTCTTGCAAACGGAGCAAACGCAACGTACGCCGACAGCGCAGAAGATGAAACTAAAGACGTAAACGTTATCGACGTTACCAAAGGACAGCTTTTCTACAGTAACGCGGCGTTCAACGGCAGTGCGGTTTTAACAAGCGGCGAACTTTATGAAACGGCGGTAAATAACGTCGAAGCGGCTGTTTATCCCAAAATGATGCCCGCAACTCTTACCGTTAAATTCGTAGATCAAAGCGGAAACGATATTAAAGAAAGCTATACCGAACAGATAGCTTACGATAAAGCGACAGGAACATATAAATACGCCATAACCGCTCCCGTAATTTACGATTACGATTACGTCGGTGCGGATCACGACCTTGAAGGCGTGTTCACTCAAACTTCTCTTACGGTAATTCTTTCCTATAAGGTTTCGGAAGTTCCCGATACCGACTGGGACGAAAATCTCGATAACGACCTTTACTCTGCTACATTTAACGGCGATAAGCTCGAAACTTTCCACGTTAAAAAGGATATAGGTAAATCGGTTATTTTCTCGATAAAGAAAGATCTTGAAGACTACGACGGATTATTCTCGTTGTTCTCGGTAAACCTTAAAAACGGCGCGGAAGTAAGCAAATCTTCGGGATTATTCGTAAAACTCGAATGTTCGCGCAACAACTACGGCTTTAAGTTTATCATCACCGACGAAAACGGCAGACATTACGTCGGATACGGCGCAAAAGCGGTAGGCAAAGACCTTTGCACTATGGAAGACGGCGAAACGACGCTCTCTATAACCAGCGAAACGCAAAACGTATTTTTCGGAAAAGCAGGTACCTGGTATGTTCCGTGGGAAAGCTTTACCGATTTAGAAACGGGCGCGGCTCTCGATCCGTCGGCTAAAATCGTTTCGTGCGATATAGCCATGAACCTTACCAAAAAAGCTTGGTTCGGCGGCGTAGGCGTAAAAATTGCGGCTGTAGGAACGGCAAAAGTGGGTAAAGGCAAAATGAAAGCAGAAGTGCTTGCCGACGGAACCGCCGCTACGTTTACAGAAGACGCAACCGACGAAACCAAGGACGTAAACATTGCAGACGTAACCAAAGGACAGGTATTTTACAGCCGTTCGGCGTTCTATAAAAATCAGATAGTAACCGAAGGCGAAGAACCGGCTTTTGCAATCAGCGCAGTTGAATTAACTCCGCCTTCTGCCGAAATAACTTTAAGAATGGTAGACGAAAAGGGCAGAAGCATTGCCGATGACAGAGTAGTTTTAGCGGTAATAGGAAAGAGCTGCACCATAACTCCGCCCACGGTAATGGGTTACGAGTATGTTTCGGCAATTCCCTCTCTCACGTTTGACGTTACCGAAAGCACCGCAGTTACCTTAAAATATAAACCTAAGGAAATGACTATTATTGTAAAATTCGTTGATATCGAAGGAAACGAAATAGCTGAAAGCAAGAGCGTAAAATGCGCTTACAAGGGTATTTACACCGTTGCGGCAGACGAAATTTCGGGCTACGTTTTCGTTGAATCGTCAAGAAAGCTTACGGGTACTTGTATGGCCGATATGACCATAACTCTCACCTACGAAAAAGCAAGCGGCTGTCAATCAGGTTGCCGGTCGTCGGTCGGTAATATTTGCCTTTCGGGCTTAGTTATTTTAGCTTTCGGCGCGATATACGCTATTAGCAAAAAGAATAAAAGATAATGTATATAAAAACGGTACACAGAGATAATCTGTCCGTGGAAGCGAACGTCCGCAGGATGCCGAACGGTGATTTATTACTTGTCTGCACCTGCGGCGACGTTTGCGAACCTGCGCCGCAAAATCGCGTTTATCTGTTCAGAAGTACCGATGACGGGCTTAGCTGGAGCGATAAGGTTTTGTTAGGCGAAGAGGACGGACAGGCTCACTATCACACCGAAACTACCGTTGTCGGCGATCAAATTCTTGTTTTTGTAACCAAGCACGACGGCAAGTTTTTAAACTGGCGAAACTTTGTTTATAAAAGTTCGGATAGCGGCAAAACGTGGGAAGAAAAGCCTTTTTTCCCGCTTTACAAATACGCGTTCGTTCGCAGCATGACAAAACTTTCTAACGACACGCTTTTGTTTCCGTATCATTATTTTCCCGTAACGGAAGAGCAAGAAGCGGAATGCGTAAAAAAAGGCGGCTACGTGTGGAATAACGCGGTGGATTATTATGAAAGCGGATTTTTGATTTCCGATGCGAACGCAAACGATTTTGAAAGGCATAAAGCGTTTGACATTACGAACGAGGACATAAACAAATTCAATATAAAGTGGGTTTGGACTGAAAATACGGTTATAGAAGCCGAAAACGGACATCTTATCATGCTTTTCAGAATAGATAAATCGGGCTGTCTGTGGCGGTCGGATTCTTTTGATTTTGGCAAAACGTGGGAAAAACCGTATGCAACCGATATACCTAATCCCGCAAACAAACCTCAGCTTTTAAAAGCCGAAAAAAACCGCATTGTTCTTATAAACACGCCTAACAGCGTTTACGGGCTGGATAACAGATATCCGCTCTCCGTATGGATATCCGACGACGGGCTTAAAAGTTTTGTAAAAAAGATAAATGTTTCGGATTTTCCAGGCGGGTATTCCTATGCGAACGGTTTTATAGAGAACAACATTTTGTATCTTGCGTTCGAATTTAATCGTCACGATATATATTTCGTTAAAACGGATCTTGGAAAAGACTGAATATTCTCAAATTATTTATGAAAAAGATTCTTGTTTATTGTATTATGATATCTATGCTTTTTTCGTTTGCAATGGGTTGCGGCGGCGGTGCCGATTCCAAAAGAGAGTACCCTTACAAACCGCTGATAAAACCCGACCTGATGTGGGATACGGAAACGCTTTTTTCGCGCACCGTAACCGTAACGCAAGGCAGAACCGGCGATTATACTAACAAAAACGGAGTTACTCAAGCTATTTTTCTTGACGGAGCCGATTATAAAGGCAAACCCACGACGGTATTCTGTTATTTAGGCTTCCCTTCTTCCAAAATGCCCGAGGGCGGCTATCCTGCAATGGTTCTGGTTCACGGCGGCGGTGGCTGTGCTTTTTACGAATGGGTAGAATACTGGAACGGCAAGGGTTATGCCGCCATTGCGATCGATACTTATGCTCATCAGTACGGAAGCATCAACGGCGTGGGCGAAGTAAACCCGAACGGAGGTCCTGTCGACAGCGGTTCGTTCCAAAATACGAAGGAAACTTTTTACGATAGCTGGGTATATCACAGCGTATATAATATCATCTCGGCGCATAACGTCCTTATTGCAGACGAACGGATAAACAGCGAAAAAATAGGGCTTACGGGCATTTCGTGGGGTTCGGTTTTAACCTGTATAACCGCGGGCGTAGATTACAGATTCAAAGCGTTCGCGCCCGTTTACGGCAGCGGATTTTTGCTTGAAACTCCCGGCGTTAAGGACAGAGATTATTTTACCGAACCCGATAACGTTGAAGAATGGATCGAATGTTACGATCCTATATCCTATCTTAATTATTGCAATCGTCCCATTATGTTCGCTATAGGCACGAACGATAGCTTTTTCTCGCCGCTTCTGCAACAGCAATCGTCCGATCTTTGCGAAGGCAAGGTTTATCATTCCTACCGCGGAAATCTTACGCATTATCATCGTTGGAAAGACGAAGAGGGAATGATTTTCGTTTATGATTTTATGGAGCAGACACTTAACGGAAAACAAATGCCTTTAACCGTAAAAAGCGAAAAATCAGACGGAAAAAATATCACCGTTGAAATAGACGGAGCGGAAAATTTAAAAACCGCAAGGCTTATATATTGCGTGTCCGATGAAGGCGTAAGCACAAGCTGGCGTTGGTCGGTTATGATTATACCGAAAGATAAAATCAAGCAGGGCAAAATAAGCGCGGAAGTTCCCGAAGATGCAAAATATGCTTTTATAGAGCTTTCCGACGGGAAATTCAATGAATTCGTAATAAGCAGTTCGCTGTTTACAGTAAATCAATGAAATATTTGTGTATAGATATAGGCAGTACTTCTATAAAGTATGCCGAAAGCGAAAACGGAAGTTTTCCCGAAAAGGTAAACAAAACGCCTTTTCCCGAAGCTTTGCCTTTGCCCGAGCCGTTTTACGAAGCAGATGCGGAAAAAATCTTTTCGATTGTAAAAAAAATAATCGATTCGTCTTCTGCCGAAGCCGTAATGTTTTCCGTTCAGATGCATGGATACGTACTTGCGGATAAGAGAGGCGGACTTTTAACGGGTTATATTTCGTGGCGTGATAAACGCGCTGGTCTTAAGCCTTATGGCTTTTCGCTTTCTCCCGAACACGGCGTGAAGCTTAAATATAATCTGCCGAGGGCTTCTGTTATAGTAACGGCAACGCTTTTTCCCGAGATAGCGAAAGAAGCC
Source organism: uncultured Eubacteriales bacterium (assembly GCA_900548285.1). Classification (GTDB taxonomy): domain Bacteria; phylum Bacillota; class Clostridia; order Christensenellales; family Borkfalkiaceae; genus UBA10281. The sequence goes on along the minus strand of URKE01000029.1, from coordinate 2,907 downwards.
GAAGTTTTTTATACTCTCGGCTCGTATCTGGCGTTCAGGCTTACGGGGAACAACGTTACGCATATAACCGACGCCGCGGCAAGCGGATTTTATAACTGCATAACGGGACGGGTTGATTTCGATGAAAAAGAATATCCCGTAAAACTTAGCCTGCCGACGGCGTTTACCGAAGTGAAACCCGCGGGTGTTTATAACGGAAAAACTATATATACGCCCGTCGGGGATCAACAGGCAACAATCTTAGGACTCGGCGAAAATGATTGCTATATATTGAATCTCGGCACGGCGGCGCAGATGTGCGAAACGGGAGATATCTTTTTAAGCGGAGATTTCGAGTGCAGACCGTTTTTCGACGGAAAATTTCTTTATACGGTAACGGGTTTATACGGCGGCGGTTATATACGCGAGAATTCGCGGGGAAAAGGTATAGAGGAAGCGCTTGTTTCCGATTATAAAAAAGCGCTCGAAAAGTTACCGGAGAAGAAAAATCTTATCGTTACCGGCGGAACGTTGGAATATCATAAAGACCTTATATTCGGGGTGTTAAAAGAATTGAATGTTAAAAGCCGAATTGCGGGCAAAGTCGACGCAATAAACGGTTTGTGTTATTTAGCCAAGGCGGAAGAAAAATAAAATCAATTTATATTTTAGCGGCATAATTATTGTCGTATCGGAGATAAAAATGCAAATAAAAAAGGGAATAATGCTCAGCGAAGTTGCTTTTCGCAATATTCCGATAATTTTAAAAAACTGCGGACTTGATTTTTTTATAGTCGATAACGAACACGGCGGATTTGATTATTCCGATTTATCGGGAATAATAATGACGGCAAGACTTGTAGGCTTAGAGTGTATAATTCGTTTGCCCGATAATACCAGAAAGGATATAACCAAGGTTATGGATATGGGCGCAAGCGGTATTTTAATACCTATGACCGACAATGCCGAGCAGATAAAATTTGCCGTAGAATACGCCAAATACGCGCCCGTCGGCAAAAGGGGTATTTCCACCATGCGCGCCCACACTCTTTATAATCCCGGTTCGCTTCGCGAATATATGATGCGGGCGAACGAAAGGACAAAAGTTTTCGCTCAGATAGAAAGCGAAAGCGGCGTGAGAAACATAGATGAAATTCTTTCCGTAAACGGGGTAAGCGGCGTGTTGATGGGACCTAACGACCTTTCGTGCGATTTAAACGTTATGCAAAATCCCGAACCGGAAATTCTGCCTATTATAGATACAGTGGTCGCGGCGGCGAAAAAGCGAGGCAAGTCAAGCGGAATTATCACCGGTAACAACCGATATCTGAAAAGGGCAAAACTGGCCGGTATGGATTACTTCAGTGTGGGCAGCGAACTTAATATGCTAAAAGACGGCTGCCTGTCCGTTGTTAAAAAAATAGAAGAGAGCGAGAGGTAAGATATGAAAAGTTCAAGAAAAATAATCGCGTTTATAACGGGAATGGCGGCGGCTTTTTCGTGCGGAGCGTGTACGGGCGGCGGTTCGTCATCCGACACCCCGAAGAAAAAACTCGCGCCGATAGAGGACCTTGCGGATTATTCCGCTTATTCGCTTAAAACCTGGTTAAAACCGTTCTGGTACACGCGTGAGGTTTATAACGAAACGGTTATGTTTGTGGGTGAAAACGACGAAGCAAAACTTCTGTATGACGCCGAAGATATAATTTCCGTTACTTCTTACGGGCTTGACGTCGAGTACAAAAAGGGCGAGGATTATAAATACGAAAACGGCATATTGTCTCGCACGGAAAATTCTTCGATTCCGTTCTGGAATAAGGACGAGTACTACCTGAAGACTCCCGGCAGATATACTATAACCGTGGATAACGAAAAAGCGGGATTGCCCGATGGCGACGTCCGTTATCTTGCTTACGGCGAACAGGATACGTTTACAAAAAAACAGATTTCGGTGACGTATACTCATTCGCAGGAGTGGAAAGGACCGGTTCCGCAGGGCAAAAGCGAAAAATTCGCAAAGACGTTAGAAAAAATAAAAAACGGCGAAAAAACGAGAGTTCTTTTCTACGGCGACAGTATAACAACGGGTTGCAATGCAAGCGGATTGCCGCAAGGGGGAGAAATTTCCCCGTATACGCCATCGTTCGCAAAAATGTTCTGCGATTACCTCGGCGAAAAATACAATAACGACAAAATAGAACTTATAAATACCGCGGTAGGCGGGAAAGCCGTTTCCTGGGGAGTGAGCGAGATTGAAGACAGAGTTCTCGGTTATTCGCCGGACATCGTTGTGATAGGCTTCGGAATGAACGATGTAAAAACTTCTCCCGACGTTTTTAAAAATTCCACAGAACTTATGGTAAAAGCCATAAAAGAGAAAAATCCCGATGCCGAAATAATGCTGATTGCGACGATGCTCCCGAATTACGAGGCGACAAGCGACTGGAATTACAATCAAAAGTTATTTGTTCCCAAACTTTTGGAACTCGAAGAGAAATATGGTTTCGTCGGGGTTGCGAACGTAACCGAGATGCATCAGGCACTGTTCGATGCGGGCAAACGTTATCGCGACGTAACGGGTAACAACATAAACCACCCGAATGATTTTGTGGTAAGATTATACGCTCAGGTGTTGCTTAAAACCATGCTGGGTACGGATTTTATCAACGAAGTTTTTGAATAATTTTTATATCCGAAAAATGCTTTAAGAACGGGTAGCGTGTTCTGTTAAAAGGACAAGCCATCCGTTTTTTTTGCGCGAAAAGGGGTTATTGTTCTTGAATCTCTTTTTTATTTACTTATTTTCAGAGGTGAATTATACTATTAAGTGCAACAGTTATGGAAAAAAGAAGTTTATATAAATCTATGCCAGCCAAGAATAATACGAACCGTGGTCTGACGGCGAGTTTTTGACTAATACGTCGTTAC